>NZ_JANYEK010000258.1 GCF_025363195.1 Sphingomonas sp.
ACGCCCGACGATGTGGCGGCGAAAACGACAGCGCACTACATTAACTGAGTTGGGAAGACCTGACACACGGATGCATGGCGGTAGGTCTAACCTTCGCGCTGGTATCCTGAAATAAGTTCAGGATGCCATCATCTTAAGGCAATGTCCGACCGCATCAGGGGCGCGCCTCCGCGACGCTCGGCTTTGTCCGCCAGAATTCAGCTCGCCCGAACGAGGCCTTCGTCTTCCAACAATTGCGCTAACTCGCCGGATTCGTACATTTCCATCATGATGTCCGATCCGCCGACGAATTCGCCCTTTACATAAAGCTGCGGAATGGTCGGCCAGTCGGAGAATTCCTTGATCCCCTGGCGCACGCCCTGATCCTGCAAGACGTCGACGCTTTCAAACTCGGCGTTCAGGTGATTGAGGATCGCTATCGCACGGCTGCTGAAGCCGCATTGCGGGAACAGCGGGCTGCCCTTCATGAACAGCAATACGTCGTTTTTCGCGACCATGTCGGCGATGCGGGCCTGGGCGTCGTCGGTCATCTCTTAAATCCTCACTCGGGAACGGCGGTGGTCAGTTGCAGGGCGTGCAACACGCCCCCCATGCGACCACCCAAAGCGGCATAGACCGCCTGATGTTGCTTGATCCGGGGGACGCCCCGGAAACTTTCGGATACGACGCGCGCGGCGTAATGATCGCCGTCGCCAGCCAGATCGGTGATCTCGACCCGAGCACCGGGAATATTACCCACGATCAACGCCTCGATCTCGTCTGCCGCCATCGCCATGATCTTATTCCGACTGCATCAGCTGACGACGCGCCTCGACGCTGTGTTCCTCGATCGCCCGGCGCACGACGCCCTCGTCGATCTCCACGCTGGCGGCGGTCAGGTCACTCAGCAGCTTGCGGATCACGTCCTCGTCGCCGGCTTCCTCGAAATCAGCCTGCACGACGGCCTTGGCATAGGCGTCGGTTTCCTCCGCCGTCAGGCCCATCTGCTTGGCGGCCCATACGCCCAGCAACCGGTTGCGCCGCGCCGTGACACGGAACTGCATTTCCTCGTCACGGGCATATTTGGTCTCGAATGCGCGCTCGCGGTCGTCGAACGTGGTCATGTGGCTCGTCCCCTGGGGCGTCTGTCTGTGTCCGAGATAGGGGGGCGGTGCGGGTGGCGCAACCTGCGTCCTTTCCGTCACGCCGGATGTGATCCGGGGTCCATCGGGCCGCAGGTTCGGCCGATTGAACCCCGTCCGCCTTCGATCGCCGCCCGTTGGATCCCGGCCTTCGCCGGGATGACGCGTATGAATTTTACGCCGCGACCTCGACCACCAGTTTGCCGATCGCGTTGCGGGCGGCCATTTTAGCGATCGCTTTACCGCCGTCTTCGAAGGCGAAGGTTTCCGTGACGCGCGGAGCGATCTTTCCGTCCTTCCACAGCCGGAACAGGCGTTCGATATGCGCGGTATTCGCCTTCGGGTCGCGCGCTGCAAAGGCGCCCCAGAACACGCCACAGACGTCGCAAGATTTGAGCAGCGTCAGGTTGAGCGGAAGTCGCGGGATTCCCGCGGGAAAACCGACCACCAGGTAGCGGCCTTCCCAGCCGATCGAGCGTAATGCCGGTTCGGCGTAATCACCACCGACCGGATCGTAGATCACGTCGTAGCCGGCCTTGCCGCCTGCCGCCTTGAACTGTTCAGCCAGCGCCTTGGATTGGTCCTTGTCGAACGGCGCGCGGGCATAGACGATGGTTTCATCCGCCCCCGCATCACGCGCCACGGCCGCTTTCTCCTCGGACGACACCGCCGCGACGACCTTCGCGCCGAACGCCTTGCCCAGTTCGATCGCCGCCAGCCCGACACCGCCGGCAGCGCCGAGCACCAGCAAGGTCTGACCCTCGGCGATATGCCCCCGATCGAGCAAAGCGTGGATCGTCGTACCATAGGTGAGGATCAGCGCCGCGCCTTCGGCGAAGCTGCGCCCTTCGGGCAGCGCATACAGTTTCGACGCGTCGACCGCGACCTTCTCGACCAAACCGCCATGCCCGACCATGCCGATCACGCGATCACCCGCCTTCCATTCGGTCACGCCGTCGCCGACGCTTTCGACGATACCGGCAATCTCGCCGCCGGGAGCGAACGGGCGTGCAGGCTTGAACTGGTACTTATCTTCGATGATCAGGACGTCGGGATAATTGATCGAACACGCCTTTACGGCGACCAAAACCTGCCCCGGACCGGCCACCGGATCGGGCATGTGATCCAAAACTAGTGTTTCAGGTCCGCCCGGCGCTTTCGACAGAAGTGCTCGCATGTGCCCGTTCTCCGCTCATCCACGGCCGGTGTTCGTTTACCCCGGCTTCGTATTTCGAAATCTGGGTATCCCTTGCCAGCGTCAGGCCGATCTCGTCCAGCCCTTCCATCAGGCATCGCCGGCGGAATGCGTCGAGTTCGAACGGAAAGCGATCCTGGAAGCGCGTTGTGACGGTCATCGTCTCGAGATCGACGGTGACCGTATCGGTTTGGGCAACCTCGACCAGACGGTCGATCGCCGCTTGCGGCAGCACGACGGGGATGATGCCGTTCTTGAATGCATTGCCGGAAAATATATCGGAAAAGCTTGGCGCGAGGACCGCGGCGATGCCCATGTCGGCGAGCGCCCAGGCGGCATGTTCACGGCTCGATCCACAACCGAAATTATCACCTGCGATCAGGATCGGCGAACCTGCGTAGCGGGCATCGTCGAAAATATTGTCGGGATCGGCCCGCACCGTTTCGAACGCGCCCTTCCCCAGGCCGGACCGGGTGATCGTCTTCAACCAGTGCGCCGGAATGATGACGTCGGTATCGATATTCTTAGCGCCCCACGGGTAGGCGCGACCGGAAACCTGCTTCACGGGATGCATGTTCGGACCTTCGTTTTGATCGCGTCTTTTACCCCGTGGGGGGGCAGACCTTACCGCGTCGAGGAAATCTTTGTGGGCACGTTGCGCGCGGTGGCGGCATATGCGGCGATGCCGCTGATGACCGTACCGAAAACGAGTAGAGCGAGAACGCGCTTCATGATGTTGCCCCCATTGGATCCCGCCCGATTAAATCTCGAACGTCGCTCAACCGCCCCGTCACGGCCGCTGCGGCCGCCATTGCCGGCGATACCAGATGCGTCCGCGCACCCGGCCCCTGCCGTCCTACGAAGTTCCGGTTCGAAGTGGAAGCGCATCTGAGCCCGGGCGGTACTTTATCGGGGTTCATCGCCAGGCACATCGAGCAGCCAGGTTCGCGCCATTCGAAACCGGCGGCGATAAAGATGCGGTCCAGCCCCTCAGCCTCGGCCTGTCGCTTGACCAGACCCGAGCCGGGCACGACCAAAGCGCGCACGCCATCCGCGACCGAGCGGCCATTGGCGACGGCGGCGGCGCGCATGTCCTCGATCCGGCTGTTGGTGCAGCTGCCGATAAACACGTAATCCACGCCAATATCCTGCATCGCGGTGCCCGGCGTCAGGCCCATATAATCGAGCGATTTCTGCGCCGCGACGCGCTTGGCCGGATCGGCGAAGCTTTCAGGATCGGGCACGAAGCCGGTAATCTGCACGACGTCTTCCGGGCTGGTGCCCCAGGTTAAAGCCGGCGCGATGTCGGTCGCGTCGAGCCTGACGGTGCGATCGTAGCGCGCGCCTGCGTCACTTGGCAGTGTCTTCCAGAAGGCGATAGCGGCATCCCAGTCCGCGCCCTTCGGTGCCATCGGGCGGCCCTTGATATAGTCGAACGTCGTCTGGTCTGGCGCAATCAGGCCGGCACGAGCGCCGCCCTCGATCGACATGTTGGCGATGGTCAGGCGACCCTCGATCGAGAGATTGCGGATGACCTCGCCGGTATATTCGATGACATAGCCGCTGCCGCCCGCCGCCCCGATTTTACCGATGATGCTGAGGATCACGTCCTTGGCCGACACGCCGAAACCGAGCGCACCGTCGACGCGCACCTCCATCGTTTTCGACTGGCCGAGCAGCAAGGTCTGCGTGGCCAGCACATGTTCGACCTCGCTGGTGCCGATGCCGAACGCCAGCGCGCCGAGCGCGCCGTGCGCCGAGGTGTGGCTGTCGCCGCAGACCAAGGTGGTGCCGGGCAAGGTGAAACCCTGTTCGGGGCCGACGACATGGACGATGCCTTGGTTGACCGAACTGGCATGAATATAGTCGATGCCGAATTCGCTGGTGTTCCGGCGCAAAAGATCAAGTTGTACCGCGCTTTCCCGGTCGGCGATCGGCACTTCGTTCCCGCGCGCATCGACGCGGGGGCTGGTCGGCAGATTGTGGTCGGGCACGGCAAGCGTCAGATCGGGCCGACGCACCTTGCGGTTTGCGACGCGCAGGCCCTCGAATGCCTGCGGACTGGTCACCTCATGGACGAGGTGGCGGTCGATATAAATCAGGCACGTCCCGTCGTCGCGCTGTTCCACGAGATGGTTGACCCAGATTTTTTCGTACAGGGTGAGGGGAATGCTTGCCATAATATTACGCGCTTTACGCTTATTGGGAGCGCTCGCAAGTGTCCGGTGTTTACCAGGGCACCCGGCGTGATATGGTTCCGCGCATCACCCCGCCCGATAATCCGCCGTGATTGTCCCGGCCGCAGCGAGTTCCGCCTCATGGCTTGCTTCGCGCCACGTCTCGGTCAACGCGGTCGCTTCCCAATCGCGCATCGCGGGGTGATCGAGGATGTGCGCGACCCACGCCGCACCGGCTGAGCCGACATCGAGCCCGTAGCTGCGCACGCGGAATGCGACCGGGGCGTAAAAGGCATCGACGGCGGAGAAGTCCGCGCCCGCCAGCCACGGCCCGCCGAACCGTTCGATCCCCTCCGCCCACAATTCCGCCAGCCGCGCGATGTTGCGGTCGAGCGCGGGAGAGGCCGGCCTGGGATTGACGCGGACGCCGATATTCATCGTGCAATCATTGCGGAGGGCCGCGAACCCGCCATGCATTTCGGCGGTGGCGGACATCGCCCAGGCACGGGCGGCCTCGTCCTTCGGCCACACGCCGTCGTACCGTTCGGCCAGATACAGGGTGATGCCGAGTGAATCCCAGATCGTGCGGTCGCCGTCGATCAGCACCGGTACCTGTCCGGTCGGCGAGAAGGCGCGGAACGCGACGTAATTCTCGGCCTCGCCAAACGGCTCGATCCGATCCTCGAACGCGATGCCGAGCGCCTTCATCAGCACCCATGGGCGCAGCGACCAGCTGCTATAATTGCGGTTCGCCGTGATGAGCGTGGGAGTCATGCTCCGTCCTTCCGAACCGTCTACATAGAGCAAGCCGGTGGCACTCGTCACCATCGATTAGCCTGAACGGATGAGAGGATTGGGCCGGCGGAAGCCGTCCATCATCAAAAAATCGAGACCTGGGAAAATTGAAAGGCCGGGTGCGGGCGGGCCTGCGCGAGACTGAATTGCGCTGGCTCGCCCTGCTGAAGCGTAGAGACGCTCGGCTGCGTAAAACGATGCAGACGGCGTGCCAGTTTTTCGCTCGCACGGAATTCCGGGGCGGGCGATGGTTAACGCGAAATTCCCGTCGCCCAGAGTGTAAGACTTTCCGACGGTTCTGGCCGGCGGTTTTGGCCTACGGTTCTGGCCGACATATCTGGTCGACATATCCGGTCGAGATTGCCGGGCTCTTTTCAGTGCCCGCGGCCGTCGCTAGACCGGTAGGCATGACCCAAACCCGCACCGGTGGCCGCATCCTGGTCGACCAACTCGTCGCGCAAGGCTGCGATCGCATCTTTACCGTCCCAGGGGAAAGCTTTCTCGCCGTGCTCGACGCGCTGCACGATACGCCTGAAATCGACCTCGTCGTCTGCCGGCAGGAAGGCGGCGTCGGGTTTATGGCGTGTGCCGATGGCGCGATGACCGGACGACCCGGAATCGCCTTCGTCACCCGCGGCCCCGGCGCGACAAACGCGTCGATCGGCGTCCATGTCGCGATGCAGGACAGCCAGCCGATGATCCTGTTCATCGGCGATGTCGATCGCGGCACCAAGGATCGCGAGGCGTTTCAGGAAATCGACTTCGCGGCGATGTTCGGCCCGTTATGCAAATGGGCCGCGAAGATCGATGACGCCCGGCGCATCCCCGAATATATCGCCCGCGCCTATGCGACTGCGATGAACGGGCGCCCGGGCCCGGTGGCGCTGGCACTGCCGGAGGACATGTTGCTGGATGCTGTCGAAGCGCTGGATCGGCCACAGGTCAACCGCGTCGAGCAGGATGCGCTGATCGAAGCGGCGAGCACCGCCAACGATATGCTGAAGGCGGCAAAGCGCCCGGTTGCGATCATCGGTGGCGCAGCGTGGAATAGCCACACCGGCACGGCGGTCGCCGCTTTCGGCGTGACGTCGGGCGTGCCCCTGGTCGCGGCGTTCAGGCGGCAGGATGCGGTGCCGAACGATTGCCCGGCTTATGCCGGCAACCTCGGTTATGGTCCCAACCCAAAACTCGTGGCGCGGGTGCGGGATGCCGATCTGGTGATCGTGATGGGCGCGCGCCTCGGTGAGGCGACGACGGACGGCTACACCTTAGTCACGCCCGATCATCCCGGCCAGTCGTTGATCCATGTCCATCCCGACCCGACCGAACTCAACAGCACTTTCCGCGCAGATCTCGCCATCTGCGCCGATGTCGAACGCTTTGCCAATCTGATGGAAATGCTGGGGGCCGAGCAGGAGCCCGGCGCGGCTGCCACCGCAGCGCATGCCGAATATCTCGCCTGGTCCACCCCCGCTCCGCGCGACTTGACCCTCGATCTCGGCCCGTGCGTCGCCGCCATGCGCGACAGACTCCCCGCCGACACGATCATCTGCAACGGCGCGGGAAATTATTCCGGCTGGTGGCACCGGTATTGGCGCTACGGCGTTAAACCAACGCAATTGGCGCCCACCGCCGGGGCAATGGGCTATGGTGTCCCCGCCGCGACTGCCGCCGCCTTGCGCTACCCGGCCCGGACCGTCGTCGCACTGGCCGGAGACGGCTGTTTCCTGATGAACGGGCAGGAACTCGCAACTGCCGTCGCGCACGGGGCCGACATGCTCGTGCTGGTGATCGATAATGGCTGGTACGGTACGATCCGCATGCATCAGGAGCGCGAATTCCCCGGCCGGGTTAAGGGAACGCGGCTGCACAATCCCGACTTCGCCGCGCTCGGGCGCGCTTATGGCTGTTGGGCCGAGACGGTCGAAGCCACCGCCGAATTCGCTCCTGCGCTAGACCGCGCCATGGCGGAAAAGGGCGTGTGCCTGCTGCACCTGAAGACAGATGTCGAGGCAATCACGGCAGGCACCACCCTCACCAGAGTGCGCGGCGGTTGATGCCTGCAACCCTTGAAGAAGTTCGCGCCGGTTGCCCGGCGGCGGCCTTTTCCGGAAACGTCTGCAGCGACGTCAGATATCGTCGCCGAGCAGGCCCTTGACCTTGCCTTTCAGCTGCTCCGCCTTGCCCTTGGCTTCCTGCACTTCACCCTTGTCGCGCGTTTCCGCGTCCTCGCTGTGCTGCTTGATCTTGCCCATAGCCTCGTTGACATTGCCTTTGATCTTGTCGGTAAGCTCGCCCATGTCGTGTGTCCTCATGACCTCACGGTCGCGCCGAAAATCGCCACTCCCGGTAGTGCGCAAACAACGGATGACGCAATGTCAGGTTCCGGGTTCCTGCGTACGGAATCGGCATACGCGATGATCGGCCTCACGCCCGGCACCAAGCTTTGGCTGGATCGCTTTGTCACGCCCTTGCCCGACGGCGGCACGGTGCTGGATCTCGGCTGTGGCGCGGGCGAACCGGTCGCGCGCTATCTCGTCGGTCGCGGGTTCTCCGTCGTGGGTGTGGACTACGATCGGCACGCCGTCGATCTCGCCCGCACCCGTTTCCCGCGCCAGCGCTGGCTGCATGGTGACATGCGCGACATCGTGCTGGACGAGACGTTCGACGGCGTATTG
Organism: Sphingomonas sp.; assembly: GCF_025363195.1. GTDB lineage: Bacteria > Pseudomonadota > Alphaproteobacteria > Sphingomonadales > Sphingomonadaceae > Sphingomonas. The sequence continues at coordinate 7,967 of NZ_JANYEK010000258.1, forward strand.
GCGTGGAATTGCCTGTCGGTGATGGGCCGGATCGACCAGGGTCGCATGGCCAGACGCGCGGCCTTGTGGTTGAAGCCGGGCGGTCGACTCTTATTCAACGTCGCGACGGACAAGGACAACGACATCGCCGATTATCGCAATGGCACGCTCTACCGCGATGAACTCGGGCCGACCGACTATGGCACCGCCCTTGCCGCGCAAGGCCTGATCACGGTCGCCCATGTCGAGCAGGATCCGGCGTGCGGGGGCGCGGGGGTGTGGTTCGCGCGCAAGAATTAGCGCACACCACCCGATATCATCGTCCGCCCGAGCCGAAGAGGCCCGGGCAGACGTCGATCCGAAGATCACATAGGCTTGGCGCCCGGCGTCTTGCAGCTTGCGAACTTGCCGTTCAGGCGACATTTCGCGGCGGGCTTGGGCGGGCATTTGATGAACTTGCCCTTGGCATCCTTGCATGGCGCGGCGAAGGACGGGGTTGCGCTGGCCGCGAAGGCGAGTGCGGTTGCGACGATGATGAGTTTACGCATAAACAAGTCTCCTACGCCCCTGGACAGGGCCGTCGCGAAGCTACGCCGCTGAACGCGCAGGTCAAATGTCAAATCGTTCAGCGGGCGCAACCGCCGGATCTTTACCCGGATCAATAACAATCCGCTTCGCCGCCACCGCACGTGGCGTTAAAGAGTATGGTGTTAGAGGGCATGCCGTTAAAGGAAACGCCATGAGCATTCCGATCACCATCGCCCTCCAACGCCTGCCCCACGGCGTCAACCTGCCCCTGCCCGCTTACGCGACCGACGGCGCCGCCGGTATGGATGTCGTCGCGGCAGAGCCACTGACGCTCGCACCGGGCGCGCGCGCAGCGGTCGCCACCGGCTTTGCCATCGCCATTCCCCGCGGCTTCGAGGTACAGGTGCGCCCGCGCTCCGGCCTGGCGCTGAAGTATGGCATCACCTGTCTGAACACGCCCGGAACGATCGACAGCGATTATCGCGGCGAGGTGAAGGTGATCCTGGCCAATCTCGGCACCGAACCCTTTGTGATCGCGCGCGGGGATCGCATCGCCCAACTCGTTCCGGCCCCGGTCCAACGCGCCACGCTGGACGAGGTCGACCGGCTCGACGATACTGCGCGCGGAAGCGGAGGGTTCGGGTCCACAGGCCGATGATGCTCGCATTTTTGTTTTTGTTGCAGGCCACCGCGCAGGGGGCGCCGCCCCCGCCGGCCGTGCCTCACCCGGTCGTGCCTCACCCGGTCATGCCCCCCCCGGTCCTGCAGGCGCCGGCGCCGCCTGCCGGGTTGGCCCTCGCCTTGCCCACCGACTGGTCGGTGCTGGCGCCGATGCCTTATATCAAGCCGCCCGAAATCGCCGCATCGCTGTCGGGCTTCGTCGCCACCGAGATCGCGGCCGGTCGCTGCCCGATCGCCCGGCCAGTGAACGGGCATTATGTCGTCAGGGTCGATGTCGCAACGTTGATCGGTGCCGATGGCATCGTCCGCCGCACCGTGCCGCGCGCGATCCACTGCCCCACGGTCGAGCAATATGGTGCGGGCCTCGTCCTCAGCTTTGCCCGCGCGAACATCCGCACCGGGGGTGTAGGCGGTGTTGGAGGCGACCATTGGTACCGCGCGACCATCATGTTCGACTGGCGGGGATGATCCTCTCCGACGCGGAACTCGAACGCTATGCCCGGCATATCGTGTTGCAGGATATCGGCGGCGCGGGGCAGGCGCGGCTGAAGGCGGCGCGCGTGGTGGTGGTCGGTGCAGGCGGCATCGGCAGCCCGGCGATCCAGTATATTGCCGCCGCCGGGATCGGCCGCCTAATCCTGATCGACGACGACGCGGTCGATCTCTCCAACCTGCAGCGCCAGACGATCTTCGGCACCGACGATATCGGCCAGCCCAAGGTCGCCGCCGCCGCCATCGCCGTGTCGCGACTGAACCCGAACGTCGTGGTCGAGATGCACGCCGTGCGCATCGGGCCTGACAATGCCGCCGACCTGATCGCCGGGGCGGACGTGGTGCTGGACGGCTGCGACAATTTCACCACCCGCCTGGTGGTGACAGATGCCTGCCTCGCGGCGCGCATTCCCTTGGTGTCGGCGGCGGTCGGGCAGTTCGAAGGACAACTCGGCGTGTTCCGTGGCTGGGAAGCCGACAAGCCCTGCTACCGCTGTTTCGTCGGAAACGATCCCGACCGCCCGGAGGCGAGTTGCGCCGACCAAGGCGTTCTCGGTGCGATGACCGGTTTGCTCGGCAGCCTCGCCGCGCTGGAGGTGATCCGCGCGATCACCGGCTTTGGAGACGACAGCGCGGGCAAATTATTGCTAGTCGACGCCCTCGCCTTCCGCTTCCGCACGATCACGCTGCCCAAGGATCCGGGCTGCACCTGCTGACCGATTCCAATGTCGAGAATATCGACACACTGAGTGTTCGGATCGTGACGGTGAAAAGCGATCAGAATGTGACACCATCGCCCAGATCGGTTAGAGATACAACTTACCAGTATCTTAATAAAATCCACTCTGGAGCTGACCAAAATACCATAACTCGCGCAGCATTTTGAACGACTTTTAATTAAAATAGGTGACAACAACCGATTCTCCGATCTGACAGCTGTCTGCTGTGGCAAGTTTCTTTTCGGCAAGCGCCCGTTGCTTCATGGCGTCTATCCTGGATGCAACGTCGATACAGTTCGACTCGCCGCCGGTCCAAAAAGCCGCCAATGCACAAACCGTCACGCCACAACTTACCTGATTATCCGGTTTTTCCTTCGCGCATGATTGCATTGCTGACAGCAACTGACCATGTTCTCGATACAGTCGGTCAAAATCGGTATCGAATACTCGTGCATTCTCTTGGTGTCGACTGCAGAGTTGCAAACGCTGCTGGGCTGCGGCGGCGTCCACGATTTGGCGTTGCTGCAACACTCTCTGACGCTGGAATTCTTCCCGATCCCTATCGCGCTGCCGTTGATCCTCAACTCTTTGTTGGTCAGTTTTTTCCTGCTGCTCATTCAACATGTGATTGAACGCCACCAAGGCGCTGACAAGTGCGACGACGGCGGTAAAAAAAGCAATTATTGCACCCCAATGGGTAGCTTTTTTTTCGTTCATGTCACCTGCCTTTTCCAGCGAATGCGACCTATGAAAAAAACATTTCTTCGTTTATTGCAACAATAATCGATAAAAATATTTATTACTTGAGTTAACTTGAATAATTACCGTTATACGTCTGCCACTTAACGCTAATATTAAAATATTTTGCAATTAACCGGGTAAATTGGAGCCACAGGCGAGGCGTACAAAGACTGCTTATGCAATTAGCGCTGCTTTAAGTGATTCGCGGTATTGAGCGGAACATGGCCGCTCCCATATCCCGCGCGACACCTCACAAAGTCCTGGTCGTCTTCGGCACCCGTCCGGAGGCGATCAAGCTGTTTCCCGTCGTCGCAGCGCTGAAGGCGACACCCGGCCTCGGCGTGCGCACCTGCGTTACCGCGCAGCATCGCGGGTTGCTGGACCAGGTGTTGAGCATCGCTGGCCTGACCCCCGATATCGACCTCGACATCATGGAGCCGGGGCAGAGCCTCGACCGGCTCACCGCGCGCCTGCTGACCGCGCTGGGCGAAGTGATGGATGCCGAAAAGCCCGATCGCGTGATCGTGCAGGGCGACACCGCCACCGCCATGGTCGGCGCGCTAACCGCCTATTACCGCAAAATCCCGGTCAGCCATGTCGAGGCGGGCTTGCGATCCGGCAATATCTATCAACCGTGGCCCGAAGAAGTGAATCGCCGCATCGTCGCGCCGATCGCCGACCAGCATTTCGCGCCGACCGAAACCTCCGCCGATGCCCTGAAGCGCGAGAATATCGATCCCGCGACGATCCACGTCACCGGCAATACGGTAATCGACGCGCTGTACGCGACCCAAGCCAAGCTTGCCGCCGATCCCGCACTGGGATCCGGTTTGGATAAGATTGCCGCGCGGTTCGCCGACAAACGCATCATCCTCGTCACCACGCACCGGCGCGAGAATTTTGGCGATGGCATGGCCAATATCGCGCGGGCCATTCAGGCGATTGCCGACAGGCCCGACACCGCGATCCTGTTTCCCGTCCATCCCAACCCCAACGTCGTGTCGGTGATGGACGCGATGCTAGGGGATCGGCCGAACGTCGCCCGCGTCGATCCGCTCGATTACCCGCATTTTGTCCGCGCGCTTGGGCTATGCCACATCGCGCTGACCGATTCGGGCGGCGTGCAGGAGGAAGCCCCTGCCCTCGGCAAGCCGGTGCTGGTGATGCGCGCGACCACGGAGCGCCCGGAAGGCGTCACGGCGGGCACCGCAAAGCTGATCGGCACCGATTCCGGCCGAATCGTTTCCGAAATATCAACCCTGCTGGACGACAAGGACGCATACTCGGCCATGGCCCGCGCCCACAATCCGTTCGGCGACGGCCATGCGTCCGCAAGGATCGCAGGGGTGATTGCCGATGGTTTCGGATTCTGAACTGAACGTCGTCGTTGTCGGGCTGGGCTATATCGGCCTGCCCACCGCCGCCGTCATCGCCCGCACGGGGGCCAAGGTGCTCGGCGTGGATGTCACGCAATCGGTGGTCGATACGGTCAACTCCGGCAAGGTGCATATCGAGGAAGTCGATCTCGACGGTCTGGTGTCGGGGGTTGTCGCGCGCGGTAACCTACACGCCTCGATGCAGATCGCGCCCGCCGATGTGTTCGTCATCGCCGTGCCGACGCCGTTCGCCGACGATCATGCGCCGAACATCGGCTATGTCCTGCGCGCCGCGACCACGATCGCCACAGTCCTGAAAGCTGGCGATGTCGTGATCCTCGAATCCACATCGCCGGTCGGCACGACCGAGAAGGTCCGCGATCTGCTTGCCGAGTTGCGCCCCGATCTGAAGGTGCCGGGCAAGACGAACGAGAGCCCGGACATTGCGATCGCCTATTGCCCGGAACGCGTATTACCGGGTCGGATTTTGGTCGAATTGATCGATAACGATCGGGTTATCGGTGGCATCACGCCACGTTGCGCGCGTAAGGCGCTGGCCTTTTATCGCCGCTTCGTGCGTGGGGCGTGCGTCACCACCACGGCCTGCGCGGCTGAGATGACCAAACTCACCGAAAACGCCTTCCGTGATGTGAACATCGCATTCGCCAACGAACTCAGCCGCGTCGCCGATACGATGGGCGTCGATGTATGGGAGGTGATCCGCCTCGCCAATCGCCACCCGCGCGTCAACATCCTGTCACCCGGCCCCGGAGTCGGCGGCCATTGCATCGCGGTCGATCCGTGGTTCCTCGTCCATGCCGACGCCCGGAACACGCCGCTGATCCGCACCGCGCGCGAGGTTAACGACGCGAAGTGCGACTATACGATCGATCGCGCCGCCGAAATGATCGCTGCCAATCCGCATGTGCCGGTCGCCTGTCTCGGCCTCGCCTTCAAGGCGAACATCGATGATTTCCGGGAAAGCCCGGCGCTGAAGGTGGCGAGCGCGCTGGCGCAGCGCTTCGGATCGCGCATCCGCGTGGTCGAGCCGTATGCCAGGACGCTGCCGCGCGAGTTCGACGGCTCGGGCGCGACGCTGACCGATATCGACACCGCGATCGAGACGTGCGGCATCATGATTGTGCTGGTCGATCACGACGTGTTCAAATCCGTGCCGGTCGATGAGCGCGCGGACAAGATCGTCTACGACACGCGCGGCATCTGGCCCGACCAGCCGCGCGCGCCTGCCAAGGTCGAGCCGCTGCGTCTTGCGATGTGAGCGGGTTGGTCGACCCGAGTCGAACTTTGAGCGCAGCGTCGGTCGTGCAAACGCTGCACTCCAAAATCAAACATGCCCCCGCCCGATTCGATTGTAAGCGCTATCGCTTATGCTAGGATCGACGATGGGGATCGATCGGCGCGTGATGCACGCCGTTTCAGCGGCCTGGATGTAGCGGGCCGTGTTTTCGTACGGGGCGGGTTGAACACTTATGGCGACGAGCCTGAACCAGCGCAGTCAAGCGATCCGCCTTTCGCGACATCGGTTGTGGCACACGTCTGCGCTGATCCTGTGTGGCACCCTGGCCGGGTGCGGCAGCGACGGTGGCGGCGGCGTGAACAGCACACCCCCGCCAATCGTGACCCCTGCGCCCACGCCAGCCCCGAGCCCGACCCCGGCACCCTCTCCGACACCCACCGCGACCAATTACGACACCGCCGAATATCGCGCGACGATCGGCGCGGTGTCGTTGAACGCGCTGGCCGCCTATCAGAAAAAAGCCACGGGTGCCGGGATCACCGTGGGCGTGATCGACAGCGGGCTGGATGCGGCCAGCCCGGAATTCACCGGTCGCGTCTCGGCCGCCTCGACCAACGTCGCGGGCGGCACCGGAACGAATGACGAGGACGGCCACGGCACCGCCGTCGCCTTCACACTGGCCGGGCGGCGCACCGGCACCGCCACTGGCACGCAAGGCGTCGCCTTCGATGCCACGGTGCTCGTGCTGCGCACCGATACGCCGGGCAGTTGCGCGACGACCGGCACCAAAGCCGGTTGCACGTTCAACGACAGTTCGATCGCACGCGGCATCGACGTGGCGACCAGCAATGGCGCGCGCGTCATCAACATGTCGCTTGGCGGATCATCGCCCAACTCCAGCGTGATCGCCGCAATCGACCGCGCCACCGCCGCCGGCATCATCGTCGTGATATCGGCCGGCAACGAATACGATACCGATCCCGTCACCGCCGCCAATCCGGATCTGTTCGCCCAGATCGCAAACAACGCCGCCGCGCGCGGGCTGGTTATCATCGCCGGGTCGGTCAATGCCAGCGATCAGATTTCGGCCTTCAGCAATCGTGCCGGCAACAGCGCGAGCCACTACCTCGCCGCCGTCGGCGAACAGGTGCGCGCGCCCTGCATGAGTACCAAAGTGTGCCTTTGGACAGGCACGTCCTTTTCCGCTCCACAGATTTCCGGTGCCGTCGCCTTGCTGGCCCAGGCCTTTCCAAATCTCACCGGCAGCCAGATCGTCAGCATCCTGTTCTCCTCCGCCCGCGATGCCGGCGCGCCCGGCGTGGATACGACTTATGGCAGCGGCATACTGGATTTGACCCGCGCCTTCCAGCCGATCGGTACCGCCTCCGTCGCGGGCTCCACCGCAATAATATCTCTGACCGCCAACGCCACCCTGTCCGCCCCGATGGGCGACGCCAAGCAGGGCCCGCTCGGCGCGGTGATCCTCGATGGGTATAGTCGCGCCTTCGCGATCGATCTCGCCCACACGATTAACCGGGCCAGCGTCGCCCGCACTTTCGTCAACTCGCTGCAATCCACTACGCGCACCCTTGCCACGTCGGTCAAGGACATGGCGGTCGAGGTCACCCTCGCTGCCGCGCCGGTCGGCGGCGTATCGATTGAACGCACGATGCTGTCCCCCTCGGACGGCCAGCGCGCAAGCGCTATAGCCGGGCTGGTGACGCAGCGGCTGGGCAGCACCGCGCAATTTGCCCTGGGCTTCGCACAGGGCGGATCGGTGCTGGCCGCACGGCTGGTGGGGCGGCGCGACCCGGCCTTTCTGGTGGCGCGTGAACCCCTGTCAGATCAGGGCTTCGACAATCGGACCAGGGGATCGGCAGCCCTGCGCAACCGGTTCGGCGCTTGGGGTGTCACCGTCGCGATGGAAAGCGGCGACGTGCTCAGCCCGGGGGAAATCAGCACTTTTTCCGGCGCCCGCCCGTATTACCGTCGCTCGGGCTATGACCGTGCCGCAGTGTCGTTCGACCGGCAGGACGGCGCGCTCGCCACCGGCCTTGCTTTTTCGCGGCTCGGCGAGCGCGACACAGTGCTCGGCGCGCATTTCGGCAACGCCTTCGGGGCTACGCGTGCCACCAGCTGGTTCATCGATAGCGTCGCGCGGCTGGAGGCCGGTGGCGGCTGGTATCTCGGCGGATCGATGCGGCAGGGCTGGACGAGTGCCGATGTGCGCGGCGGCCTGTCCGGATCAGGGTTGATTCGCACCGACGCTTTTGCCGCCGATGTCGGGAAGGACGGCCTGTTCACGCGTAGCGACAGTTTCGGCCTGCGCCTCGCCCAGCCGTTGCGCGTTGCCAGCGGCGGCATCGATCTGCGCCTGCCCGTAAACTATGATTACGCAACCGGCGCGCCCGGCGCATGGCTGACGCAACGCCTCAACCTAGCCCCCACCGGACGCGAACTGGATTTCGAAGCGCGCTACAGTGTGGCAATGCTCGGCGGCATCCTGCAAACCAACCTGTTCTGGCGCCGCGATCCCGGCAATTTCGTCGCCCTGCCCGACGATCGCGGGGGCGCGGTGCGGTTCGCGGCGGCGTTTTGAACGGCTGGTGGTTGCGTGGTCAGGTTCGCGCTTCTGCGTTTGGCACCTGCCGCGCTTGATCCCCAAATGTTTTGATCCCACGCTTTGATGGTGCGATCGCTGGGATTGAAGGAAGCCATCTGAGAAGGGTACGTCACGGGAGCGCCAAGACCGCGCACGCCATGCGAGCAGCAATATCGCGCTATTCCGTTATCACCGCGTCCGCGATTTGCTAGGGTGGGGGCATGACCAGTCCAGCCATCCTCGTCACCGGCGCCGCTGGGTTCATCGGTGCCGCCGTTTCCCGCGCCCTGCTGGCGCGGGGGGACCGCGTGATCGGGGTCGATATCCTCAACGATTATTACGACGTCCGTCTCAAACACGCCCGTCTGGCCGAGGTCGCGCGGGTCCCGGATGGCCGGTTCGATTTCCTCACAGTGGATTTCGCCGATCACGAGGCGCTCGATAGTGCGCTGGTGGGCCGGGAGTTCGACCGTATCGTTCATCTCGGCGCGCAGGCTGGCGTGCGTTATTCGATCGAGAACCCCCGCGCCTATGTGCATTCGAACATCGCCGGGCATCTCAATGTCCTCGAACTCGCCCGGCATCGCGGCATCCGGCACACCGTCTACGCCTCGTCGTCCTCGATCTATGGCGGCGATGCGAATCTGCCGTTCAAGGTTGACGATCGCGCCGATCGCCCGCTGTCGCTCTACGCAGCGACCAAGCGCGCCGACGAATTGATGAGCGACACCTATGCGCATCTGTATCGCACGCCGCTCACGGGCCTGCGCTTCTTCACCGTCTACGGCCCGTGGGGACGGCCCGACATGGCGATGTGGCTGTTTACCAGCGCGATCCTCGAAGGCCGGCCGATCCAGGTGTTCAACGACGGCGACATGGCGCGCGACTTCACTTTTATCGAAGACATCGTCGCCGGGATTTTGGCCTGCCTCGATTCACCGCCCGCCGATGACGGACTGGTCAAGGCCGGGGGCAGCATATCGCCACACCGGCTCTACAATATCGGCAACAACAAGTCGGAACGGCTCGGTCGGCTGATCGACCTGATCGAGCAAGCCTGCGGCAAACCCGCGATCCGCGTGTCGCAGCCGATGCAGCCTGGCGACATGAAGGACACCTTCGCCGATATCGACGCAATCGCGCATGATGTCGGCTATGTTCCCACCGTGTCGATCGAGCAGGGCGTGCCTTCCTTTGTCGACTGGTATCGCGAATATACTGGCGTCTGAATCCTGCGAATGCGCGCACGGCCTTCGACGCCGGACGCTCCACTACTGGACGTGCATGCACGGGCTGCTATTGCACCCCCCGCATTGCACAATCGCACGCGCGCCCATTTCGCGGCGGCGTGCCGCTCGGAGCACATGATGACGAAGACCGCCTTGATTACTGGTGTCACCGGACAAGACGGCGCTTATCTGGCGGAATTGCTGCTGGCCAAGGGCTATGAGGTCCACGGCATCAAGCGTCGCTCGTCATCCTTCAACACCGGACGGATCGACCATATCTATCAGGATCCTCATGAGACCGGCGCACGGCTACACCTGCATTATGGCGACATGACGGATTCGATGAACCTCACGCGCATCGTGCAAGAGGTCCAGCCGAACGAGATCTACAACCTCGCTGCGATGAGCCATGTCGCGGTCAGTTTCGAAACGCCGGAATATACCGCCAATGCCGACGGTATCGGCACGCTGCGCCTGCTGGAGGCAATCCGCCTGCTTGGGCTGAGCGACCGGACGCGGATCTATCAGGCCTCCACCTCGGAACTCTACGGGCTGGTTCAGGAAGTGCCGCAGTCGGAAACGACGCCCTTCTATCCGCGTTCTCCGTACGCAGCCGCGAAAATGTATGCCTATTGGATCACGGTGAACTACCGCGAAGCTTACGGCATCCATGCTTCGAACGGCATCCTGTTCAACCACGAAAGCCCGTTGCGCGGCGAGACCTTCGTCACGCGCAAAATCACTCGCGCCGTCGCCGCGATCCATCTCGGGTTTCAAGACACGTTGTACCTCGGCAATCTCGATGCACAGCGCGACTGGGGGCATGCGCGCGATTATGTCGAGGGCATGTGGCGTATCGTGCAGCACGACAAAGGAGACGATTTCGTGTTGGCGACCGGCGTGACGCAGACCGTCCGCTCGTTCGTCGACAAAGCGTTCGCCGAGGTCGACGTACAGATCGACTGGACCGGCTCCGGTGTGGATGAGATCGGCACCTGCGCCAAGACCGGCAGGGCGCTGGTCAAGGTCGATGCGCGCTATTTCCGCCCGACCGAAGTCGAACTGCTGATCGGCAACCCGGCCAAGGCCAAGCGCCTGCTTGGCTGGGAAGCGACTACCACGCTGGACGAACTGTGCGCCGAGATGGTGCGCGAAGATCTGAAAGTCATCGCGCGAGAAGCCGAAACCCGCCGCCCGGACGAGGAGCGCCCGGCGGTGCCCCTGACCATCAAGCGCTGATCGACACCATGTTCGATCTTTCGGGCAGGCGCATCTGGGTTGCGGGCGACCGCGGCATGGTCGGCCGCGCGATCGTTCGCCGGCTGGCGTCCGAAGGCTGCACGATCGTCTCGCCCGAGACGCGCATCGACCTGCGCGATCAGGCCGCGACCTTCGCCTGGAT
>NZ_JANYEK010000038.1 GCF_025363195.1 Sphingomonas sp.
TTCGCCGGGGGCGCGGATTCGGAACTGGTTGCCGAGATGAAGCGCAACTTCACCACCGTGAAGCACGCCAAGCCGCCCGCCAGCCGCAAGGGATCGGTGGAATGGTTCGTGGTGGCGCAAGGCTTCAAGGGCCGGCGAACCGAATAGCAAAGCTGATCGGCGTCCCGCCCCCCGCCCCGGCCGCGGGATCAAAGCGCGTCTTACGGCGCGGCTTTGCTGCGACGGGCTCACGGGCCGAACCGCGCCGCGCTCTCTAAGGGCACCGAACATTCGCACGTATTCGTCGTGAGGCGGCTGCCGCTTTGAATCCCCGCGAACGCTGGAGACGAACAGGACCTCTATGGTTTATGGCGTTCCTTTGTTACGTAGGGAGTCAGCCCCTGTCACCCGCCGCCCCTGGAAACCGATACCACTATCAGCCCTTGCGGCTGGCCTCGAACAGGAACCAGGCGCGCTCCTCGGCCTGATCGGTCCAGTCGTCGAGGATGCCGCTGGTCGCGTTGTCCTTTGCGTCGTCGACGATGTCCTTCGCCTCGCGGAGCGTCTCGACCAGCTTCAGATTGTCGTCGCGCAGTTCGACCAACATGTCTGCGGCGGAGACGAAGGGCTCGTCATTGTCCGTGATCGTCTGGTGCCGCGCGATATCGCCGATCGAGCGCAGGGTGGTGTTGCCGGTCTTGCGCACACGTTCGGCGATCGCATCGGTCGTGCCGAGAATCTGCGCCGCCTGATCGTCGAGCATCAGGTGATAATCGCGGAAATGCGGGCCGGAGACGTGCCAGTGGAAGTTCTTGGTCTTGATATACAGCGCGAAGCTGTCGGCGAGGATACCGTTCAGCGCCTCGGCGACGGACTTGGCCGCATTGCTCTTGATGTCGGTCGGTGTCTTCAGCGGTGCGACGGGATCGGCCATGAATTTGTCCTGTGCGATGATGGAGTATCGTTGCGATAACGAACCGATGCTGGAAACGCTCCGCGCACTGCCGTGCAAATTCCTCGATCATGATGATCGATGAATCAGATCAGCCGGATCGCGCCCAGCCCCAGAACGAGGCCCAAGAGCAGGAACAAAGCCGCCACCACGAAGCGGGTGGCGGTAATCGGCAGTCTGCGGCGCGCCTTTTCGCCGAGCAGGATTGCGGGCACGTTGACCGCCAGCGCCCCGATTGTCGCGCCGATCGCAGCGAGAGCGGGGGACGGGCTACGCGCCGTGATGGCCAGCGTGATGAACTGGCTGCGATCGCCCGCCGCGAGAATGAGGATGCCGAACAGGCTGGTGGCGAAAGCGCCGATCTTCCAGGTGGCGAGCCGTTCGGGCGGCTTGATCGGCACGAGGCAGGACGCTCCGGCAAAGATAAGCGATACGGCCAGAAGCAGGTCGCGTGCATTGGGTGACATGTGTGCGGCGATGAGTAGGCCACCCACCGCCGCCACTGCATTGCCGATCGCCAAGGCCAGCACCGTGCCCAGGATCACCGCACCGGGCCGGCCGAAGCGCGTGGCGAGGATCGCGGCGAGCCATGGCGTGCGATCGGTTGCCTGCGCCATCAACGCCGCGACCAATGCCGCCATTAATGCGTCCATCTGCCTATCCGAACAGGCGCACGGAACAGGCGGCGCGGAACGTGTCACAGGCCGCGTCGTCATGCCGCTCGCTGCGCACCGCATCGCGTAGGATCGCCAGCCAGTCCTGGATCAGCGGTCCGCGTTCGCCCCGCGCCAGCGCCATTTCCAGTGCCTGAGCGACGGTGACGGCGGGGCGCATGCCATGGCGGTGGGCGAGATCGCGGATCGCATCGATTTCGCGTGCAAGGTCGTCAGGCCGTTTCAGGCCGATGCACGCATCAAGCATCCCGATTCGCGCCGCCAGTTCTTCCCGTAGGTTTGCCGATGCCCCAGCCATTGTTCCTGCCCCCGTGATGAGCGCGAGCGTGCACCAACCATGGTAAACAGCCGGTAAAGGGCATCGATTGAGACAGCACGAAAGGGCGCATTTCGGCTGTGCCGACCCGCTTCTCCAATTTGCTACCCGCGGTATATCCTGATTGAATGGCCGGGCGGCGCAGCGAGCCGACACCGCTTTCAAGCCGGCGCTTGGCACGCCGGACTTGACTTGGGCGCCCCTTTGCTCCAACCGACGCGGCTTGTGAGCGGCAGGCTTGTCTGCCGCTTTTGCTTTTTTACAGATTCAGGAATTCGGGTCATGGCAAAGCCGACCACCGTCAAGATCAAGCTGCTGAGCACGGCAGACACCGGGTTCTTCTACGTCACGAAGAAGAACCCGCGCACCAAGACCGAGAAGCTGAGCTTCTCGAAGTACGATCCTGTCGTGCGCAAGCATGTCGAGTTCAAGGAAACCAAGATCAAGTGATGCCGCGGGCGGCGCAAGCCGCCTTACCGGTGTCGGGACCAGAGCCGCGGGCGCAAGCCTTGCGGCTTTTTCCGTTGGATCAAACCCCCCGTGGATGTGGTTGATGCTCATCCCCTTCCGGCAAGGAAGCTTCGCCGGGAAACACGCCTGGGGGGTGAATTTCAATGTGATTCAGGGCAGCAGCCCGCTGACCTCATCCACGAAGCGGGCCAGCGAAATCGGCTTCGAGACATAGGAATCCGCCCCTGCCGCGCGGATGCGTTCCTCGTCCTCGCGCCCGGCATAAGCGGTAACCGCCATGATCGGGATCGACCGGAGCGTCTCGTCCGCCTTCAATTGCACGATCAATTCGTAGCCGCTGACATGCGGCAGCTGGATGTCCATGATGACCAGATCGGGTCGGAAATCGCGCGCGCGGTCCACGGCTTCGCGACCGTCGCGCACCCCCTCGGGCAGGTATTCGTGCGCCCGCAACAGATCGCAGAACAGCTTCAAATTGAGTTCATTGTCCTCGACAACGAGCACCCTTTTTGCCACGCCCGCACGATCCTTCCAGCCGATAGTGTGAGAGTGATAGGCAATGCGCGCGCCCGAGACAAATGAAGACGCAGCGAGCCTCGCTTTGCGCGCCCTGGTTTGGACCCTGATCGAGCCTGAACGGGCGATCCGCCTGCTCGACGTGACCGGATTGAAACCTGCCGACCTGCGCACGCGGGCCAGCGACCCGGCGGTGTTGGCGGCGACCCTGGCCTTTCTCGAAAATCACGAGCCGGACCTGATTGCGTGCGCCGAAGGGCTGAACGTGGCCCCGTCCGCTTTGGTCGCCGCGCGCGGCATGCTCGAGGGCGGGATGCCGGAGGCATGAGGCCGCTGCTGATCACAGATTGCGATGAGGTTTTGCTGCACATGGTGCGGCATTTCGGCGTCTGGCTGGGCGAGACGCACGAGATCGACTTCACCCCGCATGCCGGTGATTTCGCGACCGCCATGACGCGGCGCGGCGACGGCCCGGCGCTGACGCGCGAGGATATGTGGGGCATGCTCGATGGCTTCTTCCCCGCCGAGATGGATCGCCAGACACTCGTGCCGCACGCGCGCGAGGCGCTGAAGGCGCTGTCAAACACCGCCGACATCGTCGTGCTGACCAATTTGCAGGACGTGTGCCGCCAGCCGCGCATCGACCAGCTGGCCAAATTCGGTATCGACCACCGCGTCGAATGCAATCAGGGCGGCAAGGGGACGCCCGTCGCCCGGCTGATTGCGGAATATGGCCCAAGCGTCACCGTGTTCGTCGACGATCTCGCGATCCACCACGATTCGGTCGCGCGCCATGCGCCGCAGGTCCACCGCCTGCACATGATCTCCGAGCCCGCAATGGCACCGCATGTCCCGAAAGCTCCGGCGGCGCATGCCCGGATCGACGACTGGAACGATGCCGAGGTCTGGATCGCCGAGCGGTTCGTCGCGGGACAACCGGCGGATGCGGTCGTGGCATGAAGGAAGACTTCAGTTTCTCGACGCGCTTCAAGGTGCGCTATGCCGAGATTGACGGGCAGAAGATCGTCTTCAATTCACGCTATCTCGAATATGTCGATGTGTGCGTCACCGAATTCTGGCCGTGGACGGGAATCGAAGCACTGCCGGAATGGCAGGACACCGAATTCAACGTGCGGCGCACCGAGATCGATTACCTGAAACCGTTCCGGTTGGGTGACGAAATCGAGGCATTCATGCGCATCGAACGGATCGGCAACACCAGCCTGATGCAGCATTTCGAATTGTGCCACGCCCATACGGGCGCGGTGCATTGCGTGGTCAAGATGGTGATCGTGAACGTCGATCTAACGACAGGACGGCCTGTGCCGCATGGCGTGGTGATCCGGGCATATCTGGAGAAGCTGGCCGCGCGTTAGAGTCGAAACGCTATTCCGCCGCTTCGGCGTGCGGCATATCGCCGACGACATCCTCGGGCAAAGCCCAGATCAGTTCTGATTTGGTCAGCACCCGACCATCCCATGCCTGCACCTGGATCGGGCCGATCGGGCGCATGTCGCGCTTGTCGACCAGCACCGGAGAGGCGGAAAAGCCCGTCTCCCAGCGTTCACCCCATTGGCGGAGCGCGAGCATGGTCGTCAGAAGCGCGTCGCCCTTGTCGGTCAGCCGGTATTCGATCTTGCGACGATCCTCGGGCAGCGCATCGCGCTTCAGGATGCCGTGTTCGACCAGGCGCGACAGGCGATTGGCCAGAATGTTGCGCGCAATGCCCAGTTCGGATTGGAATTCCTCGAAATGATGCAGGCCGTTGAACGAGCCGCGCAGGATCAGGAACGACCAGCGTTCGCCCATCGCCTCCAGCGCGGCAGGCAGGCTGCATTCGGCCAGTTCGCGCAACGGTTCGCGTAATTTTTCGCCCATAATTTGCGTAGCCTATCGCATTTTCGAGGAGGGTCGCAATGATTTCTGGAATTTTCAGTTGCAAGCGGCAACCTATCGGTATAAGTAGCGTTTAGCAACCTATTGTGCTGCGCAATATATATGGAGGACATCATGATCCGATTCGCTTCGTTCGCCGCCACCTTGGCCGCTTCCACCCTGTTTGCCGTCTCTGCTGCAAGTGCGGGCTATTACGATGCCAAGCCTGTCGCCACGCCGGCCAAGGCCAGCTCGATCACCGGCGGCGTGATGTGGAAATGCGCCGATGGCCTGTGCAGCGCCCCCGCTTCCTCCGCCCGCGCGCCGATCGTGTGCGAAATGGTCGTCAAGCGCTATGGCGCGCTGACCAGCTTCGCGGCGGATGGCAAGGCGTTCGACGAGGCTGCGCTCGCCAAGTGCAATTCACGCGCTAAATAATAACATTATGTTGCAAAGCAGCGGCACGCGGCCACATTGTGGTCGCGTGCTGCGGCAATATGAACTTGTCGATCGGGTTTTAAGCTACGATCCCGACGCCGACGAGGCGCTGCTCAACCGCGCATACGTCTTTTCGGTCAACGCCCACGGCACCCAGAAGCGTGCCAGCGGCGATCCCTATTTCAGCCATCCGATCGAAGTCGCCGGCATTCTGACCGAGTTGCACCTCGACGACCAGACCATCGCCACCGCCATCCTGCACGACACGGTCGAGGATACGGTCGCGACGATCGAACAGATCACGCAATTGTTCGGGCCGGATGTCGCGCGGCTGGTCGACGGCGTGACCAAGCTTTCGCGTATCGAGGCGCAGACCGAGAACGAGCGCGCGGCGGAGAACCTGCGCAAGTTCCTGCTCGCCATGTCAGGCGACATCCGCGTGTTGCTGGTCAAGCTCGCCGACCGACTGCACAACATGCGCACGCTGCACCACATCACGAAGCCGGAGAAACGGCGGCGCATCGCGCGCGAGACGATGGATATCTACGCGCCGCTAGCGGAACGCATCGGCATGTACGAATTCATGAAGGAGATGCAGACGCTCGCCTTCGCGCAGCTCGAGCCCGAGGCATATGAATCGATCGCGCGACGGCTGGAGTCGCTCAAGACCGGCGGCGGCGGGGACCGGATCGCCAACATCGGATCGGGGTTGAAATTGTTGCTCGGCCGGCACGGCATCGACGCGGACATATCGGGGCGCGAGAAACATCCGTTCAGCATTTGGAAGAAGATGGCCGAGCGGCACATCAGCTTCGAGCAACTCTCCGACATCATGGCGTTCCGCGCGATCGTGCCGACCGAGGAGGATTGCTACGCCGCCTTGGGTCAGATCCATCGTCGCTGGCCGATGGTGCCGGGCCGGTTCAAGGATTACATTTCGACGCCCAAGCGCAACGGATACCGCTCGCTCCACACCAGCATCATCCACGCCGACAATACCCGCGTCGAAATCCAGATCCGCACCGAGGCTATGCACGAGGAAGCGGAACTAGGCCTCGCTGCACACTGGGCCTACAAGCAGGACAAGGTAAAACCGGAGACGCAGGTCAGCTGGATCCGTGATCTCGTCGAAATCCTCGATACGGCCGAGAGCCCGGAGGAGCTGCTCGAACACACCAAGATGGCGATGTATCAGGATCGCATCTTCGCCTTCACGCCCAAGGGGGAGTTGATCCAGTTGCCCAAGGGCGCGACGCCGGTCGATTTCGCCTATGCCGTCCACACCGATCTCGGCGATCAGGCGGTCGGCGCGAAGATCAACGGGCGCGTTGTGCAATTGCGCACCCCGATCGACAATGGCGATCAGGTACAGATATTGCGCTCCAAGGCGCAGGAGCCACAGCCGGCGTGGCTGAACTTCGCGATCACCGGTAAAGCGCTGGCCGGTATCCGTCGCCATTTGCGGTTGAAGGAACGCGAAGAGACGCAGGCGCTGGGCCGCAAGATCTACGACGAACTGGTCGGGCGCTTGCCCGCGACGATGGCGGCGAATGCGCAGAAGGCGGCGCTGACCCGGCTGAAGCTGACCGACGAGGCGGCGTTGCTGGAGGCGATCGCCCGGCGTCGCGTGACGGATGCGCAGGTGATGGAAGCGCTGATGCCGGGATCGGCCGGGGCGGATGCATTGCGCGAACTGCCGCCGCAATCCAGCGCGATCTCGATCCGCGGGCTGACGCCGGGCGTGGCTTATGATCTGGCAGAATGTTGCCACCCGGTGCCGGGCGACCGCATCGTCGGGCTACGCCGGCCTGATGCCGGAATCGAGGTGCATACGATCGATTGCCCGGTATTGGCGGCGGCGGACGATGCCGACTGGGTCGATCTCGCCTGGGGCGACAAGACCGAGGGCGCGACGGCGCGCATCCTGGTCGAGGTAAAGAACGAACCCGGTGCGCTAGGCACGATCGCGACGATCATTGGCGCGCAAATGGCCAACATCGTCAATCTGCGGCTCGATAATCGCGATACCGGTTTCCACACCAACACGATTGACGTGGAGGTGCACGACGCCCAGCATCTGATGCGGGTGATCGGCGCGCTGCGCGCCACCGATGCGGTGAATGCGGTAGAGCGGGTTTGAACCCAGCCCCACCGCCAACACCATCGGGCGGCTTATTTGACGCCGTGCATCCACTTCTTGAGTGGCCAGGATAGCAGCAGCAGCAGCACGCCCAACGCGATCGCGATTTCCGAGATCGTCGTGAACACGCCGCTATACGTATCCAGGCTGACCTTCAGGTTCGTCACTTGGCCACCGACCGTCTCGACGCTGGCGACTTGCGCGACCACGCCCGCGACATATTGCGCGACCGAGATCGACAGGAACCACACGCCCATCATCAACCCGACGATCCGCCCGATCGAAAGCTTGGTGATCATGCTCAAGCCGACCGGTGAGATACAGAGTTCGGCAACCGAGTGGATCAGATACAGCCCCGCCAGCCACCAGATGCCTACCTTGAAATCGGGCCCGACGAACTCGGTGCCCCAGACAAGGAACAGGAAGCCCGCGCCGACACCCATCAGCGCAAGGCCAAACTTTACCGGAATCGACGGCTCGATATTGCGCTTGGCCAAGCCGCTCCACAGGATGCTCATCACCGGTGCCAGCGCGACGATGAAAAACGCGTTGAAGAACTGCGTCTGCCCGGCCGAGATCGGAATACCTAAGATGTGCAGATCGGTATTACGATCGGCGAACAGCGTCAGGCTTGAACCGGCTTGTTCGAACAACGTCCAGAACACGACGTTGAAGACGATCAGCACCATCGCCGCCAGCATCATCTGGAATTCCTGTTTCGACCCTTTCACAAAAGACCAGATCAGGATGCCGGGAACGCCGATCAGAAATGTGCCGAACAGCAATTTGCCCATCAGCGACAGGGAAGCGATATAGCCCAGAATGCCCGAACCGGGTTCTGGCGGGGCCATATTCATCAAATTGACGAACAACAGGTAGAAGATCGGGATGCCCAAGGTCGCCGCGGCGAAGATGCCGAGCGCACGGTCTTTCTGCCCTGGTCGCACCGGCGGCTCGCCATAGCCGGCAAGCTTGCCGCCATCGAACTGGATCAGTGTGTAGGAGAATAGCATGCCGACCGCAGCAAGGCCGAAGCCGGCCCACCAGCCGACCGCGTCGGCGAGGAACGGGCACAGAATCTGCGACCCGAGCGAGCCGAGATTGATCCCCATGTAAAAGATGGTGAAACCCGAATCGCGACGTCGGTCACCCTTCGCGTACAATTCACCGACCATCGTCGAGATATTGGGTTTGAAGAAGCCGTTGCCGACCGAGATCATCGACAAGGCCATCAGCATGATAGCAACGAACAACGGGCTGCGATCGGCATCGGACTGGAACGCATCAGGCGCGACGTGACGGGCAATCGTGCCGTCCGCCGCGAGCAGATCGACGCTCTTGTCGTCGTTACCCTTGATCTTCAGGCGCGACGCGCCGTCGACGACATAGCGCGTCTCGACACCCGCGACCTGTTCGATCTGGATCGTCGCACGCTGGCCATCGATCATCGCATATGGCGTCGCGGTCTGGCCTCCGAAGCACAATACGAAATACCCGAGACTCATCATGATCGCGCCGAACTTCACCGCGCGCTTGGATCCGAGATATTGATCGGCGAGATAGCCACCGATCAGCGGCGTCAGATACACCAACGCCGTGAAGCCGCCGTACAGTCCGGTCGCCTGTCGGTCCCCGAACACGAAATGCTTGGTGAGGTACAGCGTAAGCAACGCGCGCATGCCGTAATAGCCGAAACGCTCCCACATCTCGGTGGTGAACAGCCGTGCGAGTTGCGGCGGATGGCCGAACCAGGTCTTCTGCTCCGCCGGATTGACGTGGCTGATATCCGGCTCGCCGCGGGAATCCGCGGTGGGGGTGTCGACCATTTTCCATAACTCCCTGAAACACTTGGTGTAACACTTGGGTACCGTCGTACGCGGTGCCTTGATGCAGAGGAGACTAACGCCAATCGCCCGGGTGTAAATACGCGAGCGTCG
>NZ_JANYEK010000070.1 GCF_025363195.1 Sphingomonas sp.
GCCCTGCCCGGTATCGGGACCATTCTTTATCTTCTGTTCGGCGAACCCTGGATCTCGACGGGGTTCCGAAAGCGCTCTCGCGACGCCTACGAAGCGTTACTGCCGTTCGCCCCGCAGGCGGTGCCGACCGAACAGGGACGGGTGGCCGAAAATCCTTTCCGAACCTGCGAAGCTGCCAGCCGCTGGCCCGTATCGGCCGGCAATACGGCGCAGGTCGCACCCGACTCAGACACGGCGATCTCCATGATCGTGTCGGACATCGATGCCGCGAGCCAGTCGGTGCACCTGTCGTTCTACATTTGGCTAGACGACCACAATGGTACCAAAGTGGCGGAGGCAGTTTGCCGCGCGGCTCGCCGCGGGGTCAGCTGTCGCATTGTCGCCGATGCGATCGGCTCGCGTTCGTTCACCCGGTCGAGCCTATGGAGCGCAATGCGAAACTCTGGCGCGCATTTGTACGCGTCGTTGCCAGCGCCCTTCGGGCTCGGCTTTCTGACGGGCCACCGCACCGACCTGCGCAACCATCGCAAGATCATCGTTATCGATGGCCGCATCACGTGGTGCGGAAGCCAAAACTGCGCAGATCCGGCGTTTCTGCCCAAGCACAAATTCGCGCCCTGGGTCGATATCCTTATTCGGTATGAGGGGCCGGTTGCGCGACAGGCGGACCTTATCTTCGGCTCGGCCTGGACAGCGGAGACGGGCGAGGATCTGCGAGCAACGTTTGCCGTCGATCCACCGCCACCTATCAAAAATGGCTTTACTGCAATCGCGGTCGGCAGCGGCCCGTTATCCCCCCATTCTACCATGACCGATATTTTCGTTTCGCTTCTGGCGAGTGCACGCGAGCGAGTGACGATCACGACACCGTATTTTGCGCCAGACCCGCCGCTGCTCGATGCGATCGTCGCGGCCGCCCGGCGCGGGGTCGATCTGACCATCGTGTTTCCTCATCGCAATGACAGCCGCATCGTTGGCGCGATCAGCCGCGCTTATTATCCGGTGCTGGCGCGAGCGGGGGTCCTTATATATGAATATTGCGGCGGCCTTCTCCACGCCAAGACCTTAGTCGTCGACGACTGCGTCGCCTTGGTAGGGTCGGCGAATATGGACCGCCGCAGCCTCGACCTTAATTTTGAGAACAACATTCTGTTCGAGTCCGACGCTCTTGCCGCCGCCGTGGGCGAACATCAGCGACGTTGGTTGTCCGACTCGATCGCGATCGATCATGACGGGACCGTGGCGCGACGGCTACCGCGCCGCTTCCTCGACAATCTCCTCACGATGGCATCGCCGCTATTTTAAGCTTGCGCTCCGTCAGGTGCGATGAAGGAGCGCAGGCTTTCCGAAACACGCCGGAAGACGTTGGTTGATCGGATAAAAGCGCGGCCGGGGGAGATTGAACATCGTCCGTCAGCCCTGAACGGCGTCTTGATCTATTCACCGCGCGGAGCGCCAAACGAAATCGCTGCGCTCGAGGGCTTGTCGGAGAGAGATCTGGAGGCTTTGCGTCGGACAGGAGACGTTGGAGAAATGTACGGCAGGAGCGCGCGCGCCGTTCCGTCGGCCACCCTCGGCTGAGCGTCTGGACGATTCTGGTCCTTGCGACGGGCCGCCGACAAGGTTCGACCGCGCAGAGCAGGATCTTTTGCGCTTCAAAACCGGAACCTTTTGCGCGTCGAAACATCGTGCGCCTATGATACCTTCCGTTGCATTCGTCGGTGCTGGCCCGACCGCGATCTACACCCTGCATACCTTGATCGAACGTGCGGCGCGGCCTTTTGCCGTGACGATATTCGAGGAGCAACCGATCGCCGGACGCGGTACGCCTTACCGTCCCGGTTGGAACGATCCGGCGATGCTGTCGAACATCGCCAGCATCGAGATTCCGCCACTCGAAGAGACGCTGGTCGCCTGGCTCCAACGCCAACCGCCCGATCGCCTCGCCCAACTGGATATCGATCCGGCGGAGATTGACGATCGCGCATTCTACCCGCGGCTCGTGCTCGGCGAATTCTTCAAGGATCAGTTCCACGCGATGATCGACCGGGCGCGCAAACGCGACATTCTGGTCGATATCCGCACCCGATGCCATGTCACGGATGTGGCGAGCGATGGGGCAGGGATGTTGCTCTCGGTCCAGCCTGACAAGGGGTCGTCAACGGAGCAGCGGTTCGACCATCTCGTTCTGGCGACGGGACATCAATGGCCCGAACAGCCCGAGATCCGTCCGGGTTATTTCCTCAGTCCGTGGCCGGCTTCCGCGCTGGCGACCGTCCCGCCGGTCAGGGTCGGCATCAGGGGCACCTCGCTGACTGCGATCGACGCGGCCGTTGCACTGGCGGTGGCGCACGGCGAGTTCGGCGAGGCCGAAGGGGATCGGCTCGACTATAATCCGGCGGCAGGCACGGAGAATTTTCACCTGACGATGATGTCGCGAAAGGGGCTTTTGCCCGAGGCGGATTTTTATCATCCCGTGCCTTATGAGCCGTTGGCGATCTGTACCGCAGCGGCGATCGAACACCTCATTGCAACGTCCCACGGCGATCTCC
>NZ_JANYEK010000082.1 GCF_025363195.1 Sphingomonas sp.
GGCCACAGCATCGCCGCCGCCGCAAGCTCACCCGGATGGGTCGGCACATTGTGCGGTATCGCATCGGGCTTCACCAGCCAGGTCGCACATGCCGGGCAGCCGCCGTTCCAGGTGTGGGTACTGCCGCGCAAATTGCCGCGCGACGTGCTGGTCGGCACGACGGCGATCTTCTTCGCGGCGGTCAACTGGATCAAGGTGCCGGCCTATTGGGCTTTAGGCCAGTTCAGCCACGAGAACCTTGTCACGGCGGGGCTGCTGATGCCCGTGGCTATCCTGTCCACGCTGGCGGGGGTGTGGATGGTCCGCCGCATCTCCCCGGCGCGCTTCTACACCGCCATCTATGTCCTGATGATGCTGGTCGGCATCAAGCTGATCTGGGACGCGGTGGTCTGAAGCGCACGGGCCCGAGGGCGACGCCCGCGCCGCCGGTCGGGCTTGCGCGAGTCTTGCCGGACATGGCCGACCGTCGCGCTGCGCCTCAATCAAACAACGACGACACCGAGCTTTCGTCGGCGATGCGCCGGATCGCCTCGGCCAGCAGCGGCGCGATCGTCAGATGGCGGATGCGTTTCGCGCCCGCGACGATGTCGTGACTACCGATCGAATCGGTGATGACCAATTCCTCTAGCACCGAACTCTCGACCCGCGCCACCGCGCCGCCCGACAGCACGCCGTGGGTGATGTAAGCGGCGACGCCCGCCGCACCCGCTTCCTTCAACGCGGCGGCGGCGTTGCACAACGTGCCGCCCGAATCGACGATGTCGTCGATCAGGATACAGAAACGCCCCTCGACCTCGCCGATGATGTTCATCACCTCGGATTCGCCCGCCCGCTCACGCCGCTTGTCGACGATCGCCAGCGGCGCGTTGTCGAGTCGCTTGGCCAGCGCCCGCGCGCGCACGACGCCGCCGACATCAGGCGAAACGACCATCAGATTGCGATCGCCATAGCGGGTCTGGATATCCGCCGACATGACCGGCGCGGCAAACAGATTGTCGGTCGGGATATCGAAGAACCCCTGGATCTGGCCGGCATGCAGATCGACCGACAGCACTCGGTCGGCGCCCGCCACGGTGATGAGGTTGGCGACCAGCTTGGCCGAGATCGGCGTGCGCGGACCGGGTTTGCGATCCTGCCGGGCATAGCCGAAATAGGGCACGACGGCGGTGATGCGCTTGGCCGAGGCGCGCTTCAGCGCGTCGATACAGATCAACAATTCCATGAGATTGTCATTGGCCGGATAGCCGGTCGATTGCAGGACGAACACATCCTCGCCGCGCACATTCTCCTGAATTTCGACGAAGATCTCCTCGTCGGCGAAGCGGCGGACGCTCGCCTGCGTCAATGGCATCTCGAGATAGCGCGCTACATCGCGCGCCAGCGGCAAATTGGCATTGCCGGTCAACAATTTCATGGGCGTTCGCTCCCCTGCGCTTATCGCTCGATCCTTTAGGCGCGAATCGCCAGCGGTAAAGGGGGCATTGCGGGCGGAAGGCGCGCTGCCTAGAGCAAGCGTATGACCGTCATCACCCGTTTCGCGCCCAGCCCCACCGGGCGGCTGCACGTCGGCAACCTCCGCGCCGCACTCCATAACTGGCTGTGGGCGCAGAAGAATCAGGGCCAATTCTGGTTGCGCATCGACGATACCGACTCCCAGCGCAGCGAGGAGCGCTATGTCGATGCGATCCGCGCCGGTCTCGCCTGGATCGGTCTCACGCCCGACGGCGAGGAACGCCAATCGGCGCGGTTCGCGCTGTATGAGGCGCGGCTGGAGGAATTGCGCGCGGCGGGTCGGGTTTATCCGGCCTATGAAACCGCGCAGGAACTGGACCTGAAACGCAAGATCGCCGCCGGGCGCGGCCTGCCGCCGGTCTATGACCGCGCCGCTTTGACGCTCAGCGATACGGACCGCGCGGCGCTGGAGGCAGAGGGCGTGCGCCCGCACTGGCGCTTCAAGCTGGATCATGACAGCCCGATCGAATGGGACGACCTGATCCGCGGGCCACAGAAATTCGAGCCTGCGACGATGAGCGATCCCGTCATTCGTCGTGCCGACGGATCGTGGCTGTACATGCTGCCATCCGCGATCGACGATGCCGATATGGGCATCACCCATGTCGTGCGCGGCGAGGATCATGTGTCGAACGCCGCGCTGCAATTGCAGATGTTCGACGCGATGGGGGCCCCGCGTCCGATTTTTGCGCACGAAGCGTTGCTGGTCGGCAGCGAGGGGAAATTGTCCAAGCGACTCGGCTCGCTCGGCGTCGATGCCTTTCGGGAAAGTGGGATCGAGGCCAGCGCGGTGCGGGCGTTTCTCGCGCGGATCGGGACGAGCGATCCGGTCGAGCCGGTCGTCGAGGTTGCCCCCTTGATCGCGACGTTCGATTTCGCGCGCTTCGGGCGGGCACCGGCGCGATTCGACGATGCCGAACTGGCCGGGCTGAACGCGAAGATCGTCCACCAACTCGATTACGACGCGGTATCGGCACATTTGCCCGCCGGCATGACGCGCGCGGAATGGGATGCGGTGCGGCCGAATCTGAAGACCGTGGCCGAGGCGGCGGACTGGTGGCTGGTGATCGAAGGCGACGTGACCAGCGCGCGCGACCCAGCCGACGCGGACTTCCTGGCCGAGGCGGCGGACATCGCGGGCCGGATCGATTGGTCCGCCGATCCCTGGCACGCGCTCACCGCCATGCTCAAGGCATCGAGCGGCAGGAGCGGCAAAATGCTGTTCCTGCCGCTGCGTCGCGCGTTGACCGGGCGCGATCATGGCCCGGACATGGCGGCGCTCCTCCCGCTGATCGGTCGCGAGCGGGCGGTGACCCGACTCGGCGGCTGACGGCTCCGCGGCCAAAGCCCGGATCCAATTGTCTATGTTTCGAGCCAACGGGGTTTCATTAACAATTCACGCTTCGCACTCGCGCGTTGGCCTGTGCCGTGAACACCTCGTTCGCAAGCTCGGACATGTAACAAAGTATCACTTGCCAGCAGGATGTGATGTTGTATCGTCTTTAACGTTAAGCCCGGCAGAAGACCGGACCCCTCAAGGAGATATGGAGACGGCAAGATGTATGCGGATTGATATGGCAAGACCGGTATCAAACCCGGTGCCCTCACCGTTGCGATCGGACTGAACGGCGCCGTACTGGCGGCGCTGATCTTCGCGGCGCCCGAGGCTATGACACGGCTCGATCCGAAGCCGTTTACCGCCATCAACATCCCGATCCCCGCGCCACCGCCGCCCAAGCCCGAAAAACACGAGATCAAGCCGAAGATCGACCAGCACGTCGCGAATCCGCCGCCGCTTCAGCGCCCCGTGACGACCGACCCGATCGCGCCGACCAAGACCGAGTTCGTCCTGCCCACCGGTACGACCGGCCTGGAGGGCGGCATAACCGGCGGCACGGGCGTTGTCGTTCCACCGTATCAACCGCCGCACCAGCCGGTGACGATCGGCGCGAAGGTCGATCCGCGCTACGCCCGCTTCCTACAGCCCGATTATCCTCCGGGCGAACGCCGCATGGGCCGCGAAGGGCAAGTCGTGGTGCGCGTGCTGGTCGGGATCGACGGACGCGTGAAGCAGGTCGAACAACTCAGCGCGGCGAGCGAGGCTTTCTTCGCTGTCACCCGCCGGCAAGCGCTGGAAAAATGGCGCTTCACGCCCGCCACGCGCGACGGGGTGCCACAGGAGGACTGGCGAACGATGACGGTGACGTTCGTTCTCAACGAAGGCGATTGAGGGTCTTGTCAGGCGGGGCGGGCCGGGGCTGGGCCGGGCCGCTCCCCCGCCTGACAAACCAATGCGCGCGGGGCTGGCGCCTCGCCCCGCGCGCGCTTATCTTGGGAGAACGATGCAGATTCTCCGTCACTTCAACGTGCTGCGTGCGATCAAGGATCTGCGCGTCTATCTCGCGCAGGAGGGGCAGCACAAGCTCGCCTTCCTGCTACTGTCGGTCGTCGTGTTCGGCGCGATGCTGATCGGCTTCACGATCGATAGCCACGAGGAACCGGTCTATCACCGCGACATCGTCTATGTCGAACAATGGCCCGCCAACCGCACCGACGCACAGATCATCGCGCAGCAGAAGATCGACGGCCCCGCTGAGGCCAAGCGCGCCGCCGATGCTGCCGCGCGCGACAAGGAAACCCAGGCCGGGTTCAAGCGCCTCGACGACAAATTGAAGAAGCTGGGAATCTGAGCGACGCCCGCAGGATAGAGGTGAGCGCCGCGGGCTGGATGGCGGCGGCGCTAGCGCTGGCCGAGCGCGGACGGGGCCGGACCGCGCCCAACCCCAATGTCGGTTGCGTGATCGTACGCGAGGGCCGTGTCGTCGGGCGCGGCTGGACGCAGCCGGGCGGTCGCCCACATGCCGAGGCGATGGCACTGGCCGAAGCGGGCGATCTGGCGCGCGAGGCAATTGCTTATGTGACGTTGGAACCCTGCGCGCATCGTTCCCCACGCGGACCCGCGTGTTCGGACCTGCTGATCGCCGCAGGCCTGGCGCGCGTGATGATCGCGCTTGGCGATCCGGACCCGCGCACCGATGGCATCGGCATCACCAAGTTGCGAGCGGCCGGGATCGCCGTGGAGGTCGGCACCGGCGCGGCGGAGGCGCGGCGATCGATGGCTGGGTTCCTTACCCGCAAGGCGATGGCGCGACCCTTCGTGACGTTGAAGCTCGCACTTTCGCTCGACGGCGCGGCGGCGCTGGCAGGTGGGTCGAGCCAATGGATCACCGGACCCGAGGCCCGTGCGCACGCCCATCTCGAACGCGCCCGGCACGAGGCGATCCTCGTCGGACGCGGCACGCTGGAAGCAGATGCGCCGACATTGAACGTGCGACTTCCGGGGTTGGAAGCGCGCTCCCCTACACGGTTCGTGCTCTCCTCCACCGCGGTCGAAACGAACGGCTGGAGGAGGATCGCAAGCCCTTCGGACATCGGCACCATGGCAACGGTCGATCACCTGCTTGTCGAAGGGGGCGCGCAGACCGCCGCCGCATTCCTCGCCGCCGATCTGGTCGATCGCCTGCTGCTTTATCGTGCGCCGATCCTCGTCGGCGGCGGGCGCACCCTGCCCGATATCGGGCTGACCGACCTCCCTGATGCGCATGGACGCTGGCGACTGCACGATGCGCGGCAGCTTGGCAGCGACCGGCTCGAAGTCTACGAGCGCACGAGGAGCTAGGCGCATATGTTCACGGGAATCATCACCGATATCGGCACCATCGCCCGCGTCGAGGCGCTGGCCGACACGCGCGTCGTGGTGCGCAGCGGCTATGATCCGGCGATGATCGATCTCGGCGCGTCGATCTCGTGTTCGGGCGTCTGCCTGACCGTCATCGACAAGGGCACGGGCAGCGACGGCCATTGGTTCGCACTTGACGTCTCCGGCGAGACGATCAGCCGCACCGCACCGCGCCAATGGGTCGAAGGTCGCCGCCTCAACCTCGAACGCGCGATGAAGCTCGGCGACGAACTGGGCGGGCATATCGTCACCGGCCATGTCGATGGCATCGGCGAGATCGCATCGGTCGTGGAAGAGGGCGGATCGAAGCGCATCCGCATCACCGCCGGCCCGGATATCGCGCCGTTCGTGGCGGCCAAGGGCTCCATCACGCTCGACGGCGTGTCGCTGACGGTCAACAGCGTCGAGGACGAATCCAAAGATATCGGCGGAAAGGTGACGATCGGCGTCAATATCATCCCACACACTGCCGCCGTCACCACCATCGGCGGGCTGACGCCGGGGGATCCGATCAACATCGAGATCGACGTGCTGGCGCGTTACCTTGGGCGGATGAGGTCGTTCTTGCCGGGCTGAGGATATGCCTTTCGCGAAGGAAGAAAGAAGGAGAGCGTTTCACACGAAGCCACGAAGGCACTAAGAAGTGCAGGAAGATCAGGAGATCATCCGCCTTCCTCCTTCTTCTCTTCGTGCCTTCGTGGCTTCGTGTGAACCATCCTTCTCCCCAACATCACACCCAATGTGATTCGGCCCGTTGACAATCACATTGCGATGTGATTTACACACTCCATGAGCACACAATTGATCGAAAAGCTGCGCGGCCTCGTCACCCAGGGTGGTATGTCGCGCTCCGGCCTTGCCCGCGCGGCGGGGCTCCACGCCAACACGCTACGGGATCTCGACCAACCCGACTGGAACCCGACCGCCGATACGTTGCGCAAGCTGGAGACATTCATCTTCTCCAACGACGATACGCCGGCTCTGGTGTCGATCGAGGAGATCATCGACGAGGCGCGCAACGGCCGCATGTTCATTCTGGTCGACGACGAGGACCGCGAGAATGAGGGCGACCTGATCATCCCCGCGCAGATGGCGACGCCAGATGCGATCAACTTCATGGCCACCCACGGCCGCGGCCTGATCTGCCTGGCGATGGGCAAAGCACGGATCGATACGCTCGGGCTGGAATTGATGAGCCGTGCCAACGGCACGCGCCACGAAACCGCTTTTACCACGTCGATCGAGGCACGCGAAGGCGTGACCACCGGCATCTCCGCCGCCGATCGTGCGCGCACCATTTCGGTCGCGATCGATGCGTCGCAGGGCAAGGCCGACATCGTCACGCCCGGCCACGTCTTCCCACTGGTCGCGCGCGATGGCGGCGTGCTGGTCCGCGCCGGGCATACAGAGGCGGCGGTGGACGTCGCGCGACTGGCGGGCCTCAATCCCTCGGGCGTGATCTGCGAGATCATGCGCGACGACGGCACGATGGCGCGGATGGACGATCTCGTCGCCTTCGCCCGCCTGCACAACCTCAAGATGGGCACCATCCGCGACCTGATCGCCTATCGCCGTCGCCATGACCATCTGGTCGAGAAGCGTGCGGAAATGAGCTTCGACAGCCGATGGGGCGGCGAGTGGAAGGCGATGACCTTCTTCAACAAGGCGAGCGGCGATGAAACGATCGCCCTGGTCAAAGGCCATATCGACCCGGCCAAGCCGACCTTGGTGCGCATGCATACCGCCTCCTTCTTCGTTGATATGTTCGGCGAGGAATCGGAGCGGTCGGGCCTGCTCTCGGGCTCGATGCAGATGATCGCCGAGGCTGGCGCCGGCGTCATCGTGGTGATCAACCGGCGGATGCAGGACGGCATCACCCGCTTCATCAAACTGCGCGGCGAAGGCAAGGGAGCCGGCGCGCCGGAGGTCGAGGAACTGCGCGATTACGGCGTCGGCGCGCAAATCCTGACCGAAATCGGCGTCGAGGAAATGATATTGCTGACCAACACGCACCACACGTTGGTCGGGCTGGACGGCTATGGCCTGTCGATCGTCGGCGAACAGTCGATCCCCGGCACCGGAGGCGAATGAAAGACTGATGGCAACTATTCTCATCGTAGAAGCGCGGTTCTACGACCATCTCAACGACATGCTGCTCGACGGCGCGCGCTCGGCGATCGAGGCGGCCGGCCATAGCCACGAGACGATCACCGTGCCCGGCGCACTGGAAGTGCCCGGCGCGATCGCGCTGGCGGCGGACAGCGGCCAGTATAGCGCGTTCGTCGCGCTGGGCGTGGTGATCCGCGGCGAGACCTATCATTTCGAGATCGTGGCGGGTGAAAGCGCGCGCGGCCTGATGGCATTGTCGATGGACGGCCTCGCCATCGGCAACGGCATCCTGACCACGGAGAACGAGGCGCAGGCCCTGACGCGTGCGAAGAAGCACGAGAAGGACAAGGGTGGCGAGGCGGCCAAGGCGGCGATGGCGATGCTCGAACTCAAGGGCCGCTTCGGTTGATGACGTCACCGGTGCTGCACACCGAACGACTGATCCTGCGCCGTCTGGAAGCCGCGGATTTCGACGCCTGGGCGGCGTTCTGTGCCGATCCCGAGACGATGCGCTTCCTCGGCGGTGCACTGAATCGCGCGGTGGCCTGGCGAGCGATGGCGACGATGGCCGGCGCGTGGGACGTGCGTGGCTTCTCGATGTTCTCGGTAATCGAGCGGACCAGCGGGCGCTGGATCGGGCGGATCGGGCCGTGGCAGCCAGAAGGCTGGCCGGGAACCGAGGTCGGATGGGGGCTGTCGGCCGAATTCGCGGGCAAAGGCTATGCGCTGGAGGCCGCCAGCGCGGCGATGGATTATGCCTTCGACACACTGGGCTGGGCCAGCGCGATCCACACCATCCACCCCGACAACGCCGCCTCGATCGCGCTGGCAAAACGGCTGGGATCGATCAATCAGGGGCGCGTCACCCTGCCCGCGCCATTGCAAGGCTCGGTGGTCGATGCCTGGGGCCAGAGCGCCGCCGAGTGGCGTGCGCGTCGCAAAGGCTGACCCCAGCGACCCTTGCGGAGCGCCGCCCTTACTTATACTGATGTCAGTAAGGGAGAGACGGCATGGCGCTCGCGCACAGCTTCAAGGCTAATCCGCATTGGGCGCCGCGCCAGAAAAAGGGCGTGCTGGATTTCATTCCGGGTGAGAACGGCCTGCCGTTCGTCGGCAATACGTTGCGGCTGCTGAAGGATCCGGTCGGGTTCGGGCGGCGGATGGCGGCAACGTACGGCCCGGTCTATCGCAACAACAGCTTCGGCGGACACAACATCGTCCTGCTCGGGCCGGACGCGAACGAGCTGGTGCTGTTCGACCGCGAGAAAATCTTCTCGTCGGAGCAGGGCTGGGGCCCGATGCTCAACCTGCTGTTCCCGCGCGGGCTGATGCTGATGGATTTCGATCATCACCGCGCCGATCGCAAGGTGCTGTCGGTCGCCTTCAAGCCCGAGCCGATGCGCCATTATGCCGAGGCGATGAATGCCGGCATCGCCGCGCAGGTTTCGACCTGGGGCAATCGCCCGATCAAATTCTATGATGCGATCAAAAGCCTTACGCTCGATCTGGCGGCGGACAGCTTCTTCGGCATGCCGCTCGGCCCCGACGCGGACCGGATCAACCAGGCGTTCGTCGACGAGGTACAGGCCTCGATCGACCCGATCCGCGTGCCGCTGCCGGGCACCAAGATGCGTCGTGGCGTCAAGGCGCGCGAGTATCTGGTCGAGCTGTTCGGACGCGAAATCCCCAAGCGCCGCGCGGGGGACGGCCAGGATTTCTTCTCGCAATTCTGCCGCGCGACTGATGATTCGGGCCAGCCCCTGCCCGATGCCGCGATCATCGACCATATGAACTTCCTGATGATGGCCGCGCATGACACGATCACCTCGTCGGCGACCAGCCTGGTGATGTTGCTCGGGCGCAATACGCAGTGGCAGGATCGGCTGCGCGAGGAAGTGCTGTCGCTCGGCCTCAACGATGCGGGGGGCGTGCCGCATGGCCAGCTCGATCGGCTGGTGCTGACCGAATATGCCTTCAAGGAGGCGCTGCGGCTGATCCCGCCGGTGCCCTCGTTGCCGCGCCGTGCGCTGAAGCCGTTCAGCTTCGGCGGCTACGATATCCCCGCGGGCACCCCGGTCGGCATCAATGTCGGCCACACGCACCGCATGGCCGAACTTTGGCCGGAGCCCGAGACGTTCGATCCGCTGCGCTTCACGCCGGAAGCGGTGCGGGCGCGCCACAAATATGCCTGGGTGCCGTTCGGTGGCGGCGCGCATATGTGCCTCGGACTGCACTTCGCGACGATGCAGATGAAGCTGCTGATCGCCGGCCTGCTCAGCCGCTATCGCATCGAACTGGACGAGGGCTCGGGCGACGAATGGCAGGCCTGGCCGATCCCGAAGCCGCGCGACGGATTGCCGCTGCACCTCATTCCGATCGCATAGCCACACGACTATGCCTTGGGCGTCACCCACACCGTGACCGGCACCGTGAACTTGCCCGGTGCGGGCTTGCCCACCTCAACCCGGTCGGCGGTGACCAGCTCGCCCGTTTCGAGATTGAACGACACCCACGGCTTGGGCATGCGCCCGAACACCATGCGCTGGATCGGTTGGCCGGTGGCCGTGTTCATGATCGTTGCTGTGACACCCATCGCCGCGCTGATAGCGACGACGATGGGCCTGTCCAGCGTGCTGCGGTGACCCGAAAACAGCCATGGGCCACCGCAGCAGGCAGATTATGCCGCTTCGGTCTCGGCCATGACTTCGAGCGCCGGATAGTCGATATAGCCTTCCGGTCCCTGGCTGTACCACGTCGCCGGATTGGACGGATTGAGCTCCGCGTTCGCTGCCAGCCGTGCGGGCAGATCCGGGTTGGCGAGGAAGGTGCGGCCGAAGGCGATCGCATCCGCATTGCCCGAATCGATCGCCGCCTGGGCCTGATCGGCGCTGGTGTAATCCGAATTCAGCACCAAAGGTCCGCTGAACTCCTGCCGGATTAGCGGCGACAGCTTGGGCACGTCGGTGCGGCCGAACGTGCCATCAGGGCCGGGTTCGCGCAGTTCGAGGAAGCCGATACCGATTTCGTCCAGCGCCTTGGCCGCGGCGGTGAACAGAGCGGCGGGGTTGCTGTCATCCACCCCTTGCGATTCGCCGTTCGGCGACAGGCGGATCGAGGTCCGGTCGGCACCCGCCACCGAGGCGACCCGCTCGACCACTTCCCGCATCAGCCGGATGCGATTGTCGATCGATCCACCATAAATGTCGTCGCGGAAATTGGAATTGTCGCGCAGGAACTGGTCGATCAGATAGCCGTTCGCCCCGTGCACCTGCACGCCGTCGAACCCGGCGGCGAGCGCGTTCTTCGTCGCGATCTCATAATCGTTCAGCAGACGCGGGATCTCGGAGAGTTCCAGCGGGCGCGCGGTCTCGAAATCCTGCTTGCCGTCATAGGTGTGGGCCTGCCCCTTGGTCGCGGTGGCGGACGAGGATACCGGCTGGCCGCCGATCACCGAGGAATGAACCTGCCGGCCCATGTGCCACAATTGCGCGATGATCCGCCCACCGGCGGCATGGACCGCGGCGGTCACAGGCTTCCACGCCGCGACCTGCTCGTCATTCCACAAACCCGGTGCGAACGGCCAGCCCAGCCCTTCGCGGCTCATGCCGGTGGCTTCGCTGATGATCAGCCCGGCGCTGGCGCGCTGGGTGTAATATTCCACCATTATTTCGGTCGGCACCGCCTGCTTGTCGGCGCGACCACGCGTCAAAGGGGCCATGAGAATACGGTTGGGGGCGGAAATCGCACCCAGTTGGATGGGATCGAACAGACTGGGCAATTTACGTTTCCTTTTGCTACCTGACGGATCGCAGATAGGAAGCTATGGCGCGGCATGCACCCCGCCACCCCAGAAAATCCGCCCCAAGAAAAACTAGTATGACCGAAACCCCTACCACGCCCCAGGGTCCGCAGCCGCTGGCTTTCGCCGCGCTGATCGGCGCGAACGTCGCTCTGGCGTTCGGCCCGTGGTTCGTGCGGCTGGCCGATACCGGGCCGGTCGCGGCCGGATTGTGGCGCGTGGCGCTGGCCGTACCGCTGTTGATCGCGATGTCGTTGGCGAGTGGCTGGCGACCGGTGCGGCAATTGACGGGATTGGGGCTGGGATTGTGGCTGATGATCGCCATTGCCGGGGTGAGCTTTGCCGCCGATCTCGCAAGTTGGCATTTCGGCATCCTGCGCACGACGCTCGCCAACGCCACCTTGTTCGGCAATTCGGCGACCCTCATCTACCCGCTCTACGGTTTCCTGATCGCGCGGACCTGGCCGAGCCGGACGCAGGGGCTGGCCTTGTTGCTGGCCGCGATCGGTGCGGCGTTGCTGATGGGGCAATCCTACAGCCTGAACCCGCGCAATCTGGTCGGGGATCTGCTCTGCCTGTTCGCGGGCCTCCTCTACACGTTGTATTTCATCGGCATGGCGCGCGTGCGCGACACGATGGCTCCCTTGCCGGCGCTGACCCTGTCGAGCATCGCCGGTGTTTTGCCGTTGCTGATGTTCGCGCTCGCGCTGGGCGAGAAGGTGCTGCCCGATCACTGGACGCCGCTGATCGGACTCGCTTTGTGCAGCCAGGTGATCGGTCAGGGGCTGATGATCTATGCGCTGGGGCAATTCTCGCCCTTGATCGTCGGGCTGGCCTTGCTCACCCAGCCGGTCGTCGCGGCGGTGATCGGCTGGAGCGTGTATGGTGAGCGGCTGGGCAGGGCGGACGTGATCGGAGCGGCGCTGGTGGCGGCGGCCTTGGTGCTGGTGCGCCGACCGGCTAAGGTAGAATTGAGGAGCGCGCGCCATGACCAACCTGCCTGAAGATCCGACGTTGGACGAGATCCGCGCCGCCATGGCTCCGGCGGTGGCGAGCAACGCCGCGTTCGACGGCTGGGGCGACGCTGCGCGCGATGCTGCCGCCGATGCGCTGGGCGTGGACCGCGACGTGGCGATGCTCGCGTTTCCAGGCGGCGCGGTGGAGATGATCGCGGCGTGGTTCGCACAGATCGATGCGGCGATGCTCGCCGCCTTGCCACCCGAACGACTGGCCAGGATGAAGATACGCGAGAAGATTGCCGCTTTGGTCGAGGCCCGGCTCGACGCGATGGGCCCCGATCGCGAAGCGCTGCGCCGTGCACTGGCGATGCTCGCCATGCCGCAAAATCTGGCACGGGCGGCAAAGCTTGGCTGGCACGCCGCCGACGTGATGTGGCGTGCAGCCGGCGATACCGCGACGGATTACAATCATTACACCAAGCGCACGATCCTCGCCGGGGTGTACGCCGCGACGGTCACGGTGTTCCTGGACGACGAGAGCGAGGGCTTTGCCGACACGCGCGCCTTCCTGTCGCGCCGGATCGACGGCATCATGCGCTTCGAGAAAGCCAAGGCCGGGTTTCTCGCGCGCGGCGGGCACCGCCCCAGCCTGTCGCGATTTGTTGGACGGTTGCGCTATCCGGCGGTGTGAAAGTTACGCCTGACGCATTTTCAGTTCACCTTGAACGTGTGGGGCACCGCTCCCCTTCGAACAAGGATACTTCCCCGGCGAACACCGGGGAAGACAAATAGGCATACATGTCCGAATACCGATCAAGTCCGGGTGACGGGGTCGCTTGAGAAAGTGGCGAACGCTGTACCGAATTTGCCGCTGGCATCGTCCGCCAGTTATTGATAATCAGTTGCATCATGAACGCGACCATCGCCCGTGCGACTTCCCTCAGCCTCGAAAAGCTTCCGCGCCGCCGACATGCGACCGTGGCGGCGATCGACTGGCAGGGCCTGAGCGCGCCCGAGGCGCGGCGGTTGCGCGAACTGGGGTTCGACGAGGGCGTCGCTATCGAGGTGTTGCACAAATCCCTGTTCGGCACCGGCCCGATCGCCTGCCGCGTCGGCCGCATGACGGTAGCACTGCGCCGCACCGTCGCGGCGGCGATCCATGTCTCGCCCGTTTGAACGCCTGAATTGAACCCCGCATGAGCAGTCTTCCGTTGGTGGCGCTGGTCGGCAACCCCAATGCCGGCAAGAGCGCGCTGTTCAACGCGCTGACCGGCGCGCGGCAGAAGGTCGGCAATTATCCCGGCGTGACGGTGGAGCGGCATTCGGGTCGACTCGCGCTGGATGATGGTCGGCCGATCGAACTGGTCGATTTGCCCGGCGCCTACAGCCTCGACCCGAGCAGCCCCGACGAGCGCGTGACGCGCGACGTGGTGATGGGGCGACAGGAAGGCGAGCGCCTGCCCGATGCGATCATCATCGTCGTCGATGCGTCGAATCTCGACAATCATCTGCGTTTCGCGTTGCAGCTGATCGCGCTGGGCCTGCCGGTCGTGGTGGCGCTGAACATGATCGATCTCGCCGAGCGCGACGGACTGACACTGGATGCCGCGGTGCTCGAGCGCGAACTGGGCGTGCCGGTGGTGCCGACCGTCGCGGTGCGCAAGCGTGGTCTGGACGAGCTGAAGGCGCGCATGTCGAGCACGATCGGCAGCGGAACCGCAGTGCGGCTGCGCCCCAATGCGGGCCATGTCGGCGAGGATATCGTCACGCTGCAACGCCGGGCGCGCGCGCTGTCGGTGAAGGCGACGATCTCCGAGACGACCGGGCGACGCTGGACGCATCTGCTCGACGCGGTGGCGCTGCATCCGGTGAGCGGGCCGGTGCTCCTGCTCGGGCTGCTATTCGTCATGTTCCAGGCAGTTTTCGCCTGGTCGCGGGCGCCGATCGGTTGGATCGAAAGCGGGTTCGCTCTGCTGACCCAATTGGTCAACGGCGCGCTTCCGGCCGGGTTCGTGCGCGCGTTCCTGACCGACGGGATCATCGCCGGGGTCGGCGCGGTGATCGTGTTCCTGCCGCAAATCCTGATCCTGTTCACCTTCATCCTGGTGTTGGAGGCGACGGGATATATGGTCCGCGCGGCCTTCATGATGGACCGGCTGATGGCAGGAGTCGGCCTGTCGGGGCGCGCGTTCATTCCATTATTGTCCAGCTTCGCCTGCGCCGTCCCCGGCATCATGGCGACGCGCACGATCGATGACGAGAAGGACCGGCTGACCACGATCCTGATCGCGCCGCTGATGACCTGCTCGGCACGGCTGCCGGTCTACACGCTGATCATCGGCGCGATGATTCCGAACACGCAGGTGCTGCCGTTCGTCGGTCTGCAGGGGCTGGTGATGTTCGTGCTCTACGTGCTGGGCATCGTCTCGGCTTATGTCGCCGCTCTGGTCCTGCGCCGCACGGTGACGGCGGGTCCGTCTTCCGGCTTCATGATGGAGATGCCGAAATACCAATGGCCGCGCCTGAAGGATGTGGCGTTGGGACTGTGGAGCCGCGCTTTGATCTTTCTTAAGCGCGCGGGCACGACCATCGCGCTGACCGTGGCATTGCTCTGGGTGCTGGCCAGCTTTCCGGTCGCGCCCGCGGGCCAGCGGCAAAGCGAATATTCGATCGCCGGGCACATCGCCTCGGGAATCGAAATTGTCGGCAAGCCGATCGGCTTCAATCACGACATCGCCCTCTCCCTGCTGCCCGCAATGGCGGCGCGCGAGGCGGCGGTCGGCGCGATGGCGACGGTGTATGCGATCGACAATCCCGACGAACCAGTCGGCGGGGGCAAGCTGGCCCAGAGCTTGCGCGGCCGCTGGAGCCTGCCGACCGCGCTCGCCTTCCTGATGTGGTTCGTGTTCGCACCGCAATGCATCTCGACCATCGCCGTGACGCGGCGTGAGACCAACGGCTGGAAATGGCCGCTGTTCATGGTCAGCTATCTCTTCGCGCTGGCATATATCGCCGCCGGGGCTACATACTGGGCCGCTATAGGATTCGGCCTCTAGAACAGTATCGTAGGAAATTAATATGGCGGGCAGCGTCAACAAGGTCATTCTCGTCGGCAATCTCGGCCGTGATCCGGAAAGCAGGAGCTTCCAGAACGGCGGCAAGGTGGTCGAGCTGCGCATCGCCACGTCGGAAAACTGGAAGGACAAGAATAGCGGCGAGCGCAAGGAAAAGACCGAGTGGCACACCGTGAAGGTGTTCAACGAAGGTCTGGCCAATGTCGCCGAACGCTATCTGCGCAAGGGCAGCAAGGTCTATATCGAAGGCGCTCTCGCCACCCGCAAATGGCAGGACCCGCAAGGGCAGGACCGCTATTCGACCGAGATCGTGCTGCAGGGCTTCAACAGCGTGCTGACGATGCTCGATGGCGCGCCCGGCGCCGGCGGTGGTGCAGCCGGCGGCGGCGGTCGTGACGAATTCGGCGGCGGAAACGACTTTGGTGGCGGTTCGGGCGGTGGTTCCGGTGGCGGCTATGGCGGTGGCGGTGGTCGCAGCGGCGCGCCCGCCGGCGGCGCGAGCCGTGGCAGCTTTGCCGACGACCTCGACGACGACGTTCCGTTTTGAAATCGAGCGCTACCCCTCACAACGAAGATGTGACGGCGGAGGAAGCCCCTGCAGCGGCTGGCCGCGGCTGGCAGGTCGACGAGGCGGCCCGCGCCAAAGCTATCGTGGCACATGACATCGAATCGCTGCGGGAAAGTGCCAGCCTGACCGGCATTACCGAATTCGCCGCCGCTTTATGTGATGCACCCATCGCGCTCGTCAGCCTGGTCGAGGAACATCGCCAGACGTTCCTCGCCCGTACCGGGCTGGACGATGCGGAAACGTCGCGCGAGACGAGTTTCTGCGCCTTCGCGATGCTCGACAGCGCGATGATGATCGTGCCCGATGCGACACTCGACCCGCGCTTCGCGAACAATCCGCTGGTTACCGGCCCGCCTCATGTCCGCTTCTATGCCGGTGCGCCATTGGTTGCCGAGGACGGTGTGCCGCTGGGGTCGTTGTGCATCATCGATACCAAGCCCCGCGCTGATCTGACGCCATTGCAGCGTCAGGGCCTGATGACCCTGGCCGGCGCGGTGATGGCCCGGTTGCGCGACAGCCGCGATGCCGCCGCCTGGCGCGAGACCGAAAATGCCAACCACCGCGCCCTCGTCGAAAGCCATAACCGCTTCCGCGTGCTGGCGGATTCGATGCCGCAGATGGTGTGGTCCACCCTGCCCGATGGCTATCACGATTATTACAATGCCCGCTGGTACGAATTCACCGGCATGCCGGAAGGATCGACCGACGGCGAAGAATGGAACGGCATGTTCCACCCCGAGGATCAGGAGCGGGCCTGGGCGGTGTGGCGACATTCGCTCGCCACCGGCGAACCCTATCAGGTGGAGTACCGCCTGCGCCGCCACGACGGAGACTATCGCTGGACGTTGGGCCGGGCGCTGCCGCTGCGCAACGAGGCGGGCGAGATCATCCGCTGGTTCGGCACCTGTACCGAGGTGCATGAGCAGAAACAGGCGAGCGAGGAGCGCGAGGTCATCGCGCAGGAGCTGAGCCATCGCATCAAGAATATCTTCGCGGTGATTTCCGGCCTGATCGGGTTCTCCGCGCGCGCCAATCCCGGGTTCCGGGGCATTGCCGACGATCTGCGCGATCGGGTGACGGCACTGGGCCGCGCGCATGATTTCGTGCGCCCGCACAGCGCCCATTCGCGCCCGACCGCCGCGCCATCGAGCCTGCGCGGTCTGCTCGACGAACTGTTCCGCCCATATCAGCAGGCGGGCGCGGAGCGGATCGCCGTGACCGGCGGCGATGTCATGATCGACGATCGCTCCGCCACGCCGCTGGCGTTGCTGTTCCACGAACTGGCGACCAACGCGACCAAATATGGCGCGCTGTCCAACCATGTCGGCGGCATCACCGTCGAGATCGCCACGCGGGACGACAAGGTGTGCCTGATCTGGAGCGAGCATGGCGGCCCGGTGGTGGAGGGAACGCCCGAACCCTCCGGCTTCGGATCACAATTGATCGAAATGAGCGCGGTGCGTCAACTCGGCGGCACGGTAGAGCGAGATTGGCGACCGGGGGGGCTGGTGGTCACCACCTGCATCCCGGTAAAGGCGTTCAGCCGACCCTAGGATCTCCGATCAGGACCAGATCGTCATTGGCCGGATCATCGGGGGTCTGCCGATCGACCGCAGCACAAGCGAGCGCGGCGGCGGCAAGGATCGCCGCCTCGCTGAACGGCTTACGAACATATCCCAGCGCGCTGCTCGGTACTCCGATCTGCGCGGGATTGGCGGTGACGAACACCACCTTCAGCCCATAATCCTGCGCCAGCGTCTGGGCGAGCGCCGGGCCGGTCGGTCCATCCCGCAGATTGATGTCGACCAATGCGAAACTGCAATCGTCCGCTTCCTGCAGGGCGCCGAGCCGGTCGGCCGCGATCGCCTTCACCTTATAACCGGCATCCGACAGGATCCGTTCGAGATCCAGCGCGACGAAAATCTCGTCTTCGACGATGAGGGCAGTGGCGGTCATGCAAAGTTCCGATGGCGTTGATGCGGTGCAAACCATCGGCCGATGCGATGGTTCCTGATCGAGATCAACTTTCCAAAAGGAAAACCGCATGTTCGGCGCGGAAGTTCGCCGCCGCCGAGCTGGTTTGCCGGTCGCCGGACAGGAACCACGCGCCCTGCACCGTGATCCCGCGATCGGCGACGAAGGCGCGGAAATCGTCCACCGTGACGTGGTGGATATTGGGCGTGTCGTACCAGCGTTCGGGCAGCAGTCGCGTCACCGGCATCCGCCCGCCCCACAGCAAGGACGTGCGCACCCGCCAATGGGCGAAATTGGGAAAGGACACGAAGGCGCGCCGCCCGATCCTGAGCAGATGATCCAGCACCACATCGGGGCGCCGCGCGGTCTGCAATGTCTGGCTTAGGATCGCATAGTCGAAGCTGGCGTCGGGATAGGCGGCAAGATCGGTATCGGCGTCCCCCTGAATCACCGAGAGGCCGCGCGACACGGCGGCGGCGACGTTGCCCGCCGCGATTTCCAGCCCGCGCGCATCGACGTTCTTGGTGTCGCGCAACGCCGCCATCAACTGCCCGTCGCCACACCCGACATCGAGGATGCGGGCACCGTGCGCGACATGGTCGGCGATGATCGCGAGATCGGGTCGCAGCGTCATGGCGTGCCCCGCGTCCTCTTTTCGGCCTCGGGCGAGAGGCGCTCCATGAAACGTTCCGGCCGGATCAGCGCGTGGAAGCCGATCTTTTCATACACGCCGTGCGCGTCGCGCGTGACCAGCCCGACGCGGCGGATGCCCGCAAAGTCAGGATGGTCGAGGAACCAGGCGACCATCCGCCGCCCGAGCCCCTGTCCGCGGGCGGCATCGTCGACCCACACATCGGCGATCCACGCGAAGGTCGCATGATCGGTGATGGCGCGCGCAAAGCCGATTTGTTCGCCGTCCCGGTACGCGCCCAGACAATGCGAACCGGCAATCGCGCGCTCGACCAGCGCCCGCTCGATCCCCGGCGACCAATAGCTGCTCGCCAGCCAGCCCGTGATGCGCGCGACATCCAGCCGTGTCTTGTCGTCGGACAGGATGATATCGGTCATGCTCCGGCCCTCAGGAAGCCATCGACGACACGGTTCAGCTCCGGCGCCTCCAGCAGGAAGGCATCATGCCCGAACGGGCTCGACAGTTCGACGAAACTGACCGGCGCCCCCGCCGCGTTCAGCGCATGGACCACGCTGCGCGATTCGGCGGTCGGGTACAGCCAGTCGGTATCGAAACTGACCAGGCAGAAACGCGCCTTGCTGCCTCGGAAGGCATTGGCGAGGTGGCCGCCATGTTCCTCGGCGAGGTCGAAATAATCCATCGCCCGGGTGATGTAGAGATACGAGTTCGCATCGAAGCGGTCGACAAAGGCGATGCCCTGATGGCGCAGATAGCTTTCGATCTGGAAATCCGCGTCGAACCCGAAGGTTTTCGATTCACGCGCCTGCAACTTGCGGCCGAACTTCTCCGTCAGCCCGGCTTCCGACAGATAGGTGATGTGCGCCGCCATCCGCGCCACGGCGAGACCGGCGGCGGGGGGATCGGCCAGCGCATCGCCATCGCCATAATAGTCCCCGCCGCGCCATTTCGGATCGGCCATCACCGCCTGTCGCCCGACCTCGTGAAAAGCGATGTTCTGCGCCGTGTGCCGCGCGGTCGAGGCGATCACCACCGCCGCCTTCACCCGCTCCGGGAAGGTCGCGGGCCAGCTCAGCGCCTGCATCCCCCCCATCGATCCGCCGACCACCGCCTTCAGCGTGGCCACGCCGAGATGATCGAGCAGCAGCGCCTGCGCCCGCACCATGTCGCGGATCGTGATGACCGGAAACGCCATGCCCCACGGTTGGCCGGTCGCCGGGTTGACGCTGGCCGGGCCGGACGATCCCATGCAGCTGCCCAGCACATTGGCGCAGACGATGAAGTGCCGCGCCGGATCGATCGGCTTGCCCGCGCCCACCATCCGCGTCCACCAGCCGGGCTTGCCGGTGCCGGGATGGTCGCTCGCGACATGCTGGTCGCCGGTCAGCGCGTGACAGATCAGGATCGCATTGCCGCCCTCCGCGTCGAGCGTGCCGTAGGTTTCATAGGCGATGTCGACCGGCGACAGCAGCACGCCGCCATCGAGCCGGAGCGGCCCGGCCAGCGTGACGGTGCGGGCAAGCCCAAAGCGCTGGTCGGTGTGTGGGTTGGTGGAGATCACGCTCCGGGCGCTAGAGGGCGCAGCCTCGCCTTGTCAATTTCCACCGTACCGCTATGCCGCCGGGCCATGACCAAACCCGCACCCAAACCCTGGATCATGGCGATCGCCCCTTACGTTCCGGGCCGCTCCACCACCGATGACGGTCGCAAGGTCATCAAGCTGTCCTCGAACGAGAATCCGCTCGGCACCAGCCCTGCCGCCCGCGTCGCCTTCGCTGCCGCCGCCGACCGGCTGGAACGCTATCCGGATGCCAGCGCGACCGAATTGCGCGATGTGCTGGCGGCGAAACACGCGCTCGATCCCGCGCGGATCATCTATGGCAATGGGTCGGACGAGGTGCTGCATCTCGCCGCCGGGGCGTTTGCAGGGCCAGGCGACGAGATCATCTATGTGCGTTACGGCTTCGCGGTGTACGAGATCGCCACGCGCCGCGTCGGCGCGAC
>NZ_JANYEK010000110.1 GCF_025363195.1 Sphingomonas sp.
GCTTGAGCGGCCTTTTTCATGATCTGTAATTTTAGCATTATCTCCCCATAGCAGGATCGCAGCGGCTTTGGCAGCGCCAGGTCACGCGGGACGGTGCAATCTTCCGCTCATCCACTTTCACAAAAAGATGGCTATTCCGCCCATCGACGCTCAACTGCCTCCCTGAATTGCAGACCACGTGAGCACAACCGCGTCCCGTAAGCCGTTTCCCGAAAAGGAGATTTAGTCAGAGTAAAGCGCGGTTCGGTTGAAACCGCTAGCGACCAAATTTAAACGGCTGCCGGAGAGGATATCGGATTCCAAGTCACCTTCTTCCGCACGCGTCCGCCGGTCGATGCGCGCAACCCGAGCCGCTTCGCTGCGACACAAGTGCTGTTCGCACATGCTGCCTTGTCGGATGCTACGACGGGCACGCTGCTACACGGCGAATGCGCGGCGCGGCAGGGCTTCGGCCTCGCAAGTGCGCGTGTCGGTGACGCGGACGTCGCGATCCGGGACTGGCGGTTGCGGCGGTCTTCCAGCGGGTCTTGGGCCACGCAGGTGACGACGGGGGCTTCGCGCTGGCGCTGAACTTCCGCCCGACGCAACCACTACTACCCCAGGGTCATGGCGGATACAGTCGCAAGGGGCCACGCCCCGACGAGGCAAGCTATTACTACTCGCTGCCCCATCTCAAGGTCGCCGGTCGCGTATGGCGCGGCAACCGGACCGTCGCCGTCAGCGGCGAAGCCTGGCTCGATCGCGAATGGTCGTCAGACTATCTGGCGCCCGATGCGCAAGGGTGGGACTGGACCGGACTGAATCTCGACGACGGATCCGCGTTGATGGCCTTCCGCATCCGACGCAAGGGTGGCGGGACGCTATGGGCTGGCGGATCGCTCCGACGACCGGACGGTAAGAACATCGTGTTTGGCCCTCGCGATGTCGCTTTTCGCACGCTCGCAACTTGGCGGAGCAAGGCGACCGACGCAACCTATCCGGTGTCGCAGGAACTCAGCGTCCGCATCGACGGTCGCATCAAACGCTGCCGCCTGGTCCCGATGTTCGCCGATCAGGAACTCGACACGCGCCGCAGCGGCATGCCAGTTTACTGGGAAGGCGCGGTGCGCACCCGCGGCGGCCGGGGGTATCTGGAGCTGACTGGCTATAACCGCCCGCTCAGGATGTGAACTGATCGGCGATACGAAAGACATACACCGGTTCTCGTTCCTATCCTCACTTGAGATGCGTCGTCAGGGAACCGGTAGGCTCTGATTGAATAATCA
Organism: Sphingomonas sp.; assembly: GCF_025363195.1. Classification (GTDB taxonomy): domain Bacteria; phylum Pseudomonadota; class Alphaproteobacteria; order Sphingomonadales; family Sphingomonadaceae; genus Sphingomonas. Next base: position 1,266 of record NZ_JANYEK010000110.1, read on the forward strand.
GGTTTAAGCGAACATGGTTGCGTTTGCTACCATGTGTGATGTTCTGTCGTGCAACTACAGATAGGAAGTGACGATGAGCGGACGGGTGCTGGTTACAGGGGGAAGTGGCTATATTGCCGGGTTCCTCATTCGCCAATTGCTCGAGACAGGCTGGGAGGTTCACACCACCATTCGCGATCTCAAGCGAGAGGTCGAAGTGCGTCGGTGGCTACAAGTCGACAATGATCGCCTGTCGTTCTTTGCTGCGGATTTGACCAGCGATGCCGGCTGGCCGGCAGCGGTCGCCGGATGCAGCCACGTCGCCCATGTCGCGTCCCCACTCCCGAGCAATGCCGTAAAAAATGCCGATGAACTGGTCGTGCCGGCACGAGATGGCGCTCTGCGCGCGCTCCGATTTGCGCGCGAGGCAGGAGTTACGCGTGTGGTCATGACATCATCCGTCGCGGCCGTAGCATATGGCCATCCGCCTGCGCGTACCGTGTTTAGCGAGGCCGACTGGACGAACTTAAGCGACGGCGCGGTGCAGGCATACCCGCGTTCCAAGACTGTTGCCGAACGTGCCGCGCGCGACTGGATCATCGCGGAGGGTAACGGCTTGGAACTCGTGACGATCAACCCTTCGCTTGTGCTCGGGCCAGTGCTCGCGCCCGACTTCTCGGCATCAGTCGAGGTTGTCAGACGGCTCTTGGCGGGCACTATGCCCGGCCTGCCCCCAATCGGCTTTGGCGTTGTCGATGTTCGCGACGTAGCCGACCTACACGTCCGTGCACTGACCGCGCCCGGCATTGCGGGGGAGCGGTTCATCGCCTCCGGCCCGTTTATTCAAATGATCGATCTTGCCGGTATATTACGCGATGCGCTGGGGCTGGAGGCGCGCAGAGTGCCGACACGCCGACTTCCGGGCTGGCTGCTACGTATCGTTGCAGTTTTCGATCCCATGGTCCGCCAAGTGACAGGTGAGATTGGCCGGACGCGTGCGACGCCCGCTACGCACGCACACGACGTGCTGGGATGGACGCCCCGACCCGCGGAAGACACGATTATCGATACCGCTCGCAGTTTGATCGATACTGGAGTGGTCACCGTTTCATGAAGCGCCTACGATAAACAATCGGCTTGAGCGAAAGACCGAAACGACCCGGTTGCGGACGCTCAGAACCCCACAACCGCGTCCTGAAAGCGGTCATGCATTCACCTTTGATTACAATCATTGCCGTGACGAGACGGTGCCATGATCGCTGCCGCCGCTCGTTCAACCGACGTATCCCGCCGTCGCGTCGTACGCACGATTGCTGAAGGAATGCCGCTGCTTGGACCCAAAGTGGCACCGACGCTCGATGCCGCCCGCGGTCCGCGATGGGATCATCCAGACGAGCAATGTCGGGCACTTTCCGCCGATCTCATCGAAGTCGTGCGGATGGCATCGGTTGCGCGCTCGCGACCGTCCCGCCTGACCGGCGCGCTATCACCGCGTCGCCATCGTCGAGAAGCTCTGGAATCGTAACGGCTCGATTACCGTTGGTTTAATCACCATGAACGCCGAGGCAGGCTGTCGACCGGTTTTACTGCACGGCGGCTATCACTTCTTCATGCCGTTCCAATATCGTAACCACGCAGGTTGGAGCATCAGATGGCCCTTTGGCGGAGTGATGTTCCTGACGCCGCTGCCAGCTTTTACTGACTGTTTGGCGTACCTTCCAACGCTGCCGTTCGGATCGGGAACGACTTCATCAACGTGAGCTGTCCAGCCTGGCAACATGCTGCACGATCGCATCCGCCACATCGGCAAGCCCAGTGCCTGTCAAAGTGGGTTTCGGCACGCCGTCTAGCAGGAGGGGCGCATTGCTCCCACGCGTCACCAATGCCGCATTCCATCCAAATGATTGGGCGCCGATGGTGTCCCAGGTGTGCGCCGCAACAAGCCAGGTGCCTGAACGTGGTACCTTCATCGTATCCGTTACCAGCTTATATGTCGCCGGCGTCGGCTTGAACGAGCGCACCGGCTCGACCGTGAATTGCCGATCGAACAGCGTGCCAAGCCCCGCCTTGTCCAGCGGGTTGGGTCCCGCTTCGCCCGCTGTGTTGGTAAGGGTGACCAACGTAAACCCGGCATCTTTCAAGCGGCGCAAACCAACGGCGACATCACGATGAACCGGCAGGTTGGCGATCGTTTCTCTAAG
>NZ_JANYEK010000033.1 GCF_025363195.1 Sphingomonas sp.
CCCACACGCCGACGATATCCTGCACGATCAGGATGGGCAGCAGGATCGCCGCCGCGCGCACTGGTGAAATCGCCATCGCCAGCAACGGCAGCGACAAAGCGCCCATGCCCGCAAACCCGCCCTTGGCGAGGCCGACGAGGATCACCGCCGGCACCGCCAGCGCGAAAAACCCCCAGCTTTCGTTCAAACAGCTTCTTCGTTTACGGAAGCGGGCGTTTTGGGCCGCTCGACCGGTGCGCGCACGCCCGTGCGGTCGCGGCGCTTGAGTTCGGCTTTCAATTCCTCCGGCTTGGGCGCCCAGAGAAACCCGAAGCTGACGGTTCCGTGCTTCGTTTCGACCACATGGTGCAGCCGGTGCGCCTGGATGATGCGTTTCATATATACGGATTTCGGCAAATACCGATGGTTCAGACGCTTGTGGACGATAACGTCATGGAACCCGAAATAGATCGCGCCATAAGCCGCGATTCCTCCACCGATCCACGCAAAGCCCGGCCACCAGCCGAGGTGTACGCCGCCGAGCAACAGCACGAACGACGGCAATGCGAAGATGACCGCATAGAGATCGTTCAATTCCCAATTCCCGCTGCGTGCGCGGTGGTGGCTCGCGTGCAGGAACCAGCCGAACCCATGCATCACCCAGCGGTGCGCGACATAGGCGAACCCCTCCATGAAAACGATCGTCGCCAGCGCGAGAAGGAGGCCGGTTGCCCAGTGCATCCGAGCGATATAGCGGCGATTGTCCCCAGTTGCGAGGTCAAGCTGCGCACATTCACTTGCTCAAGCGCTTACGCTCGCTCGAAGATCCGCAGATCGTCTAGGTCACCGCCAGCGCCACCGCCAGCGCCACGGCCTTGCGCGCGACCGGCCGGGCGGATGGGCGAGGGGTGGATTCACCTCGCAGGCTGTGCTTAAGGCCCATGCAAACCTTAAGTCCCACACGAAAGGTGCGATCGCTTCTCATGAACATCCACGAATATCAGGCCAAGGAATTGCTGGCCAAGTTCGGCGTCCCCGTCCCCGCAGGCTTTGCCGCATTGACCGTCGAGGAGGCTGTCGCCGCCGCCGCCAAACTGCCCGGGCCGCTCTACGTCGTGAAGGCGCAAATCTATGCCGGCGGGCGCGGCAAGGGTAAGTTCAAGGAACTCGGCCCCGATGCCAAGGGCGGCGTCCGCCTCGCCAAGACCGCCGATGAAGTTCGCGCGGCGGCGACGGATATGCTCGGCAACACGCTCGTCACGATCCAAACCGGCGATGCGGGCAAGCAGGTCAATCGGCTATACGTCACTGATGGCGTCGATATCGCCAAGGAATTCTACCTCGCCTTGCTGGTCAACCGCGCAACCGGCCGCGTCTCGATGGTCGTCTCGACCGAAGGCGGCATGGACATCGAAACCGTCGCGCACGACACGCCGGAAAAGATCCAGACGCTGGATATCGATCCTGTGACCGGCTTCATGCCGCATCATGGCCGCGCCGTGGCGAACGCGCTCGGGCTGGAAGGCGATCTCGCCAAACAGGCCACCAACACCGCGTCGAAACTGTATGACGCCTTCATCGGCACCGATGCCGAGCAGATCGAGATCAACCCGCTCGCCGTGACGCAAGACGGCAAGCTGATGGTGCTTGACGCCAAGGTCGCCTTCGATGGCAACGCGATGTTCCGCCACAAGGATTTGATGGAATTGCGCGACGAGACCGAGGAGGATCCGGCCGAACTCGAAGCTTCGAAGTACGACCTTGCGTATATCAAGCTCGACGGAGATATCGGTTGCATGGTCAACGGTGCCGGTCTGGCGATGGCGACGATGGACATCATCAAGCTGAACGGCATGTTCCCGGCCAACTTCCTCGACGTCGGCGGTGGCGCCACGACCGAGAAGGTGACGGCGGCGTTCAAGATCATCCTGAGCGATCCGGCGGTGAAAGGCATCCTGGTCAACATCTTCGGCGGCATCATGCGTTGCGACATCATCGCGGAGGGCATCGTGGCGGCGGCGAAGGAAGTGAACCTTTCGGTTCCGCTGGTCGTTCGGCTCGAGGGCACCAATGTCGATCTGGGCAAGGACATTTTGTCCAATTCCGGTTTGGCCATCGTACCTGCTAACGATCTTGGCGATGCGGCTAAGAAGATCGTGGCAGAGGTTCGGAAGGCCGCTTGAGCGTACCCTCCCCAGGACGCGAATCGTGGTTACGGAGAGAGTGACATGAAGGTATTGGTCGGGGTCAAGCGCGTGCTTGACTATAACGTTAAGCCTCGCGTGAAGGCGGACGGGACGGGGGTCGATCTGGCCAACGTCAAGATGAGCATGAACCCGTTCGACGAGATCGCGGTCGAGGAAGCGATCCGCCTGAAGGAAAAGGGCGTGACGGAAATCGTCGTCGTCTCGGTCGGCGAACAGAAATCGCAGGAAACTTTGCGCACTGCGCTCGCGATGGGTGCGGACCGCGCGATCCTGATCGTCAGCGAAGAGAAGGTCGAACCTTTGGGCGTCGCCAAGCTGCTCAAGGCGATCGTCGATGAGGAAAAGCCCGATCTGATCATCCTGGGCAAACAGGCGATCGACGACGACAACAACCAGACCGGCCAGATGCTGGCGGGCCTGCTCGGTGTCGGTCAGGCGACCTTCGCCTCGAAGGTCGAACTGACCGCCGACAGCGTGACCGTCACCCGCGAAGTGGACGGTGGATCGGAGACGGAAGCGCTCACGCTGCCCGCGATCATCACCACCGATTTGCGCCTCAACGAGCCCCGTTACGCCTCGCTGCCCAACATTATGAAGGCCAAGTCGAAGCCGATGGCGCAGAAGACTGCCGCCGATTACGGGGTCGATATCAGCCCACGCCTGACCACGCTGAAGGTGGTCGAGCCGGCCAAGCGCTCGGCTGGCGTGAAGGTCGCCGATGTGAATGAACTCGTTGCTAAGCTTAAGGCCATGGGAGTTGCGAAATGAAGACGCTCGTCTGGGTCGAACATGACGGCAAGGCCGTCAAGGATGCCACGCTCGCCGTGGTCACCGCCGCCTCGCAGCTGGGTGAGGTTCACCTGATCGTCGCCGGTCATGGCGTGGACACTGTCGCCGCCGAAGCCGCCAAGATCGCCGGTGTGGGCAAGGTCCATGTCGCCGACGACGTGGCGTATGCGCACGCTCTGGCCGAGAATGTCGCGCCGATGATCGTCCAGCTGATGGGCGATCATGATGCCGTGCTGTTCCCCGCCACCTCGGGCGGCAAGAACATCGCGCCGCGCGTCGCGGCCCTGCTCGACGTGATGCAGATCAGCGACATCCTGTCGGTCGAAAGCGAAGACACGTTCACCCGTCCGATCTACGCCGGCAATGCCATCGCCACCGTCCAGACGAAGGATGCGAAGAAGGTCATCACCGTGCGCGGCACCGCGTTCGAGAAGGCGGCGACCGAGGGTGGCAGCGGCACGATCGAAGCCGTCTCGGGTGGCAGCGAGGCCGGTGTCTCGACCTATGTCGGCAGCGAGATCGCCAAGTCGGAACGCCCCGAACTAACCTCGGCCAAGATCATAGTCTCGGGCGGTCGCGCGCTGGCATCGAGCGAGCAGTTCCATGCCGTGATCGATCCGCTCGCCGACAAGCTCGGTGCGGGCGTCGGCGCGTCGCGCGCGGCGGTGGATGCGGGCTATGCCCCGAACGATTATCAGGTCGGCCAGACCGGCAAGATCGTCGCCCCGGAGGTCTATGTCGCGATCGGCATTTCGGGCGCGATCCAGCATCTGGCGGGCATGAAAGATTCGAAGACGATCATCGCCATCAACAAGGACGAGGACGCGCCGATCTTCCAGGTCGCGGACATCGGTCTTGTCGGCGATCTGTTCAAGATCGTGCCGGAGCTGACCGAGAAGCTGTGAACGGAGCGGGCACCCGGTACATTGTCGTACCGGGTGCCCTCAACGACTATGATGGCACGCGGTTATCCGTATCGCGCCCGATTCCCACGACATCGATCCTGCGATATCGGCCCACGAACGTTCCGCCTAGGCGCGATTGACCGCTCGGGTTGGTGGGATGATGGGTGGCGATGTGCTTCCTGTCCTGGCATCATCCAGCATCTGATCTGGCGGGCGGTGATGCGCGCCGATCAGCCGCCACCATATTGCGCGTCCGTCACCTTCTCCAACCAGTCCACCACCTTGCCGTCGAGCCGCTCCTGAATTGCGATATGGGTCATCGCGTTGGTTGCTGTTGCGCCGTGCCAATGTTTTTCACCCGGGGCGAACCAGACCACATCGCCGGGGCGAATCTCCTCAACCGGCCCGCCATCGCGCTGGATCCAGCCGAGTCCGAAGGTGACGATCAGCGTCTGGCCGAGCGGGTGGGTGTGCCAGGCGGTACGTGCGCCGGGCTCGAACGTTACGCTGGCCCCGGCGACCCGCGCTGGATCAGGCGCGCTGAACAATGGATCGATGCGCACAATGCCGCTGAACCAGTCGTCCGGTCCCTTGCCCGAGGGCTGCGATCCGCTCCGGGTGATATGCATGATCCGTCTCCACGTCCGAGTAGCAAAAACCGCTTAGCCGCTCGATTGTTGCACCGCCGCTCAGAAGCCGCCGAGAAAGCTCGCCACGTTCGCACCCAGCGCATCGATCGCGTACCCCCCTTCCATTGCGATGACGGTCGGCCAGCCACAGGCGGCGATGTCGCGGGCCAACAGGCCGTAATCGGCGGTGGTCAGTTTCAGGTGGGAGATCGGATCGCCCTCCCAAGTGTCCGCACCGAAACTCAGCACCAGCAGATCGGGGCCAAAACGGGCGATGGCTTCCAGCGCGGCGCCCTGAGCGCGGCGAAACGCGTCGAGCGTCGCACCTTGCGGCAAGGGCAGGTTGAGGGTGGTGCCCACGCCGGCCTCCTCGCCGATCTCGTCCGCATGACCCCAGAAAAACGGATAATCTGTCGCCGGATCAGCGTGAAGCGAGGCGTAGAACACGTCGCCGCGCGCCCAAAAGATGTCCTGCGTCCCGTTGCCGTGATGATAGTCGATGTCGAGGATCGCGACCCGCCTCGCCCCGGCGTCCCGCGCCGCTTGGGCGGCGATGGCGGCGGTGTTCAGGTAGCAATAGCCGCCGAGATAATCCGCCCCGGCATGGTGGCCCGGCGGACGACACAGCGCGAAGGCGGCGCGCTCGCCCGCCAGCACGGCGTGCGTCGCGGACAGCACGCTCTGCGCGCTCCAATAGGCCGAGCCCCAGCTGTCGGCGGTGAGCGGGGTGGAAGCATCGAGACTGTAGCGCCCGGCCAGCGCATCGATCCGGTCGAGTTTCAGCGGACGACGCCGGGTGATCGGCCAGATATAGCCCATCACATCGCCCGGCCGCCCGGCTGCGGCCCAGCGGGCGGGGGCGGTCTTGAGAAAATCGACATAACCCGCATCGTGTATGGCGAGGATCGGGGCCTCGCCATGATCGCGTGGGGTCTCGGTCGCCCCGATCACCTGCTGGATCGCGGCGGCGCGCGCGGGCGTCTCGGCATAATCGACGAAGCTGCCATTGTGCAGTTCCTTGGCCGGGGCATGGGCCAATTGCCGGGAATCGAAAAAGCAGCGCATCATGTCGCCTCTGGAACCGGCTTGGCGAAGCGCAGCACGCAGAAGCCCGCCAGCGCCGACAGGATCGATCCGCCGAGCACGCCGATCTTAACCTCATCCATCAAGGGCGCATTCCCCGGAAAGGCCAGGCCGCCGATGAACAGACTCATCGTGAAGCCGATCCCGGCGAGCAGTGCCACGCCGTAAATCTGGGCCCAGCTCGCCCGACCCGGGCGACGGGCGAAGCCGAGTTTCTCGGCCAGTGCGATGCCGCCAAGGATTCCGACTTGCTTGCCAAGGAACAGCCCGGCGGCGACCGCGATCACTACCGGCTCGATCAGCACCGACATCGACATGCCGGCCAGCGACACACCGGCATTGGCGAACCCGAACAGGGGCACGATCATGAACGCGACCCACGGGCTCAGCGCATGTTCGAGGATGTGCAGCGGCGAGCGTTGGTCGTCGCGTTCGATGGGGATGAATATGGCGGCGAGCACGCCGGCCACCGTCGCATGCACCCCCGACAGCAGCACCAGCCACCATAATACGGCCGCGGCGAGCAGATACGGCGTCAGCCGGCGCACACCGTGGCGGTTCATCGCCGCCATGATCGCCAGCACGCCCGCCGCCGCCGCCAGTGCAGCGATGTCGAGACCCTGGGTGTAGCCGATGGCGATGATCGCGACCGCCCCCATGTCGTCGACGATCGCGATCGTCGTCAGGAACAGTTTGAGCGACGCCGATACGCGCGATCCGAGCAGCGCCATCACGCCGATTGCAAACGCGATATCGGTTGCCGCCGGAATCGCCCAGCCGCGCGTCAATGTCGCATCGCCGCGCACCACGACGAGATAGACCAATGCCGGCACGATCATCCCGGCAGCGGCGGCGACCACCGGCAGGCGACGTTTGCGGGCGTCGGACAGATCGCCATCGACAAGTTCGCGTTTGATCTCGAGCCCGACGAGCAGGAAGAACACCGCCATCAGCCCGTCATTGATCCACAAATGCACCGTCATCGCGCCGATCGCCGGCGAGATGACCGGTCCGGTTTCGGCGTGGAGCAGGTGGAAATAGCTCTCCGCGACAGACGAATTGGCCGCGATCATCGCCAGCACCGCTGCCGCGATCAGCACGATCCCGCCCGCCGCTTCGTCTTGCAGGAAAGCGCGCAGGGCGGAGACGGGGGAGGAGCGGATCATGGAGCGACCTTACCGCACGGTGTCGGACGGGCAATCAAAACCAGATAAATTGCCGATCACCGGCAATGTCCGGCGTGACCTTATATGTCCCAGCACCCGCTATCGTCATGCCGGGTCGGGCCGACCGGACCGTGGACCAGCACGAATTCGGTCGCCGTCCAGGCGATCGGCCCGCCCCCTGGAAACGGCGCGAAGAAGACGCGGTGGGCGGACGCTCAACGCGCCAGCGCCTCCGCGATCAGTTTGCGCGAATTGCCGATCCCGTACAGCGCGATGAAGCTGCCCATGCGTGGCCCCTGTTCGGCGCCAAGCAGCGTCTCGTACAGCGCCTTGAACCAGTCGCGCAAAGTCTCGAACCCGCCCAAAGCTCCGAACTGTGCCTTGCCGATCTCATAGACGATGTTCTGGATATCCTCCGCGCTCGCGCCGGTGGGCAGCGCGGCAAGGTCCGCATCCAGCCGTTCCAGCGCCGCAATCTCGACCCCCTCGGGCGCGCGACGCTTCAACGTCGGCGTCACGAAATCGCGGCCATACGCCAACGCGCGATCGATCAGCCGGTCGAGTTCGGGGTATCGCTCCGGCGTGGCATCGGCGACGTAATTGCCGAGATAGCCCCACACCTGATCCTTGGTCGCATCCCCCATCACGCTGACCAGGTTGAGCAGCAGGCCGAACGTCACCGGCATCTCGCCCGTGGGCGGCTCCCCGTCATGGATATGATGGACGGGATTGCCGAGCCGCTCCTTGGGTTCCTGGGCCGCATAATTGCCGCGGAACTGCCAATATTCATCCACCGCGCGCGGGATGACGCCGATGTGCAACTGCTTGGCCTTCTTGGGCTCGCGATAGGCGTAGAAGGCGACCGATTCCTCGGGGCCATAGGTCAGCCATTGCTCCAGGCTGAGCCCGTTGCCCTTGGACTTGGAGATCTTCTCGCCCTTCTCGTCGAGGAACAGTTCGTAGATCAGCCCCTCCGGCTTGCGACCGCCCAGCACCTGCGCGATCTTTCCGCCCAACGTCGCGCTGTCGATCAGATCCTTGCCGTGCATCTCGTAATCGACACCGAGCGCCGCCCAGCGCATGCCCCAATCGGGCTTCCATTGCAGCTTGGCCCGGCCGCCGAGGATCGATTGTTCGATCCTCTCGCCCTCATCCATGAACGCGATCATGCCCGCATCGGCATCGATCACCTCGACCGGCACCTGGAGTACGATGCCCGACTTGGGGCTGATCGGCAGTACCGGCGAATAACTCGCCTGCCGTTCGCCGCGCAGCGTCGGCAACATGATCGCCATGATCGCTGCTTCATTCCGCAGCACGTCGCGCAATTTGTCGTCGAACAGCCCGCTGCCATAATAATCGGTGGACGAGGCGAATTCATAGTCGAAGCCATATTGGTCGAGAAAGCTGCGCAACGTCGCGTTGTTGTGCGCGGCGAAGCTCTCGTGCGTACCGAACGGATCGGGAATGCGGCTGAGCGGCTTGCCGAGATGTTCGGTCAGCATCGCCTTGTTCGGCACATTGTCCGGCACCTTGCGCAGGCCGTCCATATCGTCGCTGAACGCCAGCAGCCGGGTCGGTTGGTCGCTCAGCGTATGGAAGGCGTTGCGCACCATCGTCGTGCGCAGCACCTCGTTGAACGTGCCGATATGCGGCAGACCCGAGGGGCCATAGCCGGTTTCGAACAGGATCGGGGTGGGCTTGCCGTCCTTGGCGGGCTTGCCGCCTGGATAGCGCTTGAACAGCTTGCGCGCCTCCTCATAGGGCCAGGCTTTGGACTCGAGGGCGGCGGTGCGGAGGGCGTCGGTCATGATGAGCGGCTTAGTGCATAGGTGACGCCCCCCATGCAACCTCCGCACGAGGTCACGGCACCAGCGAATGTTATCAGTGTTGACACGATAACGCGCTTTTGAGCCATGGGCAGATCCGGGCCGAACGTTGCGGAGCCCGAGGACGGGGCGGAGCCGGAGGATGAGATGGAGTCCAAGAAGGGCGGTGCACGCATCCCAGCGACATATCTCCACTGCCCGATGTAGGACAGCGTAAATCCAGCGAAAGGATAACCGTGGCCGCGGCTCGGGAGGTCGGCGTCGATTGCGGACCTGTCGATCGACGGCATGTCGGTGCGGTCCAATCGCACGGCGTCGGTCGGGCCGGTCCTGCTCGCGCCGTTTTCATGCGCTTGGTGGAGTGGCGCGGAGCGCTGATGCGGCCAATCTGAAGTTGCCATTCTGTTCCAGCTGGGCGACAACGCCGCCGTGACGCCTCTTCCCTATCCTGCGATCCATGCCAGCCACAGTGGTATCTGGATCGCCACCGCGGAGGGCACCCGGCCGATCGGGCGGGGCGAGGCGATCCGCATTGCCGCCGATACGCCGGTAATCGTGCTGAATGCGGCGCTGGTCGGGCAGCGGCTGGGCTATGCCGATCTGTCCGGGCTCGATCTGCTCGAACTGTTCGCCTTCATGTGCCCGGCGCGCTTCATGGTGCCCACGCCGCGCGGCCTGGCGCGCGTGACCGGGCTGGAAACGCCGGCGCGGGACGAGGAGGTCGCGGCGTTCCTGCTCCGGGCGACCGCCGCATTGCTCGCTTTGCCCAAAGGTGATTGGCCGGAACGGGAGGGCGCATGGACCTCGGCGCAATCCCTGTTCCGGTTGCGCTGGCCGTGGGCGCCGGTGGTCGGCGATCATCTCGTCAAGCCGGTCGAGGCGGAGCGCTGGTTGTTCTCGAAATTGCCGGAATGGTCGGAAGCCGCGCCGCGCCCACAACCGCGCACGGTGACCTTGGACGGCGCGGAGACGCAAAGTCGTCTCGCGCAACTTGTCGGGGGCACGGCCGAGCAACGTCCCGGCCAGCGCGCCTTTGCCGAAGCCGCGATGGAGGCGTTCGGCCCGCGCATGATGCGCGAGACACCCAACTTGGTGCTGGCCGAGGCGGGTACGGGAATTGGCAAGACCCTGGGCTATCTCGCGCCCGCTTCGCTCTGGGCGGAGAAGGCTGGCGGGGCGGTGTGGGTGTCGACTTTCACCAAGGCGTTGCAGCGGCAATTGGGGCAGGAAAGCGCGCGGCTGTTTCCTGATCCTGCCGTGCGCAAACAGAAGGTGGTGACGCGCAAGGGGCGCGAGAACTACCTGTGCCTGCTCAATCTGGAGGATGCGTTGCAGGGCGGGTTCGCCGGGCGGGCCGCGATCCTCGCGCAGCTCGTCGCGCGCTGGGCGGCGTATAGCGCGGACGGCGACATGGTCGGGGGCGATCTGCCCGGCTGGCTTCCCACGTTATTTCGGCGCAACGGATCGACCGCGCTGACCGACCGGCGCGGCGAGTGCGTCTATGCCGGCTGTCCGCAATACCGCAAATGCTTCATCGAACGGGCGGCAAGGGCCAGCGCCGAGGCCGATATCGTCATCGCCAACCATGCGCTGGTGATGGTCAACGCCGCGCGGGGACGCGAACTGACCACGCGCCCCACCCGCTATGTGTTCGACGAAGGGCATCACCTTTTCGACGCGGCGGATTCAATGTTCTCGACCGCGCTGACCGGTGGCGAGACGATCGAGATCCGGCGCTGGATTGTCGGACCCGAATCCGGCGGGCGCGGGCGGCGGCGCGGGTTGCAGGCGCGCCTGTCCGATGTCGCGAGCTATGACGAGGGCGGCGCGCGGGCGATTTCCGAAGCGGTCGTGGCCGCGGGCGCGCTGGCAAGCGAGGGTTGGTTGCAACGGCTGGGCGAGGGCGCGCCGTTCGGGCCGATCGAGACGCTGCTCGCGGCGGTGCGCGGGCTGACCTATGCGCGGGCCGAGGCGGGCAAGGATAGCGGTGCCGATGCGGGCTACGGACTGGAGACCGAGCTGGCCGAGCCGGATGCGGCCTTGGTCGAAGCGGCTGGCCCGGCGGCGCATGCGCTGGACGCCCTGGTCCGCCCGCTCGTCAGCCTCGGCCGCCGGCTCGAAGCGGTGCTGCAGGAAGGCCCGGACTGGATGGACGGCGCGGCGCGCGCGCGGATCGAAGGCGCGATCGCCTCGATCGGGTGGCGCGCCGAGACGGTGGCGGCCTGGCTGTCGCTGCTCGCGCGGATCGGTGGGCCGGCGACGCCCGACTTTGTCGACTGGATGGCGGTCGATCGGGTCGAGGGGCGCGAATACGATATCGGGCTGCACCGTCACTGGCTCGATCCGAGCAGGCCGTTCGCCGAAACGGTGCTGAAACCCGCACATGGGGCGCTCGTCACTTCGGCGACGTTGCGTGGCGGTGGGGCCGATACCAATGAGGGGTGGCAGGTGGCGGAGGCGCGCACCGGGGCGACTCACCTGGTGCGCGGGGCGAGCCGGTTCGAGGCGCCGTCACCGTTCGATTACGCGACCCAGGCCGAAGTGCTGATCGTCACCGACGTCAAGCGCGGCGATATGGGGGCGCTGGCCAATGCCTATGCGCGGCTCGGTTGTGCGAGCCAGGGCGGCATGCTGGGGCTGTTCACCGCGATCCGGCGCTTGCGCGGCGTACATGCGCGGATCGCCGACCGCATGGCGCGCGACGGGTTGCCGCTTTATGCCCAGCACGTCGATCCGATCGATACGGGCACTTTGATCGACATCTTTCGTGACGATGCGAGCGCGTCGTTGCTCGGCACCGATGCGTTGCGGGACGGGGTCGACGTGCCGGGTGAATCGCTGCGGCTGGTGGTGATGGAAGGCGTGCCGTGGTCGAAACCGACCGTGTTGCATGCCGCCCGCCGCCTGGCGGGTGGCGGCAGCGCCTATGACGATCGCATCGTCCGGGCGCGGCTGGCGCAGGCGTTCGGGCGGCTGATCCGACGCGCGGACGATCACGGCATGTTCGTCCTGCTCTCCGCCGCGATGCCATCGCGCCTGCTCACCGCGTTCCCGCCGGGGGTACGAATCGACCGCGTCACGCTCGAAGAGGCGGTATATCGTGCATCGCGTCTTCCTTCCGCCACGCCGGTCGTGCATGAATCGCCGCAGGACGCCTGACGGAGAGCCCATGAAGACGCTGACCCTGCTGCGCCATGCCAAATCCGGTTGGGACGACAAGGTCGCGCGGGATGTGGACCGGCCGCTGAACGGCAAGGGCAAGCGCGCCGCGGGCATCGTCGGGCAGCATTGGCGTCAGCTTCGCCTTACCTTCGATCATGTCGTCGCTTCGCCGGCGGTGCGTGTGGCGGAAACGATCGCCGAACTGGCGACGGGCTATGGCGAGAGCATCGTGCCGGTGATCGACCGTCGGATCTATCTGGCGTCTGCGGTGACGTTGCTGGATGTGATCCATGAACTTCCCGAGGGTGCCGAGCATGTGCTGATGGTCGGGCATAATCCTGGGCTGGAGGATCTCGTGCTGATGCTGGTGCCGGACAAAGCGAGCGATTCGCTCCGGGATACGCTGGAAGAGAAATTCCCCACCGCGAGCACGGCGGAAATGACCTTCGAGGGCGGCTGGGCCGGTGTCGCACAAAATAGCGCGACGCTGACCCGTTTCATCCGCCCGCGTGATCTGGACGCGACGTTGGGGCCGAATCTGGAATAGAGCGGGCTCGGCTTTATCCGGACGGTTCACACTACGCCGTCACTCCGGATCAGGTCCGGGGGGCGGCAGGTGGTCGGTCGACCCTTCACCCGCACCTCGCGCCCATCTCAGGCTTCGTCTTGCTCCAGCCCATCGGCGAGCGAATCGCGCACTTTTTGCACCAACCCAAGATCGACTTTACCGGCCCCGCGCTTGCCTTCGGTCGCGAGCAGTTTCTGGACACCGCGGATCGTATAACCCTCGGAGGCGAGCAGGCTCTGGATGCGGAGCACCAAAGCGATGTCGGCGGGCCGGTAATAGCGGCGGTTGCCGGCGCGCTGTAACGGACGGAGCTGCGGGAAACGTGTTTCCCAATAGCGCAGGATATGTTGCGGCAGGCCGGTATCACGCGATAATTCGCCGATCGTCCTGAACGCGCCCGCGGCTTTCTCGCCCCCGGCTTTCTCGGCCCCTGCTTTCTCGGCCGCAGCCCTGTCGCCCGCGGCCCTGTCGCCCGCGGCCTTGTCGCCCGCGGCCCCGTCAGGCGCGCCGGACGTCACGTCCCCTGGTGATGCGATGAAGCATCACGGGCCATGTCAGCCGCCGCTGACGATGCGATCGCGCATCATCTGGCTGGCGCGGAACGTGAGCACGCGGCGCGGGGCGATCGGCACTTCGATGCCGGTCTTCGGATTGCGTCCGACCCGTTCGCCCTTGTCGCGCAGCACGAAGGTGCCGAAGCCGGAGATCTTCACATTCTCCCCCTTCGACAGCGATTCGCACATGTGCGTCAGTATGTCTTCGACCAATTTCGCCGAATCAGCACGCGACAGCCCCACCTGATGATGAAGTGATTCGGCCAGATCGGCCCTTGTCAAAGTCCCCGCAGGCGCCATGCGCTCCCCTTCTCCACAAACGTGGCAGAACATCGGTGTAGCACAATGGCGAAGAACCCGGAAAGGTCTTTGTGACGGTTCCGTTCCGACTTCAGAACCGGACGATCGCGGCACCCCAGGTGAAGCCGCCGCCCATCGCTTCCAGCACGAGCAACTGGCCCGGCTTGATCCGCCCGTCGCGCACGGCGACGTCGAGCGCCAGCGGTACGGAGGCGGCGGAGGTGTTGGCATGCCGGTCGACCGTGACGATGACTTTCTCGGGCGGCAGGCCGAGCTTGCGCGCAGTGGCGTCAAGAATGCGGGCATTGGCCTGGTGCGGCACGACCCAGTCGACATCGGCGGCGTCGAGCCCGGCAATGGCGAGCGATTCGGTCATCACCGTCGCCAGATTGACCACGGCGTGGCGGAACACTTCGCGACCTTTCATGCGCACCTTGCCGACTGTGCCGGTCGTGGACGGTCCGCCATCGACATAGAGCAATCCGTTATGGCGCCCGTCGGCGTGAAGCTTGGTGGCGAGGATGCCGCGCGAGTCGGCACCGCCGTCGCTCTCCTGCGCTTCCAGCACGATCGCGCCGGCGCCATCGCCGAACAGCACGCAGGTGGTGCGATCCTCCCAGTCGAGGATGCGGCTGAACGTTTCGGCCCCGATCACCAGGGCGCGCTTGTAGGAGCCCCCACGCAGCATCGCATCGACGACCTGGACGGCGTAGAGGAAGCCGGAACAGACCGCCGCGACGTCGAATGCGACGCAATCGTCGATGCCGAGCAGCGCCTGCACCTTGGTCGCGCTGGCCGGAAAGGTCTGGTCGGGCGTGGCGGTGGCCAGCACGATCAGGTCGATATCCTGCGCGGACAGGCCTGCGGCGGTGAGCGCCGCCTTGCACGCGTCGGCGGCGAGCGTCGCCGTCGTCTCGTCCGGCCCGGCGATGTGGCGAAACCGGATGCCGGTGCGCTCGACGATCCACTCGTCGGTCGTGTCGACCGTCTCGGCCAGTTCCGCGTTCGATACGCGGTGGACGGGGAGGGCGGACCCGGTGCCCATGATCACCGACCGAATCATGCGGCTGCTGCCGTCGGACAAATCATGCCGCTTCCGCTTCGAAATTGCCGAGGTCTTCGCTGATCCGGCGGGTGAGATCGTCCCTGACCATCTTGGCGGCGGCCGCGATCGCGGTGGCGACGCCGAGTTCGGTCGCGCCGCCATGACTCTTCACGACAATACCGTTGAGGCCGAGAAAGACCGCGCCGTTATGGACGTTGGGATCGAGATGATGGCGCAGCAATTCGGTCGCCGGCTTGGAGATCAGGAAGCCGATCTTCGATCGGATCGACGAACTGAACGCGCGCTTGAGCAGATCGGCGACGAAGCGCGCGGTGCCCTCGGCCGTCTTCAGCGCGATATTGCCGGAGAAACCATCGCACACGATCACGTCGACTTCGCCGCGCGATAGCCGGTCGCCCTCGATAAACCCGGTAAAGGTCAGCGGAAGATGTGTCGCGGCGCGCAACGCGCTGGCGGCGTCGCGAATCTCGTCGGTGCCCTTCTGGTCCTCGCTGCCGATGTTCAGCAACGCGACGCGCGGGGAAGCGAGGTCCAGGTTGGTCCGCGCATAGGCCGCGCCCATCACCGCGAACTGAATCAGATTGCGCGCATCGCATTCGGTATTTGCACCGAGATCGAGCACGACGACATCGTTGTCGCCCAGGGTCGGCAACATCGCGGCCAATGCGGGCCGATCGATCCCCGGCAGCATGCGCAAGGACAGTTTGGCCATCGCCATCAGTGCGCCGGTATTGCCCGACGACACCGCGGCGCCGGCCCGGCCCTGCTTCACCATATCGATGGCGATGCCCATCGAGGTCTTCTTGGCGCGACGCAAGGCGACCCCGGCTTTTTCGCTGGAGCCGACCACTTCGGGCGCGTGGACGATTTCCGAATTGGCGGTCAGATTGGGGTGCGACTGCAATCCTGCGCGGATTGCGGTCTCGTCCCCGACCAGCAGAAAACGCATCTCGGGGAAGCGGTGGCGCGCGCGTGCGACACCGGCCAGCATGACATCCAGCCCCTTGTCGCCGCCCATCGCATCAACGGCAATGTAGGAGCTGTCGGTCACGTCGCTCCGTTCCTGATCGGGTTGAGCCCCAATATCAGGCCCCAATTTCGGGCCAGTCTCAGGCCTTGTCCGCGAGGATCTCGCGACCGTTATAGTGGTTGCAGGCCTGGCACATGTTGTGCGGGCGCTTCAGTTCGCCACAGTTCGGGCATTCCTGGAACGCATCGATGCTGAGCGAATCGTGGCTACGACGCATGCCGCGCTTGGACGGCGTGGTTTTTCTTTTGGGGACGGCCATTTCGGCGAAACCTTGTGTTTGATCGGACCTGAATTTGCGGCAAGCCCGAATCGAAGGCCCCACGCAACCGACATGAAGTCGGCCGCAGTGGCACCAGCGGCCGGACACACACGCGAAGCGATGCGCCTATAGCGATTCTTCAGGACGTTGCAACCCGCGGCGTACCCTGTCAGGCTCCATGGCGGGCAATAACAAGGAGGGGATAGCCATGCAGAGCATCACATTACCGATCACGTTGGTCACCGCAGGCGGGGCATCGATCATCGCTTTGTGGCTGGGGCTCCGCGCGGGGCGGGTGCGTTCGGGCGCGAAGATCAGCATCGGCGACGGTGGCAATGCGGCCTTGATCGCACGGATGCGCGCGCAGGCGAACTATGTCGAATATGCGCCGTTCATCGTGATGCTGATCGCGTTGCTCGAATACACCACCGGCACATCGACCTGGCTGTGGGTGGTGGCGATCCTGTTCCTGATCGCGCGCGTCGCGCATCCTTTCGGGATGGACGGTACGAAGGGTGCACGGGAATTCGGCACGTTCGTCACGTTCCTGCTGCTGCTGGGGCTTGGCGGCTATGCCATCGCCCTGCCGCTGATTGCGCATTATTCCGCGCACGGCGCCGTGATCGAGGCCGCGCCGCCAGCCGGCTAAGCGGTCGCGCCTTCGCCGACGAAGGGATTATATTTCCGTTCGTGGCCGAAATTGCTGGTCGGGCCGTGGCCGGGGATGAAGGCGGTGTCGTCGCCGAGCGGCCAGAGCTTGGCGACGATCGAAGCGATCAATTGCTGATGGTTGCTGCGGGGGAAATCGGTGCGGCCGACCGACCCCTGGAACAGCACGTCGCCGACCAGCGCCAGCTTCGATTCGCGGTGGTGGAAGATCACATGCCCCGGCGTGTGGCCCGGCGTTTCAAAAACGTGCAGCGTAAGGTTGCCGACCGTCACCGTGTCGCCTTCGACCAGCCAGCGGTCGGGTACGAATGCCTTGCCGCCCATGATGCCGTATTTCGCGCCATCCTCGGCGAGCGTTTCGAGCAGGAAGAGATCGGCCTCGTGCGGGCCCTCGATCGGGATACCGAGCTGTTCGGCGAGCGGCTTGGCCTCGCCGCAATGGTCGAAATGGCCGTGGGTGAGGATGATCTTCTCGATCGTCACCCCGTGCTGCGCCGCCGCCGCCTTGAGCTTGGGCAGATCGCCACCGGGATCGACGAAGGCGCCGCGCATCGTTTCGGTGCACCATAACAGGGTGCAATTCTGTTGCAGCGGGGTGACGGGCACGATCGCGGCGCGCAAGGGGGGGGTGTTGGCCATATCGCCCGGAGATAAGCGGCCACGGCGGCGGCGGCAACCTTGGCACTTGCCGTAGCCGCCCGTGGATTGCATGCGGGCGGCACATGCTTGCGCTCGACGCCTCGCCCTTCGTGTTACTCGACGACGCCCGTGCCGATGGCGTGGCGGCGCGGCTGTATCGCGGGCCGGTCGATGTGATCGAGACCCGTGAGGTTTCGGGGGTCCTGCCTGCACTGCATCGCATCCGTGCCGCGACAAGGCAGGGGCTGCATGCCGCGGGCTTCCTGGCGTACGAAGCCGGGGCGGCGTTCGAGCCGATCCTGGGAAAGGCCGACGCCAGCCCCACGCCGCTATTATGGTTTGGGCTGTTCGAACGCTTCGACGACATCGCCACGGATGCCGTGCCGGACCTGTTGCCCGACCCCGCCGGAGCGTGGATCGGCACGCCCGAACCGCTGGTGACGCGCGCGGACTATGATGCGCAACTCGCGCAGGTGCTCGATCTGATCGCGGCGGGCGACTTGTATCAGGCCAACCTCACCTATCGCGCGACTTGTCGCTTTGCCGGTGATCCTTTGGCGCTTTACGCGGCGCTGCGGGCGCGGTCGCGGGCGGGCTATGGCGCGGTGGTCGCGACTGGCCCCGACGTGGTGCTGTCACTGTCGCCCGAACTGTTCTTCGGGCTGGAAGGGCGCACGCTGACCTGTCGCCCGATGAAGGGCACGATGCGGCGCGGCGGGACTTTGGCCGAGGATCGCGCCCGGATCGCGCGGCTGGCGGCAGACGAGAAGCAGCGCGCGGAAAACCTGATGATCGTCGATCTGATGCGCAACGATCTGTCGCGCGTCGCGCGGCCAGGCAGCGTAGCGGTGCCGCAGCTGTTCGCGGTCGAAACCTATCCGACGGTGCACCAGATGGTCTCGACGATCACCGCCGATCTGGCCGCCGACCAGGATGCGGTGGACGTGATTGCCGCCCTGTTCCCGTGTGGGTCGATCACCGGCGCGCCGAAGATCCGCGCAATGCAGGCGATTGCCGCGATCGAGGAGACGACGCCAAGGGGCGTCTATACCGGTGCGATCGGGCGGATCGATGCGGATGGGGATGCGATGTTCAATGTTGCGATCCGCACGCTAACTATTCAGGGGGGAGCGATTCAGGGAAGCGGGATTCAGGGAAGCGGGATTCAGAAAAGCGCGATTCAGGGACGCGCGATTCAGGGCGGCACTATATCGGCGATGTTCGGCGCGGGCGGCGGCATCGTCGCGGATTCCCGCGCAGGCGAAGAATGGGACGAAAGTTTGGCCAAGGGCGATTTCCTCACTGCCGGACAAAAGGGTTTCGACCTGATCGAGACGATGGCGTTCGATCCGTTGGCGGGGCTCGCCTTGCTGGAGCGGCATCTCGGACGGATGAAGGCGAGTGCCGATCTGTTCGGTTTCACGTTCGATCGACACGATACGCGCAACGAATTGCAGGCCGCCACCTTCCGGCTGAGGGTGCCCAGCCGGGTGCGGCTGTTACTGGCAAAGAGCGGCGCAACCGCGATCGAGGTCGCCCCGATGCCAAAGCCGTTCGCGGGCCCCGCACAGGTAAAGGTGATGCCGCTGCCGGTTTCATCCGCCGACTTCCGCCTGCGCCACAAGACCAGCGACCGTGCTTTCTATGATGCCGCGCGCCACGAGGCGGGGACGGACGAAGCAGTGTTTGTCGACCGCGATGGCTTTCTGACCGAAGGCAGCTTCACCAACCTGTTCGTGGAGCGCGACGGGCGGCTGATGACGCCGCCGCTCCGGCGCGGATTGCTGCCCGGCGTGCTGCGCGCGGACCTGATCGAAAGCGGTCGGGCGATAGAAGGCGATCTGAACGCCGACGACCTCGCCGACGGTTTCCTGCTCGGAAATGCCCTGCGCGGGCTGTTTCCGGCGATTGTTGCGGTTGCGAACGGAAGTGCGCGGCGGCTATAGCCACCAGGCTTCCCTAATTTCAGGAATCCGCCCATGCAGCCCTCCGCCGCGCTGAACCGCATCAAGCCATCGCCGACTTTGGCGATCACCAGTCGCGTGGCGGAGTTGAAGGCGCAAGGCATCGACGTGATCGGCCTCGGCGCGGGCGAGCCGGATTTCGACACGCCGGACTTCATCAAGGAAGCCGGGATCAAGGCGATCCGCGACGGCCAGACCAAATATACCAATGTCGATGGCACGCCCGAATTGAAAGATGCGGTGATCGCCAAATTCAGCCGCGACAATGGCCTGAGCTACAGGCGCGACCAGATCACGATCAACGCGGGCGGCAAGCACACCTTGTTCAACGCCATGGTCGCGACGCTGGACGCGGGCGACGAGGTCGTTATCCCCGCACCCTATTGGGTGAGCTATCCGGATGTCGTGTTGTTCGCCAACGGCACGCCGGTGTTCGTCGCGGCGGGTGCCGACCAGGGGTACAAGCTGCGTCCCGAACAACTCGAGGCGGCGATCACTCCGCGCACCAAGTGGGTGATCCTCAATTCGCCGTCCAATCCGACAGGGGCGGCCTATTCCCGCGCCGAGCTGAAGGCGCTGGGCGAGGTGCTGGAACGGCATCCGCACGTCTGGATCTTTGCCGACGACATGTACGAACACATCGTGTTCGACGATTTCGAATTCACCACCATCGCACAGGTCTGCCCTTCGCTCTATGATCGCACGCTGACTGCGAATGGTTGTTCCAAGGCCTATGCGATGACCGGGTGGCGGATCGGTTTTGCCGGTGGCGCACCGTGGTTGATCAAGGCGATGTCGAAGCTGCAGTCGCAATCGACCAGCAACCCCTGTTCGATCGCGCAGGCCGCTTCCGTCGTCGCGCTGACGGCCGACCAGAGCTTCCTGAAGGGCTTCGCCGCTTTGTTCCAGTCGCGCCGCGACCTCGTCGTGGCGATGCTCAACCAGGCGGAAGGCATCACCTGCCCGAAGCCGGAGGGCGCATTCTACGTCTATCCCGAATTCTCCGCGCTGATCGGCAAGACCACCCCGAACGGCAGGCTGATCGCCACCGACGAGGATTTCGTCGCTTATCTGCTCGATGACGCCAAGGTGGCGGCGGTACAGGGCGCGGCCTTCGGCCTCTCACCCGCCATGCGGATCTCCTACGCCACGTCGGAGGATATCCTGCGCGAAGCGTGCCAGCGCATCCAGACGGCCTGCGCCAACGTACGGTAAGATGGGCTCCGGATGAACGGGCCCGCCAGCTTGCGTTAACGTTCAGTTTCGCAAAACGGCATTGTCTGCGGCGGGTCGAAGGACGATCTGCTGCGATGACAAGTTTTGTAAACGGCCCGCATGTGGGGTGCGACGTGCATGGGCTTCTAGAGGTGTATTATGCGCAGTTTCCTGAAATCCGCTTTCCTGTGGCAGTTCGCCGGTGGTTTCCTGCTCGGCGCGGTCGGCATGGTCACGCTCCACCCGATCGCCGGGTTCACCGGATCGGCCCATACCGCGCAGCACGCCGGTCGCTGATTGCCTCCCAGGACCCAAATTTTTATCGGCGCAGGCTGTAACTGTTTGAGGTCGTGGCTCGAATACCACTCGAGACCAAGGAGCTTATGATGTTGAAGACCATTTTGCCGATCGCGGCTCTCGCGGGTTTGGGCGCTATCGCCTTGTCCTCGGGCATCGCCAATGCCGAGCGCGCCGTACCTATTCCCGCCGCCGCCCTGGATATGCCGAAAGCGCCCGGCCTGCAGACCGCCATATTGGCCGGGGGCTGCTTCTGGGGGATGGAGGCGGTGTTCGAGCATGTGAAGGGCGTGAAGACCGTGACGGCGGGCTATGCCGGCGGCACGCGCGCGACCGCGACCTATGACCAGGTCAGCACGGAAAGCACCGGCCATGCCGAGGCGATCAAGGTCGTCTACGATCCTGCGCAGATCAGCTACGGAACGTTGCTGCGCGTCTATTTCTCGATCGCGCACAACCCGACTGAATTGAACCGACAGGGACCGGATTCCGGCCCGAGCTATCGCAGCGCCATCTTCCCGCAGAGCCCTCAGCAGAAGTCCGTGGCGGCGTCGTACATCGCGCAGCTGGGCAAGGCGAAGGCGTTCAATCAGCCGATCGTGACCAAGCTGGAAAGCGGGCAATTCTTCCCCGCCGAGGCGTATCATCAGAACTTCTTCGACCGGAACCCGACCCATCCGTATATCGTGACGTTCGACAAGCCGAAGCTGGCGGCGTTCAAGGCGGGTTTCCCCGCGCTGGCGCGGTGATGAGGTTTTAAGATCGCGTCGTGCCGACCGTGTTCGGCACGACGCGATCTTATGATTCAGGCCGCCTGAGGTATCAAGCGGCGAGCGGAAAGCGCAGCAGCCGGTCCTCGACTGCAATCAACGCATGCGCCGATCCGCCGGTTGCCCGGACGATCTCGGGATGGGTTGCGTCCAGCCCGCCGGTGAGCGATCCGAAGGCAGGCAGAATGATCTTGGTCGATGTCGCGATGAAGCATCGGCGCGAGACCAGCTTGCCGCGCACGCGCAGGCGCAATTTAGGGTGGAAATGGCCTGAGAGTTCGGGCCGCGTCTCGGCAGGGTCGGCCTCGTGGCGGAGCACCAGCCCGTCGACCAGCGCTTCGTTCATCACCTCGCCACCGCAGCGATCCAAGCCCCGACCGATATCGGAACGCTCGTTATGGAGCCCCGCGTTATGGGGCCGCGCGATATAGGGATCATGATTGCCGGTGATCCACACCCAGCGGCGTGTGGTGGTCAAGGCGCGGAGCAGCACCTGCGCGGCGTCCGGCAGGCGATCGCATCCCGCGGTATCGTGAAAACTATCCCCCAGACACCAGATTTCGCGCGCGCCCGTTTCGTCCGCCAGTGCGGTCAGGTCGGTCAGCGTGGCGATCGAATCATAGGGCGGCAGCATCTGTCCCGACCGCGCGAACCAGCTCGCTTTTTCGAAATGCAGGTCGGCGACCAGCAGTGCCGCGCGGGCGGGCCAGAACACCGCATTCTGGCGAAGTGCACAAAGATCGTGCCCGGCGAACGAAAAGGGAACCATGCCGCCGCTATGGCGCGTATGGACCGCGCAATCAACGCCTTGCACGGCGAGCGCACGAAATCGCTTGCGCTGCACCGCAACAGGCGTAGAGCGCGCCGTCCCCCACCACAGGCTGACACCTATGTCTTCTGCTGCTGAAACGCCGGGGCAGGCGCCACTTTCCTACGCTCCGGCCCCGCACCCCACTCCGCATCCTGCGCTGATCGCACTGACGATCGGAGCGATCGGTGTGGTGTTCGGCGATATCGGCACCAGTCCGCTCTATGCGTTCCGCGAGGCGCTGAAGCTGACCGAGGAAGGCGGCATCGACGCGACCGAGATCGTCGGCGTGCTCAGCCTTGCACTCTGGGCGCTGATCCTCGTCGTCACGATCAAATATGTGCTGTTCCTGATGCGCGCCGACAATCAGGGCGAAGGCGGCGTGCTGGCGCTCACGGCGCTCGCCCGGCGGGCGCTGGGCCGGCGCTCGCTGATCGCGATCGTGCTCGGCGCCAGCGGGGCGGCCTTGTTCTACGGCGATGCGATCATCACGCCCGCTTTGTCCGTCCTGTCGGCGATGGAGGGGCTGCGGACTATTCCGGGGCTGGAGCATGGCATCGACGATGATGTCATCCTGTTCCTCACGATCGCTGTGCTGATCGGCCTGTTCATGATCCAGGCACGGGGCACCGCGCGCGTTTCGGCGCTGTTCGGGCCGGTGTGCATCCTGTGGTTCATCGCGATCGGCGGGCTGGGGATATGGCATATCGCCGACGAACTCTCGATCCTGCGGGTCTTCTCACCGTTTTATGGTGTTGCGTTTCTCGCCAGCCACGGCGTGACCGGCCTCTTCGTGCTGGGCGCGGTGTTCCTGACCGTGACGGGCGCGGAGGCGCTGACCGCCGACATGGGACATTTCGGGATCAGGCCGATTCGCATCGGCTGGTTCTTTCTCGTCTTCCCGGCCTTGTGCCTCAATTATCTCGGGCAGGGCGCTTTCGCGCTCGCCGCGCTGGAACATGCGCAAGCGACCGGCGCGGTGTTTACCAACCAGGACTGGTTCTTCCTGATGGCACCGGACCGGTTCCGGCCTTGGCTGGTCGGCTTGTCGCTGCTGGCGACGATCATCGCCAGCCAAGCGGTGATCACCGGCGCCTATTCGCTGACCCAGCAGGCGATCCAGCTCGGCCTGCTGCCGCGCCTGCGCATCCGCCAGACCTCGGCACACCATGCCGGACAAATCTATCTGCCGGCGATCAACTGGCTGCTGCTGGCCGGCGTGCTGGTGCTGGTCGTGCAGTTCAGGACCTCATCGGCAATGGCGGCGGCATATGGCATCGCGGTGACCGGAACGATGGTCGTCACCACCTGCCTGGCGTATATCGTCGCGCGGCATCGCTGGAACTGGGGGCGGCCGCTCGCGCTGGCGGTGATCGTGCCGTTCCTGACCCTCGATCTGGTGTTCTTCGGCGCCAACATCCTGCGCGTGGTCGAGGGCGGCTGGGTGCCTTTGGTCATCGCCGCCGCGATCGGGCTGCTAATCTATACCTGGGTGCGCGGGCGCGGCATCGTGCGCGCGTTCGAGGAGCGGCAGAGCGTGCCGATGGCCGATCTCGCCGCGGCCCTGTCGCGTCGCCCGCCGGAGCGGGTGGATGGGGTGGCGATCTTCCTCACCGGCAATCCGCATAACGCGCCGGGTGCGCTTCTCCACAACCTCAAGCACAACAAGGTGCTGCACGATCGCAACCTGATCGTGAGTGTGCGCACCACCGACCGCCCGATCGTCGCGGTCGAAGACCGGGTGAAGATGGAAAAGATCGATGACAATTTCGTCATCATCATCCTGACCTACGGTTTCATGGAAACGCCCGACGTGCCGGCCGATCTTGGCTTTGGTGCTGCGGCGGTGAAGAAGCCGCTCAATCCGGCGATGACGAGCTATTTCATCGGCCGCAACACGCTGAAGCCCGCCGCCAAGGAAGGCATGCCGTTGTGGCAGGACCATATCTTCATGTTCCTGCAACGTAACGCGAGCGACCCGACCGATTTTCTGCGCATTCCGCCCGGCAAGGTGCTGGAACTGGGCGAGCAAGTGGCGGTGTGAGCGCCGGGGCGCTGTGCGACCTGAGCCCAAACCGCCGTCATCCCGGCCTGCGCCGGGATGACGGCGGTGGGGGGCGGTGAGGCCGTGCCTTACCCCGCATACGCCTTCACCAGATCGTACAGATAATCCCGCCCGTCATAGAGCGATTTCACGCGGATGCGCTCGTTCAGGCCGTGGATGCCGTTGAAATCGCTGTCGATGAACATGCCCGGCACGCCGTAGACCGGAATGCCGATCGCCTGGAAGAAGATGCCGTCGGTCGCACCGGTCGACATCAGGGGGACCAGCGGTACGCCGGGGAAATGCTTGGCCGCGACTATCCTGGCCGGGCCCATGATCTTGGGATCGAGCGGAGTCGGCACGGCGGTCGGGCGGATCGGCTGGTTGATCGTCAGCTTCACCTTCGTGCCTGCGAGGTCCTGCAATTTCGCCGCAATCGCCTCGACCGTTTCGCCGGGGAAGATGCGGCAGTTGATGTTGGCGGTGGCGCGCTGCGGGAGGGCATTCTCCGCGTGACCAGCGTTGAGCAAGGTCGCGACGCAGGTGGTGCGCAGGGTGGAATGCAGGGTCTTGTCGCTGCTGACGATCGCGTTTGCGGCGGCATCGTCGGGATTTGCCAGGAGCTTGGTGATCGCATCGCCCAACGGCCCGGGCGAGCTTTGCGCGGTCGCGGTGAAGAATGCGCGGGTCGTATCGCTAAACTTGACCGGGAATTCGTAGGCCCGGATCGCCTCCAGCGCATCGGCCAATTGGTAGATCGCATTGTCCGGCACTGGCTGCGAGCTGTGCCCGCCGGGGTTGGTCGCGGTCAGCGTGTAATTCTGTGCCGCCTTCTCGCCGACCTGCATCGCCAGCGTCTGTTGCTTGCCATCGGCGTTCAGCCGCCCGCCGCCGCCTTCGTTCAGCACGACGCCCGCCGCGATCAGGTCGGGCCTGGTCTTGGTGAGATATTGCGCGCCGTTCCAGGCGAAGGTCGTTTCCTCGCCGCAGGTCAGGGCGAGCTTGATGGTGCGCTTCGGTTTGTAACCGGCCTGCTTGAACCGGATCATGCTGTCGGCCCAGACGGCGGCCATCGCCTTGTCGTCGACCGTGCCGCGCGCGTAATAATATCCACCCTCTTCGATCAGCGTGAAGGGATCGCGCACCCAATCCTCCCGCTTCGCCTCGACCACGTCGAGATGGGCGAGCAGCAGAACGGCCTTGGCATTTTTGTTGCTACCGGGGAGGATCGCGACGAGGCCCCCTTCCTTCGGATGGTCGGGCGCCGAGAATTGGGTGACGTCGCTGTCCTTATAGCCCGCGGCTTTCAGTCGCGTGGCGATCTGTGCCGCGGCTTGCGTGCAACTGCCGGCCGACAATGTGGTGTTGGTTTCGACCAGTTGCTTGTACAGGCCGAAAAACGTCTGCTGCTCGGGGGTACGTGCGGTCTGCGCCGCGGCCGGTTGCAGCGCGACGGTCGCGGCGATCGCCCCTGTCATCAGCCTTGTGAAGTTCCGCATATCCTGCCCCTTTTTCGTGTTTGGGGACAGCGTAACGCAGCCTGTGATCAAAGCAACGCCTGCGCCATCAGAAATGACGAGGGAGGGCCAGGCGCAGTTCGTGGTTGGGAAAATCGATATAGACACGGCGGAACATCCGCAGCGCATCCATGCCGAGCAGCAGCGCCGGTTTCTTTTCCAGCCCGAAATGCGCAAAGGGCGCGGCGTCGGCAAAGGCGATCGGCAAATTGTCGAAGCCGATGCCGCCCAATTTCACCTGACTGATCTGCGTATAATCGGCCTGCAGCATGCCCCCGGTCACGCTCATCAGGCCAACCGGCTGCATCTTGCCGTGCCGCACGCGCTTTTTGAGCGCGAGGTTGCCCATCGTGACCGACGATCCGGTATCGAGGATCACGCGCACCCGGACATCGCCGTAATAGGCATCGGTAACGACCAATTGTCCGAACATGCTTTTGGCATGAACGATGATCTCGTCCGGCCCGGCGCGTTCGGTGCGGGTGCGACGCGTGGCGGGCATCACGGTCATGCGCCGCTGGTCGAAATCGATCGACAGCGCGCGATCCTGCAAGGTGTCGATGCCGAGCAGGCCGGGCGCTCCGAGATTGGCCGCCTCCAGCGCCGGTGCCTCGATCCGGCTGCCCCCGAACGCACCGACCGAAATCATCGGGATGATGACGGTGGCGGCGCTGCTCGTCCCGGTCATCGTCGTCATTTTAACGATGCGGCCCGGCTGGAGCTTCAGCAGATGGGCCAATTCGCGCGAAATCACCGAGCGTTGTGAGCCGGTATCGACAATGAATTGATACGGCCCGGCACCCGAAATCGTCACCGGCAGGGTCATGCGATCCAGCTCTTCGCCGAAATCCAGAACCGGCGCGGGAGGTGCAGTCGCAGTGGTCGTGTCGATCGGCTGCTGCGCGGGGCCGGCAAGAGTAGCGGCGGCGGGCATCGAAGTAGCGGGCATCGCGGCGGCTGTCATCGCGGCGGTTGGCATCGCGGTGGCGGGCATCGGGATCGCGATAAAAGCGGCGATCAGGGCGGGTGCGATCGGCATGATCGGGAGAGGCTGCGCCCGAATCGGACCTTTGGCAAGCGATGCTTCAGTCCAGCCGCATCGCCACTTCGGCGAGCGCCTCCGCCTCGATCAACAATGCGTCGTCGGCGGTGCCGGTGGCAACCCTCTCGCGCCCGATCAGCGTCAGCACCGGCACCGCCAGGGGCGAGACCCGCGGTAAATCCACATGCAGCATCGTCTCGGCGGCGCGATCGAGCAGGCCGGCGAGACGCCCGACATCGGTCATCCGCGCCCGCGCATCGGCCCAGGCGGCCTGCAGCAACAAATGGCCGGGTTCGTATTTGCGCAGCACGTCGTAGATCAGATCGGTCGAGAAGGTCACCTGCTTGCCGGTCTTGCGCTTGCCGGGATGCTGGCGCTCGACCAACCCGCCGATCACCGCCACTTCGCGGAAGGCGCGTTTGAGCAGGTGCGATTGCTGCACCCAATCGACGAATTCGTCCTCCAGGATATCGGGTGAAAACAGCGCGGCGGGGTCGGTGACCGGGTCCAGCCCGTAACAGG
>NZ_JANYEK010000151.1 GCF_025363195.1 Sphingomonas sp.
AGGATCCTGGCGGACTTTTCCTTGAGGACGAAACCTTGCTTGGTGCCCGACTTTTCCTGCGCCTTAGCGATCTGGACGCTCGTCACGAGCAGAAACATCGCCAGAACAGGTGCCAGCAAACCGCGAAGCATCATCATCCCCCGTGCTGCTTTCACCCCTGAATGCAGCTGAGATGCTATTAATCCACATCGTTCTCGACGATGCAAGCCGCTGTATGTGTTGATGTTCAGGACGGGCGCCAAGCAGCGTCGCATCGATATTAAACCTACGCTGTCCTACAAACCGCCGGTGCGCTACGCTCAACACCGCTTTTTATATTGTCGTATATAATGGGTGCGCGTCCTTGCCCTGCCCGCCGCATTCAGGCCGCACACCGTGTGACCTTGTGTGACCTTCGCCGACCGAGCGAATCACCCGCACGGTCCGGCAACCGCATTCAAAGACCCAAGGCGCTTACCCCAGAGCCGTCTTCAGCAAATCGTTCACCACGCCCGGATTCGCTTTTCCGCCCATCGCCTTCATCGTCTGGCCGACGAAGAAACCGAACAACTTGTCCTTGCCGCCGCGATAATCGGCAACCTTGTCTTCGTTCGCGGCCATCACCTCGGCGATAACCTTTTCGATCTCACCGGTGTCGCTGGTCTGCTTGAGGCCGCGTTCCTCGACCACGGCAGCGGCGCCCTGCCCGGTTTCGAGCATGATCTCGAACACCTGCTTGGCAAGGCTCCCCGAGAGCGTGCCATCCGCGACCAGCGCTAGCAGTTCGGCCGCACCATCTGGCGTGATCGGCGAACTGCCGATGTCCTTGCCCAGCCGGTTGAGCGCGCCGAAAAATTCCGACGTCACCCAATTCGCCGCCGCGACCGGTTTCGCACCGGTTGCCAAAAGGGAATCGAACCAGCGCGCATGCTCGACTTCGGCCGTCAGCACCGCCGCATGATACGGCGTGACACCCAACGCCTCATACCGCGCGCGCTTGGCGTCGGGCAGTTCGGGCAGGCTGGCGCGGCATTCGTCTAGGAACGCGTCGTCCAGTTCCAGCGGCAACAGATCAGGATCGGGGAAGTAACGGTAATCGTGCGCATCTTCCTTCGAGCGCATCGACCGCGTTTCGTTCCTGTCGGGATCGTAAAGTCGCGTTTCCTGCACGATCCTGCCGCCATCCTCGATCACCTCGATCTGGCGCTTGGCCTCCTGCTCGACCACCGCCATCACGAAACGCACCGAATTGACGTTCTTGGTCTCGGTCCGCGTGCCGAGCGGATCACCCGGTTTGCGCACGCTGACGTTGACGTCGGCGCGCATCGAACCCTCTTCCATATTGCCGTCGCACGACCCGACATAACGCAGGATCGCGCGCAGCTTGCGCAGATAGGCCCCCGCTTCGGCAGGCGATGCGAGGTCGGGCTTCGACACGATCTCCATCAGCGCCACGCCCGACCGGTTGAGATCGACATAGGATCGCGTCGGATGCTGGTCATGCATCAGCTTGCCGGCATCCTGCTCGACATGGATACGCTCGACGCCGATGCGCTTGCCGGAAGCGTCCGGGTTCTTCTCGTCCAGGCTGATGTCGATCGACCCTTCGCCGACCAGCGGATGATAGAGCTGGCTGATCTGATAGCCCTGCGGCAGATCGGCGTAGAAATAATTCTTCCGGTCGAACCGCGACCATTTGTTGATCTGCGCGTCGATCGCCATGCCGGTGCGCACCGCCTGACGGATGCACTCGCGATTCGGCACCGGCAACATGCCCGGCATCGCGGCATCGACCAGCGACACCTGCGTGTTCGGCTCCGCCCCGAACGTGGTCGCTGCGCCCGAGAACAATTTGGCGTTCGACGTGACCTGCGCATGCACTTCGAGGCCGACCACGACCTCCCAGTCGCCGGTATTGCCGCGGATCAGATACTCGCTCACCACCATGCCTCCGCTCGCGCCGTAAATCCGGCACGCTGCTCCAATGCCAACCCGGCATTCAACACACCCTGTTCGTCCAGCGCCTTGCCGATGATCTGCAAGCCCAGCGGCAAGCTGTTCGCATCCAGACCCCCCGGCACGCTCATCGCCGGCAGACCCGCCAGCGACGACGGCACCGTGAACACGTCATTCAGATACATAGCGATCGGATCGGCGCTTTTCTCGCCCAGCGCGAACGCCGCCGACGGTGCGGTCGGGGTGAGGAGGAGGTCACAGCTTTCCCAAGCGCGGTCGAAATCGCGCGCGATCAAGGCTCGCACCTTCGAGGCCTGGGTGAAATAGGCGTCGTAAAAGCCCGCCGACAGCACGTACGTGCCGATCATGATGCGACGCTTCACTTCCGGTCCGAACCCGGCGGCGCGGGTCGCGGCGTACATGTCCTGCAACCCCGCGCCCTCGGGCAGGTCGCGCAGGCCGTAACGCACGCCGTCATAGCGCGCGAGGTTCGACGACGCCTCGGCCGGTGCGATGATGTAATAGGCTGGCAGCGCATATTTGGTGTGCGGCAGGGAGACTTCGACGATCTCTGCGCCTGCATCCCTCGCCCAGGCGATACCCTGCTGCCAAAGCGCATCAATCTCGGCGGGCATGTTATCGACGCGGTATTCCTTGGGGATCCCGATGCGCTTGCCCTCGAGATCGCCCGATAATCCGGCTTCCCACTTCGGTACGGCGAGATCGAGCGAGGTCGCGTCCTTCGGGTCGAAGCCGGCCATATTTTCCAGCATGATCGCGCAGTCGCGCACGTCGTGCGCCATCGGCCCGGCCTGATCGAGCGACGAGGAGAATGCCACGACGCCCCAACGCGAACAGCGGCCATAAGTCGGCTTGATCCCCGAAATGCCGACGAAGGCGGCGGGCTGGCGGATCGAACCACCGGTGTCCGTGCCGGTGGCTGCCGGGCACAGTCGCGCTGCGATCGCCGCCGCGGACCCGCCCGAGGAACCACCCGGCGCGAGCGCAGCGTTACCGCCGTCGCTGCGCCGCCACGGCGAGATGACGTTGCCGAACGCCGACGTCTCGTTGGACGAGCCCATCGCGAACTGATCCATGTTCAGCTTGCCGAGCATGCCTGCGCCCGCATCCCACAATTTGCCGGATACGGTCGATTCGTAGGGCGGGATGAAGCCTTCCAGGATCAGGCTGGCGGCGGTGGAGGCGACGCCCATGGTGCAGAACAGATCCTTCATGCCGATCGGCACACCGGCCAGCGGCTTCAAGTCCTCACCGGCGGCGCGGGCCGCGTCGGCAGCATCGGCGGCGGCCAGCGCATGGTCGGGCGTTTCCACGAGGAACGCATTCAGCACCTTGCCCCTGGCGACATTGGCGTTGAACGCTTCGGCGACTTCACGCGCCGAGAAGCTGCCTTCGCGCACGCCGTCACGGATCGCCGCGACGCCAAGATTCGTGAGTTCAGTCATGCCACAAGTCCCGTCACCCCAGCGCGGTCCGGGGTCTTGCAATGAAAAAGCGCGCCCTCGCGGCACGAGATCCCGGCCTTCGCCAGAATGACGCAGGGGGCCATCATTCGATCACCTTCGGCACGGTGAAGAAGCCGTGTTCCGCCTGGGGCGCATTGGACAGCACCGCATCGCGGACGCCGCCATCCGTCACGACATCGTCCCGCAGGCGCAGATGGTTGGGGATCACCGCCGTCATCGGCGCGATGTCGGACGTATCCACCTCGCCGAGTTGCTCGATCCAGCCCATGATGTTGTCGAGCTCCGGCGCAATGCGCGCGGCCTCGTCCTCGGTGATCGCGATGCGGGCAAGGCTCGCGATCTTCTTAACGGTTGCGATATCTACTGACATGACCGCGCGGCTAGCAGAGCCCGCGCTTCCCGTGCAACCTATTCGAACGGTCTGCCCGACGGAACGCCGCCGACCAACTCCCGTCGCATGGTCGCAAGATGCACATCGACCCTGTCCGTTGCGAGCTGCCTTCATCGTCTTCAACGTCGCGACGTCGAGGCAAACCTGCTCGGGATCGTTAACCCTGCGCCATGTTCCGCCGCTCCGCCGAAAGCGCGCCGCACCACAACGATCTGGCAGGGTGATGACGATGGCGAGGATCAGGCCGGCACAGCGCCGATATAGCCCCAGCCCGGCCCGACAATTGCGCCGAAACTACACGCCCGGCCCCGGCGGTGCGCAACCGCCCATCGCGCCGCACCCCTATCCTGTGAGATACAACCCTGCTTCGATCACGATTGCAAGTAATGCATCGATGCTGCACGGCGTCAGCATTTGCCGCTCGCGTGACCGTGGCGCACTGCACTATGGAAGTCGACCTTTGGCCCGTAAGTTCCTCTACGCCTTTGCGTTTCTCATCGTGCTGACGATCGCCGCCGCCTTCGCCTATCGGCTGTGGGGGGTGGAGATCATTCGTTGGTGGTCGGTGCCGACGACGCAGTTCGAGACGCAGGCGCCGGTCGCCGCCAATGCCTATGCGGACCCCAAGATGTGGCTTGCACACCCACAGCGCGCGAAAGACCCGGCCCGCTGGACACCACCGGGCTATCAACCGGCCGCCAATCCTTCGGCGGCGGTGTTTTATGTCCACCCCACCTCGTTCCTCGGCAGCGCGCATTGGAACGCGAAGCTCGATGACACCGAAAGCAATGCCCGCGCCGAACTGTTCCTGCGCGCCCAGGCGACCGCATTCAACGCCAGCGGCGCGATCTGGGCGCCGCGCTATCGCCAAGCGACATTCGGCGCATTCCTGACCAATGCCGCCGCAGCACAGCAGGCGCTCGATGTCGCGTACGGCGACGTATCGACGGCGTTCGACCAGTTCGTGAAGGAAGCCGGTGATCGCCCGATCATTCTCGTCGGGCACAGCCAAGGCGCGCTCCACCTCGTTCGCCTGCTACACGAGCGGATCGCCGGGACACCGTTGGCCAAGCGCATCGTCGCGGCTTATCTCGTCGGCTGGCCGATCTCACGCACCACCGATGTAGCGGCGTTAGGACTGCCGGAATGCACCCGCGCCGATCAACCCGGTTGCATCCTGTCGTGGCAAAGCTTCGCCGAGCCTGCGGACCCGTCCCTGATCGTCGATGTCTATGACCGCACCACCGGATTTGACGGGCACCCGCGCAAGGGCACGCCGATGGTCTGCACCAATCCGCTGACCGGTACGGCCAACGCCACGGCGTCCGCGCAGGCCAATCTCGGCACGCTGATCCCGTCCGCAGCGCTCGATAGCGCGCAGATGCAGGCGGGTGCCGTGCCCGCGCGCTGCGATCCACGCGGCTTCCTATTGATCGGCGATCCACCAGCGATGGGCAATTACGTGCTGCCGGGCAACAATTACCATGTCTACGACTACAGCCTGTTCTGGGCGAACATTCGCGCCGACGTGGCGCGGCGGCTGGCGGCGTTCGCGCGCGGGACACACGGAACGCTTTCGCCCTGAGCGGACCGAGGGGCCGTTCTTCCTCGCGGGTCTGGAAAGCGAGAACGATGCTTCGACAAGCCCAGCGCGGACGGTAAAGGGATTGGGTGATCACCACCGACCGCCTCCCGTTTCATGAAGCCCTGCCCGCCGCCGGGCGGCTCATCGGACTCGACGTCGGCACCAAGACGATCGGCACGGCGCTTTGCGACGCCGGATGGAGCTTCGCGTCGCCCGCTTTGCTCATCCGCCGCACCAAGTTCCAGAAGGACAAGATCGCGCTGGCCGCACTCATCGCCGAGCAACGCGTCACTGGCATCGTCATCGGCCTCCCGCTCCATCTCGACGGCAGCGAGAGCGCGCGCAGCCAGTCAAGCCGGGCATTCGCGCGCAACATGGAGGACATCGGCTTGCCCATCCTGTTGTGGGACGAGCGCTTTTCCACGCAGGCGGTCACCCGCACATTGATCGAACAGGACGCATCCCGCGCCAAGCGCGCCGAATTGGTCGACAAGATGGCGGCCGCCTACATCCTGCAAGGCGCGATCGACGCCCTGGTCGCGATAAGCTGACCGGATGTTACGAACGGCGATCTTGCGCGCCCGCCCCGCCCTCGCTACCGAACCCCTTTAATGCCAGCATCGGACCACAGCCCCGCGACGCTCCTGCCCGGCAGCGCCGTCTTCCCGCACCGGCACCTGACCGGGATTGCGGGATTGATGCCGCACGAGATCACCTTCCTGCTCGACGAAGCCGAGCAATGGGTCGTATCGAACCGCTCGCCTAAAAAGAACGACAAGCGCCTGCGCGGACTGACGCAGATCAACGCCTTCTTCGAAAACAGCACCCGCACGCTCCTGTCGTTCGAGATCGCCGGCAAGCGGCTGCGCGCCGATGTCGTGAACATGCATGCCGCCCAGTCGAGCGTGAAGAAGGGCGAGACACTGATCGACACGGCGATGACGCTGAACGCGATGCGCGCCGACGTGATCGTCATCCGCCACGGATCGTCCGGCGCGGTGCGGCTGATCGCCGACAAGGTCGATTGCCCGGTACTCAATGCGGGCGACGGCTCGCACGAACATCCGACGCAGGCCTTGCTCGATGCGCTCACCATTCGTCGCCGCCGGGGATCGATCCACAACCAGCGCGTGGTGATCTGCGGCGACGTGCTGCACAGCCGCGTCGCGCGGTCGAACATTCTCGCGCTCACCGCGCTCGCTGCCGAGGTCCGCGTCTGCGCACCCTCCACGCTGATGCCCGCCGGGATCGAGCGGATGGGCGTGACGCCGTTCACCGATTTCGATACCGCGCTGGAAGGTGCCGATGTGGTCATGATGCTGCGGTTGCAGAACGAGCGGATGGCGGGTGGCTTCGTCCCTTCAAATCGCGAATTCCACCTGCGCTACGGGCTGACGCTCAAGCGGCTGGACAAGGCCAAGCCCGGCGCGCTGGTGATGCATCCGGGACCGATGAACCGCGGCGTCGAGATCGATAGCGCGGTCGCCGATCACCCCGAGCAATCCGCGATCACCGAACAGGTCGAGATGGGCGTGGCGGTGCGCATGGCCTGCCTAGACGTGCTGACGCGCCGCGCGCGCGGCGTGAAGGGTTGGTCATGATCCGCGATGTCGCGCTCCTGAACGCCGAACTCGTTTGCCCGGTCGAGGGCATTTCCGAAGGCGGCGTACTGGTGCTGGACGGCACGATCGCCGCGACCGGGCTGTTCGACCTTCCCGAGGGCATCGCGACGGTGGATTGCAGGGGCAAGACACTCGCGCCCGCGATCGTCGATCTCGGCGTATTCACGATCGACATTCCCGCCTTCCACGCCGGCGGCATCGTTCGCGTCGGATTGATGCCGGACCAGACACCCGTGCTCGACGAACCCGGCGTGGTGCAGCGTGCGGCGCTGATCGGGCGGCCCGGTTTGTGGATCCACCCGATCGCCAGCGCGACCAAGGGGCTGGCGGGCAAAGACCTTGCCGAAATGGCGATGAACGCGGCGGCGGGCGCCAAGGCGGTCGGCACGGGGGAGCGGTGGATCGCGGACTCGGGCGTCATGCGCAAGGTCCTGGCCTATGCCGGAGACCTCGGCCTGACGGTGGTGGCGCAAGCAGAAGATGGCGGGGTCGTCGGCACGGCGGTCGCCACGGCGGGCGAGACGGCAACGCGCATGGGGCTCCCTTCCGCCCCCGCCCTAGCCGAACCGCTGGCAATCGCACGCGACCTGATGCTGGCAGAAGATACCGGCGCAAAGGTTCACTTCCGTCAGGTGACGACGGCGGCGGGGTTCGAGTTGGTCCGTGCGGCGAAGCGGCGCGGCGTGCACGTAACCTGCGGCATCACCCCCGCGCACCTCCTGCTGTCGGATATCGCGATGAGCGATTTTCGCACCTTCACCCATCTGTCGCCACCGTTACGCGACGAGAGCGATCGTCAGGCGTGCCTCGCGGCGCTGGCAGACGGGACGATCGACGTGCTGTGTTCGGGCCACGACCCGCGTGGCCCGGAGGAAAAGCGGCTGCCCTTCGCGGATTCGGCCAATGGTATGGCGGGGGCGGAGACGTTGCTCGCACTGTCGCTCGGCATGGTGCGCGACGAACTGATTACGATCGAGCGGATGGTGACGATGTTGTCCGCCGCGCCCGCACGAATCCTGGGCGTGGAGACGGGTACATTGGCGATGGGCATGCCCGCCGACCTGATGCTGTTCGATGCCAGCGCACCGTGGCTGATCGACGCCGACAAAATGGTCGCGCTCGCCGGCAACACGCCATTCGACGGCCTGCCGGTGCAGGGCAAAGTGTTGCGCCTGTGGAAGGGCGGAACCGCTTTGTTCTGAGCGCGATCGGAAAGATCAGCCCTTCTTGACGGGCTTGGCCGGTGCTTTGGCCGCGGACTTCACCGCCGCCTTGGGAGCCTTGGAAGCCTGGGCGGGGACTGGAACCTTCGCTGGCCCCTTGGCCACAGCCTTCGCCCCGACAGGAGACGTCACCGCCACCGGAACCTTGACCGCCGCCTTGGTCCACGCCGGGGTGCTGTCCCCCGCGCCGGTGCGCACGAAGCACGCCCCGCCCTTGGCACGATAGCTACGGCACATCGCATCGGCCTCGCCACGAGCGAATCCGCCGACCGACAGGCGATAGAATGTCCCGGTCTTGCCAGCGAACTGCGCGCCCGATGGAGCATGCCCACCGAAGCTGGAGACGCGGCGCGCGCGGCCCCACGCGTCCTTCGCGACGGCGGCACTTTCGAACGCGCCGAGCTGGACGAAGTAGTTGCCCTTGGTGGTGGCCATCGCAGCGCCGACCGCGCTCGGCCCGGCCTTGGGTGCGACGAACCCCTTCACCACTGACTTGGACTTGCCGACGACCAAAGGGGCAGCGACCCCCGGAGCGATTTCGCGCTTGGCCGGAACCGTGTTCACCGCGCGGGCCGGCAGAACCTGCACGACCTCACTGCGCGGCGCGAAACTGACACTGGATACGGAGGCCATCACCGCCACCGGCTCGGCCGCAGGCGCTTGAACCACCGGCGTGCCCATTTCGGCGGCGACCGCCACCGCTTCCGGCTGGGCCTTTGGCGTGAAGCTGTCGACCGATGCGACCGCGACGTTGCCGCGGCCGGCCAGCGCCAGCGCAACCGGCTGACCGGGATCGACCATTGGCGTCACGCCGAGCAAGGAAGCGACCTGATCGGACGCGGACTTCGGATTGGCAAATGCAGCCCATTTCAGGATGCGGGCATCGAGATCGCCGGGCGCGACGTCCATTGCTGCCACCGTCTTGGCATCCTGCCAGCGACCCGCCAACGCGAGGGCCAGCGCAAAATTTTGTCGTGTCTTGGCATCGGCATTGGGCGAGCGGACTGCTGCATTCAACACTTCCACCGCCCCAACGGGATCGCCCGCGAGCGCCATCGCCAGCCCGCGATCGGCCACCGATATGGTCGCGCTATGGGCATCGAGCGTATGACGCGCACCCTCCCAATTGCCTTCCGCGATTTCCACCAGCGCAAGGTTGAGTGCCGCTTTACCGTTAGTCGGCTCCAGCACCAGCGCGTCGCTGAATGCCGCATGAGCCGAGGTGAAGCGACCGGCCTTCAGATAAGCTTGCCCCAGCATCAGGCGATACGCGATGACGCCGGGATCATAGCTGACCGCCGCTTCGCTGAACTTCACCGCTGCCTGCGGGTTGCCGTTCGACAGCGCCTTACGCGCGGAATCGAATTGCTTCTGGGCCATCTTGGTCTGGTCGGCACTGCCGGCAAAGGCGGCTCCGCTATCCCCGAAGGCCGCCATCGTACCGGCGAAAGCCAGCGTCGAAAGGCCAAGGGCGAAAATTGCGCGGGTCTTCATGGGAAATCCCCTATCGGATCACTTCGTTGCCCGGCTCGGAACCTGGCTGGCCAAGTCCGCAACATCGGGCAAAGTGGTTAAGAAAGCGTCTAGTGCCGCGGTGACGAGCGTCTGCGCGGAGCGGTTTTCCAGCGCGCTGGCCAGCCGCAACATCAGGTGACGATCGGCATCGAGGCGGAGCGTGAAGGCAGACTTTGCGGCGCCCTTATGCTTGGCACGAGTCTCCCGCCCGATCCGCGTCGCGGTGGCGACGGAAACCGATTTACGCGCCGGAACCTTGTCAGGCTGTGGTTGGACTTCCGGTGCCTCGCCTATGAGCGCATCGTTTACCGGTTGTTCGCGCGCCGTGCCGGCCATCGGAACCTCGACCGTGTCTTCGATAACCGGAGCCGCAAACTCCTCCTCCAACGCTTCGCGTTGCACCAGCACTGTCGGCACGGCGACCAATGAAGGGGCAGCTGGCTCGCTCTCACCCATGTCGTTCCAGCCGAGATCGTCGTGCACGCCCTGCGGTGCGCCGAAGCCGCCAAATCCCTGCGGGCGCATCGCCGGACGGGCGGTGCCCTTTCGGGCGAGCAAGGTCGAAGACAGCGAAGCGAGCGGTTTTTGGGTTCCCATCATATCCGCGCTCCTCAACTGACGACCCGGCGGCCGAAGCCCCCTCCGGCAGTGCGTTGCGGCACATAGCCCCCGGCACCGGGGGCGGCGAACACGGTACGCCGGAAATTCTTCTCCAACCGGTCGGAGATATACGACCATAAGGCCTGCACTTCCCCTGCAGATCGGCTGTTGGGATCGCATTCCATCACGGTCCGTCCGTCGATCATCGACGCGGCGAAATCGGTGCGGTGGTGAATGGTCACCGGGGCAACGGTGCCGTGCTGCGACAATGCGACAGCGGCTTCGGAGGTGATCTTGGCCTTGGGCGTCGCGCCGTTGACGACGAACAGCAATGGCTTGCCGGCGCGCTCGCAAAGATCAACCGTAGCCCCCACGGCGCGCAGATCGTGCGGCGAAGGACGCGTCGGGATCACGATCAGTTCGGCCACAGCGATCACGCTCTGGATCGCCATTGTGATCGCCGGCGGCGTATCGATCATCGCCAGCTTGAAGCCCTGCTGACGCAGCACTTCGAGATCGGCGGCAAGCCGCGCGACCGTGGTCTGGGCGAAGGCGGGATATTCCGCACTGCGCTCGTTCCACCAATCGGACAGCGACCCTTGTGGATCGATATCGATCAGCACGACCGGGCCGGCGCCAGCCAGCTGAGCCTGTACGGCCAGATGACCGGATAGCGTGGTCTTTCCAGACCCGCCTTTCTGTGATGCCATCGCGAGAACGCGCATGTGTCCAAAGAACTCCCCAATTCGAGGGTCCGAGATCGCACGCCACCTCTCAAGAAGACGTTAACGTCGCCGATGAGTGCCGGCCGGAGGATGAATGGTAACGATCCGTTTACCAAGTTTTGCTAAAAAGATGGACGGTCGCCAAGTTTTCGCGTCGGGGATTTATCATGCGGTATCGCGCTCTGGTGGCTCTTGCCGCGCTGACAGCAACCACGTCCGGCGCAGCGCTGGCCGACGTCAAACATGGCATCGATCTGTGGAATGATGGAGATTATCGCAAGGCGGCCGAGGAATGGCGACCGTCCGCAATCGCCGGCGATGCGCAGGCGCAGTTCAATTTGGGCCAAGCCTATAAGCTTGGGCGCGGCGTACCGACCGACATGGCGATGGCCGAAAGCTGGTATCGCAAGGCCGCATTGCAGGGCCTGCCGCAAGCGGAGGTGAATTACGGCCTCGCACTGTTCGATCGCGGCGACCGTGCCGCGGCGGTGCCGTGGCTGGAAAAATCGGTCGCCCGCGGCGAGCCACGCGCACAGCTCGTGCTCGGCACGATGCTGTTCAACGGCGACGGCGTGTCGCGGGATTACCCCCGCGCTTATGGTCTGATGGTGCGTGCGTCCGCTGCTGACGTTCCGTCTGCATCCAAAGTGCTGTCGCAGATGGACCAGTACATTCCGCTGGAAGATCGCCAGCAGGGCATGATCCTCGCCCGCCACTATGAGGCCGAGGGGCTGCGATACACCTTGCCGCCAATGGACATCGCCAGACAGGATACCCCCACCTCGATCCGAAGCGCCGAGCTTCCGCCGTCGAGCTACGACACCGCCCCACCACCAGCCCCCAGGGTCGCCCAACCGCGCCCGATCATCGTCGCCACCCGCATGGCGGCGCTGCCGACCGCAGCGCCCGGCGGCCATTGGCGCATCCAGCTCGGCGCGTTCGGCGATCTTGGCAATGCGCGCAAATTATGGGCGCAGATCAGCGGACGCTTTCCCGACCGCACGCCGTATTATGTCAAAGCGGGCGCGCTCACCCGCCTGCTCGTCGGTCCATTCGCGAACCGGGCCGAGGCGGCGCGGGCGTGCGGTGCCACCAAGCCCTGCCTGCCGACGGAGGGCTGAGGACGAAACCCCGCACCTTTCCAACATCATCCTGATCGCGTTTGGCGCTCGTCTTCACAGCATAGATAATTTTTCGCTTCGAATGCCGGGGAACGTCGGAGCGACTGATTCTCCCAACAAGGTGAACACCAGCTCGTGTCAGGATTACGGCGTGTGCGGCGGGAATTACCCGCCCACCCAATCTGCGCGCTTGATGCCCTGCGCATATAACAACGCCGTCAGATTGTTATGATCCACCCGCGCTGCCGCCGCCGCGGCGACGATCGGCTTGGCATGATAGGCCACGCCAAGCCCGGCACGCTCGATCATCGCCAGATCATTCGCCCCGTCACCCACCGCCAGCGTCATTTCCGTCGATAGCCCGCGCTCGGCAGTCGCCGCCAGCAACGTCTCCAGCTTGGTGTGCGATCCGACGATCGGCTTGGCGACCTTGCCCGTCAGTGCGCCGTCTGCGATCACCAACCGGTTGGCGATCGCGCGGTCGAACCCGATATTCGCCGCGACCGGCTCGGCAAACCGGGTAAAGCCGCCCGATACCAGAATCGTCAGGGCGCCGCGCGCTTGCATCGTCCGCACCAGAGCCGCCGCGCCGGGCATGATCACCACACGCTCGCGCAGGCACGTCTCGATCGCCGCTTCGTCCAGCCCTTCGAGCAACGCGACGCGTGCATCCAGCGCCGCCTCGAAATCCAGCTCTCCGCGCATCGCACGTTCTGTGATCTCGGCGATCTGGCCCTTGATCCCCGCATAATCGGCCAGCTCGTCGATACATTCGACCGTGATCATGGTCGAATCCATGTCGGCGACGAGCATTTTCTTTTCGCGCTCCGCCGCGCGTTGCACCACCACGTCGCTGCCGGGAAACGCGCCACCCAGTGCCATAAGCGCAGCATCCGGAGTGACGGCAAAGCCGATATCCGCCGCGAATCCATCGTCGATCCACACCGCTTCGACCGGCCCGCACCCGGCCTCGGCCAATCGATCGCGCGCATCCGAAATATCGCCCCCGGCCAACGTCCCCGGTGCTATCAGCGTTGCAATGAACATGGTGCAATCCCTACCCCGGCTTGCGCTCATCGCAGGGCCGACCGCCAGCGGCAAGTCCGCGCTGGCGATGGACCTTGCCGAGCGTCACGACGGTGTGGTCGTCAACGCCGACAGCGCGCAGGTTTACTCCAACCTGCGGATCCTCTCCGCCCGCCCGAGCACGGCGGACGAGGCCCGCGTGCCGCATCGCCTCTTCGGCTATATCGACGGCGCGGAAAGCTGTTCCGCCGCGCGCTGGGCCGGGGATGCCCGACGAGCGATCGCCGAAACGCACGCTGCGGGCAAACTGCCGATCCTCGTCGGCGGCACCGGCCTCTACATCCGAACCCTGCTCGACGGCATCGCCCCGATACCGGAAATCGACTCCGCGGTCCGCGAACAGGTCCGCGCCCTGCCCGTCGCCGAGGCCCATGCGCGCCTCCGACACGCCGACCCCGACGCCGCCGCTCGCCTCGCCCCGGCCGACACCACCCGTGTCGCCCGCGCGCTGGAAGTCATACGATCCACCGGCCGCACCCTGGCCGAATGGCAGGCGCACCGACAAGGCGGGATTGCGGACTCGGTGGACCTGATCCCAGCCATCCTGCTGCCCGACCGCGACTGGCTGCTCGCCCGCTGCGACGCCCGTGCCGAGGCGATGCTGGAGGACGGCGCGGTCGCGGAGGTCGCGGCATTGCTGGTCCGCCGCGACATTACCCCCAATCTCTCCGTCCGCCGGGCGATTGGGGTTCAGGACATCGCCAACTGGCTCAACGGCAAAACCTCCCGAGCCCAAGCGCTTGACGCGCTGCGTCTCGCCACGCGCCAATATGCCAAACGTCAGTTCACCTGGTTCCGCAACCAGCCACCAGCCTCTTGGCCGCTCCTCTTGACGTCAGATTTATCCAATTATACTGCTCATTACGATAGAATATTACGTTCATAATGCTTGACGTGTACGAATCATACGGGTAGCCGCACCTCCGCCAAACAGCTATTGCAGCGCGGCATAACGAGGGCTGGTGTGATGAACGCGGAAAAGAGTGGAGCCGATATCCTGGTCGAGGCGCTGTGCGATCTCGGCGTGGAGATCGTGTTCGGCTATCCCGGCGGGGCCGTGCTGCCGATCTACGACGCCTTGTTCAGGTCGGGACGCATCAGGCACATCCTCGTCCGCCACGAACAGGCGGCAACGCATGCGGCGGAGGGCTATGCACGTTCGACCGGCAAGCCCGGCGTCGTTCTGGTCACCTCCGGCCCCGGCGCGACCAACGCGGTCACCGGCATCACCGACGCACTGATGGATTCGATCCCGATGGTCGTGATCACCGGGCAGGTGCCGAC
Source organism: Sphingomonas sp. (assembly GCF_025363195.1). Taxonomy (GTDB): domain Bacteria; phylum Pseudomonadota; class Alphaproteobacteria; order Sphingomonadales; family Sphingomonadaceae; genus Sphingomonas. The sequence continues at coordinate 14,575 of NZ_JANYEK010000151.1, forward strand.
CGCACTGATCGGCACCGATGCCTTTCAGGAGGCAGACACCGTCGGCATCACGCGGCATTGTTCGAAGCACAATTACCTTGTGAAGGATCCTGCCTCGCTCGGGCCGATCCTGCACGAGGCGTTCCATATCGCCACCTCGGGACGCCCCGGCCCGGTCGTGGTCGATGTGCCCAAGGACGTGCAGGTCGCGAGCGCCCGCTACACCAAGCCCGGCCCGATCAAGCACAAGACCTATCGCCCGCAGATCAAGGCCGACCCGGCGTTGATCGAACAGGCCGTGGACATGCTCGCCGCCGCCGAACGTCCGATCTTCTATACCGGCGGCGGGATCATCAATTCCGGACCGGCGGCGAGCCAGTTGTTACGCGAACTCGCCCGCATCACCGGCGCCCCGGTCACCTCGACGCTAATGGGCCTCGGCGCCTATCCGGCCAGCGGCGAGGCGTGGCTCGGCATGCTCGGCATGCACGGCACCTATGAAGCCAATCTGGCGATGAACAAGGCGGACCTGATCGTCTGCCTCGGCGCACGCTTCGACGATCGCGTGACCGGCAGGCTCGATGCGTTCAGCCCGCTGTCCCGCAAGATCCACATCGATATCGACCGTTCCAGCGTGAACAAGAACGTTCGCGTCGACCTGCCGATCATCGCCGATGTCGGCCACGCGCTGGAAGACATGGTCCGCGTCTACAAATCACGGCGCCACCCCAAGCCGGACTTAAAGGGCTGGTGGACGCGCATCAACGAATGGCGTGCGCGCGGTAGTCTCGATTTCACCGACGGCACCACCGAGATCATGCCGCAACGCGCGATCCGCGCGCTGTGGGAGGCGACGCACCAACGCAGCCCCATCATCAGCACCGAAGTGGGCCAGCACCAGATGTGGGCCGCACAGCATTTCGGTTTCGAAGCGCCGAACAAATGGCTGACCAGCGGCGGGCTCGGCACGATGGGTTACGGCCTGCCCGCCGCGATCGGTGCGCAGCTCGGCAATCCCAAGGCGCTGTGCATCGACATCGCTGGCGAAGCCTCGATCCAGATGAATATTCAAGAACTGGCCACGGCGACGCAATATCGCCTTCCGGTGAAGGTCTTCATCCTCAACAATCAATATATGGGCATGGTTCGCCAGTGGCAGGAACTGACCTATTCCAGCCGCTATTCGGAGAGTTACAGCGACGCTCTGCCCGATTTCGTGAAGCTGGCCGAGGCGTATGGCTGGAAGGGCATCCGCATCGAACAGCCCGACCAGCTGGAAGACGGCATCGCCGCGATGCTCGCGCATGACGGCCCGGTGATGGTCGATTGCATGGTCGCGAAACTCGCCAATTGTTTCCCGATGATCCCGAGCGGAGCGGCACACACCGATATGATCCTGCAGGCGGAAGAAGTCTCCGGCGAAATGGACGACGAAGCGAAGGCGCTTGTTTGATGCACATCAAAACCGAAACCGCATCTCGTCACACCTTAGCGGTGATGGTCGACAACGAACCCGGCATCCTCGCGCGGATCGCCGGACTGTTCACGGCGCGTGGATATAATATCGAGAGCCTGACCGTGTCGGACGTTACCGCCGATCATGCCGTCAGCCGCCTCACGATCGTCACGTCAGCATCGGCCGAGACGATGGAGCAGATCCTCGCGCAGCTCGACCGGCTGATCCCGGTGCATAGTGTCACCGACCTGACCGCGCTGGGCCCGCACGTCGAACGCGAACTGGCCCTAGTGAAGGTGCGCGGCAGCGGCGATCATCGTATCGAGGCGCTGCGCCTCGCCGACGTCTACCGCGCCCGCGTTGTCGATGCGACGACGACCAGTTTCGTGTTCGAGGTTACCGGTGGACGCGAGAAGATCGACACGTTCATCACCCTGATGCGCGAAGTCGGTCTGATCGAGGTCGCCCGGACCGGCATCGTCGCCATCGCGCGGGGGAAAGACCCGGCCTGAACAAACAATCCCTCTCCCTTTGGGAGAGGGAGGGGCCCGCGCCGAAGGCGTGGGAGGGTGAGGGTGACGCCCTCGCGCCCCGTCACCCTCACCAACTCCGACTAGGCGGCAAGCCGCCAAGTCTCCGTATCCTCTCCCACAGGAAGAGGGAAAGAAAAGGGAATTAAAATGCGCGTATATTATGACCGCGACGCCGATCTCAACATGATCTCGGACAAGAAGATCGCCATCGTCGGCTACGGCTCGCAGGGCCATGCCCATGCCCAGAATTTGCGCGACAGCGGCGTCAAGGATGTCGCCATCGCCCTTCGCGAAGGATCGGCCACCGCCAAAAAGGCGATCGACGCCGGCTTCGCGGTGAAATCGAACAAGGACGCCGCCGCCTGGGCCGATATCGTCATGATCCTCGCCCCCGACGAGCATCAGGCCGCAATCTATGCCGAGGATCTGCACGACAATCTCAAGCAAGGTGCGACGATCGCCTTCGCGCATGGGCTGAACGTGCATTTCGGCCTAATCGAGCCGCGCGCCGATCTCGACGTCATCATGATCGCGCCCAAGGGCCCCGGCCACACCGTGCGCAGCGAATATGTCCGTGGCGGCGGCGTCCCCTGCCTGATCGCGATCGACCAGGACAAGAGCGGCAACGCGCATGACATCGCCCTCGCCTACGCATCCGGCGTCGGTGGTGGCCGCTCGGGTATCATCGAAACCAACTTCCGCGAGGAATGCGAAACCGACCTGTTCGGCGAGCAGGCTGTCCTCTGCGGCGGCATCACGCACCTTATCCAGGCAGGTTTCGAGACACTGGTCGAGGCCGGATACGCCCCGGAAATGGCCTATTTCGAATGCCTCCACGAAACCAAACTGATCGTCGATCTGCTGTATGAGGGCGGTATCGCCAATATGCGCTATTCGATCAGCAATACCGCCGAATATGGCGACATCACCACCGGCCCACGCATCATCACGGCGGAAACCAAGGCCGAAATGAAGCGCGTGCTGGCCGACATCCAGTCGGGCCGCTTCGTCAAAAACTTCATCCTCGAAAACCGCGCTGGCCAGCCCGAACTGAAGGCCGCGCGCAAGCAGGCCTTGGCGCATCCGATCGAGAAGATCGGCAGTGAGCTGCGCGGCATGATGCCGTGGATCGGCAAGAACGCATTGGTCGACAAGGCGAAGAATTGATCGCCCCGCCCGGCGATGGGACCTGACCGCAACTGTGGTATCGATGGCCTTACGACGCTTGTCCGGGGTAAGGTCGACCGGACGATGAATGCTAGGTTCGAGGCCGAATACTAACAAGTCGATCGTGATTTCGCCGTCTGGCAGATCGCGATCGCCGGTATTGGCGATAAATACCGGCTGGACAGTCTGCGTCCGCCCACGCTAGGCCGTGTGCCATGAGCCACGGCCTACGCCTCTCGCAGCTTCGACTTACGCGCCCTTAGGCGCGAACACTCGCCGTGTGCTCTCGGGCCGCGCGTGACCCGCCTAAGAGACAGTACCGCCCCGAACGACGACCCGAAGTTCTGCGAGACACCCGATGCTGCGTGACCCTTCCGTGAAATACCGCCCTTTTCCCCAGATCGAGCTGCCTGACCGCCAATGGCCGTCGAAGACGATCACGTGTCCGCCGCGCTGGCTTTCGACCGATCTGCGCGACGGCAATCAGGCGCTGATCGATCCGATGAATGCGGAAAAGAAGACACGGATGTTCGATCTGCTGTGCAAGATCGGCCTGAAGGAAATCGAGGTCGGTTTTCCCAGCGCGGGCGCGACCGAATTCGATTTCATCTCCGGGCTCGTGCGGGATGGCCGCATTCCCGACGACGTGCACATTCAGGTGCTCACCCAATCGCGCCGCGACCTGATCGAAAAGAGCTTCGAGAGCTTGAAGGGCGCACCGCGCGCCATCGTCCATCTCTACAATGCGGTCAGCCCGGCATGGCGCAAGATCGTCTTCGGCATGACCCGCGACGAAGTTCGCGCTATCGCCGTAGAGGGTGCCAAGATTCTGCGCGATTGTGCCGCCGCACAACCCGAAACCGACTGGACGTTCGAATACAGTCCGGAAACCTTCTCCACCGCCGAACTCGATTTCTCGGTCGAAGTCTGCGCCGCAGTGATGGACGTCCTGAAGCCGACGCCGGACAGGCCGATCATCTTCAACCTGCCCGCCACGGTCGAATGCGCCACGCCCAATATCTATGCCGACCAGATCGAATGGTTCGCAGCGCACATCCCGAACCGCGACAGCGTGGTGATTTCGCTGCACACCCATAACGATCGCGGCACCGGCGTCGCGGCCGCCGAACTCGGTCTGATGGCCGGTGCCGACCGCGTGGAGGGATGCCTGCTCGGCAATGGCGAACGCACCGGAAATTGCGATCTCGTTACAGTCGCACTCAACATGTATACCCAAGGCATTGATCCAAAACTCGACTTCTCGGATATCGATGAGATCGTCAACACGGTGAACTATTGCACCAATATCCCGGTCCACCCGCGCACGCCCTATGCCGGTGATCTGGTGTTCACCGCGTTTTCGGGCAGCCATCAGGATGCGATCAAGAAGGGTTTCACAGCGCAGGCCGAGCGCAACGACGATTTCTGGGAAGTCCCCTACCTCCCGATCGACCCGGCCGATCTCGGGCGCAGCTACGAAGCGGTGATCCGGGTCAATTCACAATCCGGCAAGGGCGGCGTGGCGTGGGTGCTCGAGCAG
>NZ_JANYEK010000167.1 GCF_025363195.1 Sphingomonas sp.
CGCGCCGAGCAGATCGGCGACCTCGCTCTCCGCCACCCAGCAACCGATCGTGCGGCTGACCACCGGGCGCCCGCCCTCGAGCGTGCCGGTCAGCGCGTCGAGCATGCCGGCGGTGATGTGCGGCACGCCGGCCATGATGAAGATGTTTTCGATATGGATACCGGGCGCGCCCGACATGCGATTCTCGATCAGTCCCGCGCCTTCCGGAACCCGCGCCATGCGCTTGCGTGTTTCGGTCAAACCGCCGCGCGTCTCGTAATAGCGTTCCAGCACCGCCACCGCTTGAGGGTGATGCATGACCGCCACGCCCAAGGCCTCAGCAATCGCGTCGATGGTGATGTCGTCATGCGTCGGGCCGATGCCGCCGGTGGTGAAGAGGTAATCGTTGCGTGCGCGCAGGATGTTCACCGCCTCGACGATCGCGTCCGTCTTGTCCGCCACGACGCGCACTTCGGCCAGGCGGATGCCCTGCACGTTGAGCCAGAGCGCGATCTGCGCGACATTCTTGTCCTGCGTCCGGCCGGAAAGAATTTCGTCGCCGATCACCAGCAGGGCGGCGGTCCAGATGCGTGTCGTGATGGGGAGTGTCATGAATTGGGCATAGCCGCTCGCGCGCCATCTCGCAAAGCCTGCCCGCCTTTGTTATAGCCCCGAGCATGACCGAATACGTAACCGTCACTGCCGACGCCCCGCAAGGCCGCACCGGCGCGATCAAACTCCATGGCCGCCACGCCTTCGATGCGATGCATAAGGCCGGCCGGCTCGCTGCGGAAACGCTCGATATGGTCATACCGCATGTCGTGCCGGGCGTTACCACGGCGGAGATTGACGATCTGGTACGGAATTTCATCGTCGAGCGCGGTGGCGTGCCGGCGACATTGGGGTATCGCGGCTATACGCATGCCAGCTGCATCTCGATCAACCATGTCGTGTGCCACGGCATTCCTGGCGTGAAGACGCTGAAGAGCGGCGACATCGTCAATATCGACGTTACGCCGATCGTCGATGGCTGGCACGGTGATTCGAGCCGGATGTATCTCGTGGGCGACGTTCCGATCAAGGCGAAGCGGCTGGTCGACGTGACCTATGAATGCCTGATGCTCGGCATCGGGCAGGCGAAGCCCGGCAACACGATGGGCGACGTCGCGCACGCGATCCAGAGCCATGCCGAAAAGCATCGCTATGGCGTGGTGCGCGATTTCTGTGGGCATGGGCTGGGGCAACTGTTCCACGACTCACCGGAGGTCGTGCATGTCGGGCGACCGGGGACCGGGCCGGAACTGAAACCGGGCATGATCTTCACGATCGAACCGATGATCAACATCGGCCGCCCTGACGTCAAGCTGCTCGACGACGGCTGGACGGCGGTGACGCGCGACCGGTCGCTGTCCGCGCAGTTCGAACACTCGATCGGGATTACCGATGATGGCTGCGAGATCTTCACGCTCAGCCCCGGCGGGTTCAACCAGCCGCCATATTAAATGCGCCGGCCAAGGGGCTAGTGCGCGCGAAATCCGGGCCCTTTCGGCGCGATGGTCGGTGCGGTCAACAGCCGCCACCGACGACGCGGCTCTGCCGCGGTGCAGCGCCACGCAATCTCCTGCCTCAAAAGCAGGCACCTGCGACGCCCTGCCCCCGCGTTAGGCATCTGTTAACCCGTCAAACCCCTCTTCCCACGCCGTGCACACCCCTCGCGCGACTGGCACGTTTGTTGTAAGAGGCGCGCACGGGCGACGTGTCGTTTCGCCCATCCGAGGGGCCATTTCGTGAAAAAGATCGAAGCGATCATCAAGCCGTTCAAACTGGATGAGGTGAAGGAGGCGCTGCACGAAGTCGGCGTCAGCGGCATCACCGTAACCGAGGCCAAGGGCTTCGGGCGCCAGAAGGGCCATACAGAGCTGTATCGCGGTGCGGAATATGTCGTCGATTTCCTCCCCAAGGTGAAACTCGAAGTGGTCGTCGAGGACGCGCTGGCCGAGCGCGTGGTCGAGGCGATCGCCGCCGCCGCACAGACCGGACGCATCGGCGACGGTAAGATTTTCGTCATCCCGGTGGAGACCGCGCTGCGCATCCGCACGGGCGAACGCAACGATGATGCGATTTGATCGGGACGATTTGATCACCGAAAATTTGTGCGGCAGCGATTTGACGCAGCGCAGCATTTCGTGACAGCGTAACCGGCGTCAGGGCAATTTCATTCCCGATTCGGTCGGGCAGACTATCGATAACGAAAGGCACGAATTCTCATGGCGAATACGGCAAAAGACGTCCTGAAGATGGTCAAGGAACAAGAAATCGAGTGGATCGATTTGCGGTTCACCGATCCCAAGGGTAAATGGCAGCATCTGACGATGGTCGCCGGTGTCGTCGGCGAGGACGAACTGGACGACGGCTTCATGTTCGACGGCTCCTCGATCGAGGGCTGGAAGGCGATCAACGAATCCGACATGATCCTGAAACCGGATCTCGACGCCGTGTGGACCGATCCTTTCTCCGCGACGCCAATGCTGATCCTGGTGTGTGACATCGTCGAGCCTTCGACCGGCGAACTTTATGCCCGCGATCCGCGCTCGACCGCCAAGCGTTCGGAAGCCTATCTCAAGACCACCGGCATCGGCGACACGATCTATATCGGGCCGGAAGCCGAATTCTTCATGTTCGACAATGTGCAGTTCGAAACCAGCTACGCGACGTCTTATTACAAGATCGACGATATCGAGCTGCCTACCAACACCGGCACCGCCTATGAAGGCGGAAATCTCGGCCACCGTCCGCGTGCCAAGGGTGGGTATTTCCCGGTCGGCCCGGTCGACAGCGCAGTCGATATCCGTGGCGAGATGGTCTCAACCATGCTCGAAATGGGCCTGCCGTGCGACAAGCATCACCACGAGGTCGCCGCCGGGCAGCACGAATTGGGTCTCACCTTCGGCACCCTGACGCTGACCGCCGATCGCATGCAGATCTACAAATACGTCTGCCATCAGGTCGCACAGGCTTATGGCAAGACGGTCACGTTCATGCCCAAGCCGATCAAGGAAGATAACGGATCTGGGATGCACACCCATCTGTCGATCTGGGAAAAGGGCAACCCGCTGTTCGCGGGCAACGGCTATGCGGGCCTGAGCGACACCTGCCTGTATTTCATCGGCGGGATCATCAAGCATGCCAAGGCGCTGAACGCGTTCACCAACCCGTCGACCAACAGCTACAAGCGGCTGGTTCCGGGTTACGAAGCGCCTGTGCTGCTAGCCTATTCGGCCCGCAACCGTTCCGCCTCGTGCCGCATTCCCTACGGCACCGGTGCCAAGGCGAAACGCGTCGAAGTGCGCTTCCCGGACGCAATGGCCAATCCGTACCTCTGTTATGCGGCATTGCTGATGGCGGGTCTGGACGGCATCCAGAACAAGACCCATCCGGGCGAGGCGATGGACAAAAACCTGTACGATCTGCCGCCGGCGGAACTCGCCGAGGTGCCGACCGTCTGCGCATCGCTGCGGGAGGCACTGGACTGCCTGGCCGCGGATCACGCTTTCCTGCTGAAGGGCGACGTGTTCACCGCGGACCAGATCGAATCGTATATCGAACTGAAGATGGTCGACGTGGCCCGTTGGGAAATGACCCCGAGCCCGGTCGAATACGATATGTACTATAGCTATTGATAGTCGAACGCCCGGGCGGTCCTCGCGACCGTCCGGACCCGCGTTGAGATATCAGACAAGAAAGCCCCCACCGAAGGATCGGCGGGGGCTTTCTTTTTAGAGCCCGAAGACCTCATCTCGATCCGGGAGAACCAGAAGCTGGTCTAAACCCCGGCGATCTATGCTCGCGCCCCGCAATAACGCCTGCCCGCCCCTTGGACGCGAGGCGCAGAAGCCAGCCTTAGCGTTTGGCCTTACGCGCCGCATAACGGGCATCGCGCGCAGCCTTCTTGGCGATCTCTTCATCCTCCGCGCGCTGAATCACGGCCGCGGCTTCGGCGGCTTCGGCTTCGGCCTTGGCGATCTTGTCGAGTCGGGCCTGTTCGATCGCGGCGGCCTTATCGGCGCGGCGCTGGATTTCCTTGGCTTCACGCGCCTCGCGCGCGGCGGCGCGGGCAGCGGCGACCGCCGGGTCGACCGCCGGCTTGGACTTCAGCTTCTCGAGCGCCTTCTCCTTGGCCTGGGCCGAGAGCGCTGCACGATCCTGGAAGCTGGGTTCCTTATACGCCATTCGTAACGAGGCCTTTCGGGCAAATTCGGTTGATACCGTGGCGGAGAGGGTGGGACACCCCGCCGGAAAATAAAAACTACACAAATTCAATAAGTTATAAGTGTAGTTACATCACATTTTGTAGCGTCTTTTGTAGCAACCATTTGACCTGTTACGGCACTGATCTGGTCGCATACATTTGAGGTCGGGCCAGTTATCCGACGCGCGGGTCAGCGTCAAGGCGAGTGTCTCCCTAATTAGGCGCCTCTTGCACATCGACCGCTGAAAAAGGCGGTGCCTTTGAAGCTGCACCAGATTGTAAAATTGAGGGTCAGATTGAAGGCGTTCTTCGCCGTGAATGTGGTGCGATACGACGCAGTGCCACTCTCGTCCGAATGAAGCGTGCCACCAAACGTGGAAATATCTACAGTCGAAGGGTGTGTGGCTCGGTCTTTGGCCGCAGCCCAGTGAGCTGCTGCCGGTTTCGCGGACGCCGAGATAAGGTGTTTTCGGAACCGGAGGGTGACAATGCAACAACGGAAGTTCAACCGTGAGTTCAAGCTCGAGCCGGTGAAGTTGGTCCGCGAGCGGGGCGTGGCGGTGGCACAAGCCGTGCGCGATCTGGACCTGCACGAGAACGTGGCTCGCGCAAATGGATGCGCGAGCAACAGGCTGACCCGGCATCGGCGTTCCCTAGGCACGGCGTGATGGAGCCGGAGCTAGCCAAGAGATTGAGCGGCTGCGCCGCGAGTTGGCCAGGCTGAAGGCCGAGCGCGATATCCTAAAAAAAGCCGCAGCCTACTTTGCCAGCTCCACGCTTTCTCCGACCGGTTCAAGATCAGGAAGAGCAGCTTGGTTGCAGCCTCATCGCTGGGGAAGTGCCCCCGGGCCCGCACTGCCCGCCGAAGCTTCCAGTTCAGCGCCTCGATCGCGTTCGTCTTATAAACGATTCTGCGGACCTCGTCGGGGAAGGCGAAGAACGGAATGACCTCGACCCACGCGCGCCGCCAACTTTGGCCGATAGGAGGATAGCGGATGCCCCAGGGGCCGGCCTCAAACGCCGTCAGCGCCTTCTCGGCAGTATCGGCGTCGGTGGCGCGGTAGACCTCCTTCAGCGCCGTCGCTAACCCTTTGCGATCCTTCCAGGAAACGAAGTCCATCGCGTTCCTGAGCAGGTGAATGATGCAGGTCTGAACGATCGCGTCGGGGAATACCGCGGTGATCGCATCGGGAAAGCCCTTCAGGCCGTCGACGACGGCGAGCAGGATGTCCTCGACGCCACGGTTGCGAAGTTCGTTCATCACCCGCAGCCAAAACCTGGCGCCTTCGTTCTGCTCCAGCCACAGGCCGAGCACCTCCTTGGCACCGTCGGCACGGACGCCCAGCGCGATGTGGATCGCTTTATTACGGACCATGCCCTCGTCGCGGATCTTCACCCGCAGCGCATCGAAGAACACCAGCGGATAGACCTGATCGAGCGGCCGCTGCTGCCAGGTCGCTACTTCATCCAGCACGGCGTCGGTCACCGTGCTGATCAGGTCAGGCGATACGTCGATGCCGTACAGCTCGTGCAGCTGCCCGACGATCTCGCGGGTGCTCATGCCGCGCGCGTACATCGACACGATCTTCTCGTCGAAACCGGGAAAGCGGCGCTGATACTTAGCGATTAGCTGTGGGTCGAAGCTGGCCTGACGGTCACGCGGCACATTGATCGCCATCTTACCGGCGTCGGTCATCACGGTGTTCCGGCCGTAGCCGTCGCGCGTGTTTCCTACGCCGTCATCGCCGGCGAGGTGATGATCCATCTCCGCGTTCAACGCGCGCTCGGTCAACGCCTTCTTCAGGGAATCCAGCAGCGCGCCTTGTTCAAAGGCAGCGCTGGCAGCACCGCCTGCGAGCAACTGGTCGAGCAACTCGTCGGGTATCGTCGGGTCTTTGCGTCGTGACATAGGGGGAACTCCTCGTACCCATCATGCCCGCCCGCACACGGAAATCCTGACAATCCCATGAAGCTGGCGCGGACCCTGGCGCCGAACTCCTCATCGCTACGGGCGCGGGCACTGGGTGCCCGGACCAGCCAGGCGTGAAAGCCGCTGCGCGAAACACCGAGCGCTTCGCGGACCCATTTGCGTAACACGTTCTCGTGCAGGTCCAGATCGCGGGCGGCCTGCGCCACCGACACCCCGCGCTCCCGCACCAGCTTCACCGCCTCGAGCTTGAACTCCCGGCTGAACTTCC
>NZ_JANYEK010000187.1 GCF_025363195.1 Sphingomonas sp.
CGGGGATGGTGCCGTTCAAGAACGTGTTCACCGGCCTCGAAAGTCGCCCCTACACGGCTGCGACGTCGAGCCAGAAGTGCGTGCGGGCGGGGGGCAAACATAACGATCTCGACAATGTCGGCTACACCGCGCGGCACCACACATTCTTCGAAATGCTCGGCAATTTTTCGTTCGGCGATTATTTCAAGGACCAGGCGATCACCCATGCCTGGACCCTGCTGACCAAGACTTGGGGCATTCCGGCGGACAGGCTGACCGTCACCGTCTATCACACCGATGATGAGGCTTTCGACCTGTGGCGCAAGATCGCCGGGCTGCCGGAGGAGCGGATCATTCGCATCCCCACCTCCGACAATTTCTGGACGATGGGCGATAATGGACCGTGCGGGCCGTGTTCGGAGATTTTCTACGACCATGGTGATCACATTCCCGGTGGTCCTCCGGGCAGCCCGGATGAGGATGGCGACCGGTTCGTCGAGATCTGGAACCTCGTGTTCATGCAATACGAGCAGGCGGACAATGTCATCGTCGCCGATCTGCCGAAGCCGTCGATCGACACCGGCATGGGGCTGGAGCGGATCGCCGCAGTGTTGCAGGGCGTCACCGACAATTACGATACCGATACGTTCAAGGCGCTGATCGCGGCGTCAGGCGCGCTGACGGGGACGCCGACGACGGAGGACAATCAGGCAAGTCACCGGATCATCGCCGATCATCTGCGCACCGCGGGCTTCCTGGTTGCCGACGGCGTGCTCCCGGCGAATGAAGGGCGTGGCTATGTGCTGCGCCGGATCATGCGCCGCGCGATGCGGCACGCGCATTTGCTGGGGGCGAAGGAGCCGTTGATGCACCGGCTGGTCTCGGCGCTGATCGCGGAGATGGGCGCGGCGTACCCGGAATTGCTGCGCGCGCAGGCGTCGATCGAATCGACCTTGTTGCAGGAGGAGACGCAGTTCCGCCGCACGTTGACCAACGGCCTGCGCCTTCTCGACGAAGCAACCGCGAACATGGCACAGGGCGCGACCCTGGCGGGCGAAACCGCGTTCAAACTCTACGACACGTTCGGCTTTCCTTACGATCTGACCGAGGATGCCCTGCGGTCGCAGGGATTCGGCATCGACCGTGCTGGCTTCGACACCGCGATGGCGGAACAGAAGCGCGCGGCGCGGGCGGCGTGGAAGGGGTCCGGGGCCAAGGCTTCGGACGATATCTGGTTCGACATCGCCGAAGTCTCGGGCGGAACGGAATTCCTTGGCTACACCGCGACGGCGGGTGAGGGGCAGGTGGTCGCTTTGGTCAAGGATGGCGCGCGCGTCGAGCACGCCGCGACCGGCGACACCGTGGCGATCATCGTCAACCAGACGCCGTTCTATGGCGAGAGCGGCGGCCAGGTCGGTGATACCGGCACGATAACCGACGATAACAATCTGTACGCAAACGTCACCGAGACATCGAAGCAGCTGGGCCGAATCTTCGTTCACAACGCGACGATTACCACCGGTGGAATCAAGGTCGGCGATACGGTGAGGTTGCAAATCGATACCGCGCGCCGCGATCAGATCCGCGCCAACCACAGCGCCACGCATCTGCTGCACGAGGCGCTACGCCAGCGGCTCGGTCTGCATGTCGCGCAGAAGGGCAGTCTGGTCGCGCCCGACCGGCTGCGCTTCGATTTCTCGCAACCCGGCGCGATCGATCCGGCGCGGATCGGCGAGGTCGAGGCCGATGTGAACCGCCAGATCCGCGGCAACGGCGTCGTCTCCACCCGCCTGATGACGCCGGACGAAGCGATCGATGAAGGCGCGATGGCGCTGTTTGGCGAGAAATATGGCGATGAAGTGCGCGTCGTCTCGATGGGGGCGGAAGACGGTAAGACCTATTCGCTCGAACTGTGCGGCGGCACGCATGTCGCGGCGCTCGGCGACATCGGCCTGTTCAAGGTCGTCGGCGAGAGCGCGGTGTCGAGCGGGGTACGTCGCATCGAGGCGCTGACCGGCGAGGCCGCGCGGCAATATTTCACCGGGCGCGACGAGAAATTGCGCGAGGCGGCCGCGACGTTGAAGGCGACGCCGGACGAGGTCCCAGCGCGCGTTTTGGCTTTGGTCGAGGATCGTCGTCGGCTGGAGCGCGAACTGGCCGACGCCAAGAAAGCACTGGCGCTGGGCGGCGGCGCGGGCACCGTGCCTGCCGGGCCGGAACAGGTGGGCGGCGTGAATTTCGTCGGCCAAGTGTTGCAGGATTTCGACGCCAAGGGCCTGCGCGGCGCGGTGGATGAGGCCAAGCAGCGCATCGCCTCCGGCATCGCGGCGATCGTCGCAGTCAATGACGGTCGTGCATCGATCGCCGTCGGCGTCACGCCAGATCTTGCCGCCAGCCACAATGCCGTGGACCTGTTGCGCATCGCCGTTGGCGTGCTCGGCGGGCAGGGCGGCGGCGGGCGTGCGGACATGGCGCAAGGCGGCGGACCGGACGGGGGCAAAGCGGACGAAGCGATTGTGGCGATCCGCGCCGCACTGGCGGGCTGAAGCTCAGGCGATATTCTCGCCCAGCGTGCTCGGCCCGGGCGTTTCCCGGCGCAGACGCTTCAGGCGCGGATCGCGGTCCATCTCGGCTACGGCACGGATTTCCTTGCGCAATTCATCGCGCTTTTCGTGGATCGAGGCGATCACCGGGCCGACCGCGACGCCAAGATCGACCAACACCGCCTCCGACAGTTGCAGCGAGCTCTCCAACGTCTCCGGCACGGCATCGGTCGCACCGGCCTTGTAGAGCTCGGCGGCATGAATGGTGTCGCGGGCGCGGGCGACGATCGTCAGGTCGGGCACCCAGCCGCGCACCCGGCGCGTCAGTCGGACCGACAGCACGGGATCGTCCATCGTCAGGATCAGCGCCTTGGCGCGCCCGAGATTGAGCCGATCAACCAGTTCGCCGCGCGCGACATCGCCGAAGATCACCGGATAGCCCTCTGCCCGCGCCGCCGCGACGGCATCGATATCCGCCTCCACCGCGATGAACGGCTGGTTGTGGACCTTCAGCATATCGGCGACCATCCGCCCGACGCGCCCGAAGCCGATCACCACCGTGCCGGGCCCTTCGAGCGGGATTTCCAGATCGCCGCCATCGTCGCTGCTGCGTTTCTCGATGCCGCGCGCAACCCGCTTGCCAAGTTGGGCGAGCAACGGCGTGATCGTGAGGCCGATCGCGGTGACGGTCTGCCAGAAATTGGCGGTCGAGGCCTGGATCAACTGCGCCTGCGCCGCCGTACCGAGCACGATCAACGTCGTCTCGGACGGGCTACCCATCAGGACGCCGGTTTCCGCCGCCACACCGTTGCGGATGCCCGACAGTTTGAGCAGGCCGAACGTCACCGCCGTTTTGACCGCTACGACGCCAGCGATCGCCGCGAGCAGGCCGAGCCAGTTTTCCACGATCAGTTGCAGGTTCAGGCTCATGCCGACGGTGATCAGGAACACGCCGAGCGCTAGGCCCTTGAACGGCGCGGTGATCACCTCGACCTCGTTGTGGTAATCGGTTTCGGCGATCAGCACGCCGGCGAGCAACGCACCGACGATCGGGGACAGGCCGGCAGCCGTAGTGGCAAGGCTGGCGACGATCACCACCAGCAGAGAGACGGCAAGGAACAGTTCCGGGCTTTTGGTCCGCGCCGCCTGGGCGAACAGCCGCGGCAGCAGGAAACGCCCGCCGACGAAGATCACCACCACGGTCAGTGCGCCGCGCCCGAGCACGCCGACGATGTTGGCGAGGCCTTCTCCGGCGGCGGACGGCGCGAGTGCGGCAAGCACGAAGATGATCGGCACGAGCGCCAGATCCTCGAACAACAGCATGGCGAAGGCGGAGCGACCGACCGGGCTGCTCGTTCCCGCGATCGGCAGCACGAGCGCGGTCGATGATAGCGCCAATGCGCTGCCGAGCGCTGCGGCGCCGGTCGAAGCTTGTCCCACCAGATACAGGCCGAGCCCGATCAGCAGGCCGGAGCCGATCAATTGCGCGGCTCCGGTGCCGAACACCAGCGAGCGCATCGACCACAGCCGCTTCAGCGACAGTTCGAGACCGATTGAAAACAGCAACATGGTGATGCCGAACTCGGCAAACGGCTCGATCGCATGGGGATCCGATATCGTCAGATAATATAGCCAGGGATGATCGCCGACCAACGCCCCCAACCCCGAAGGACCGACCAGCAGACCAACGAGGATAAAGCCGATCACCGGGCTGATCCTGAACCGAGCGAACGCCGGTATGACGATGCCCGCCGCGCCGAGGATGACGAGGGCGTCGCTGAAACCGTGATTGTCGAGTGGTGAAGCCATGCGGTACATCTAACCGCGATCGAAAGGCGTTGTCAGCCCATGAACCGGAACGCTCTGGATACGGTGGAAGACTAACGGAGGTGGCGCTGCGTTTATGCTTGCCGGATTGCCGTTTGCGCGCGCCGGGTTGAAGACGCCTGTGCTGGCGCGGGGTTAGTGCGATCCGAGGGGCTAGCGGCGCTGTTCGATAGCGTCCGCGCTGTGGGACCGGAAACCGCGCGTGTCGCGAAGAGCGTGACAAACTGGGACGAGGAGATTTGGTAAGGGGTTAGCTTCGACCGGTTGCAGCACCGGCCCCGATTGCGGGTGGTCGGCGCTGCGACGCAGGCGATGTCGCCGATCAGGCATGGACATCCCTCTAGCGGGGCAGGACTGATGCATCGCGCCGCTGTTGAGCCGAACCGGATGGTCGAACGGATCCACTTGCTGCGCCGGGTCCCCGCCCGCGTGATCGGTCAGGCGTTCCGGCCACGCATGTCCGCTCGCCAGCCCGGACAGACGCAGGAGCCGGCGAGCGGACATAGGCCTTAGCCGCGTGCGCCCATCGCGGTTTCGAGGTTCACGCGAACCTGTTCGAAAAACTGCTCGGTGGTCATCCACGGCTGTTCCGGGCCGATCAGCAGCGCCAGGTCCTTGGTCATGTGGCCGTTCTCGACCGTCTGGATGCACACCCGTTCCAGCAATTCGGCGAATTCGGTCACATCGGGCGTGCCGTCGAACTTGCCGCGATATTTCAGGCCACCGGTCCAGGCGAAAACAGACGCGATGGGGTTGGTAGAGGTCGCCTTGCCCTGTTCGTGCTGGCGGAAGTGGCGCGTGACGGTGCCGTGCGCCGCCTCGGCTTCGACGGTTTTGCCATCCGGCGTGAGCAGCACCGAGGTCATCAGGCCAAGCGAGCCGAACCCCTGTGCAACCTGATCCGATTGCACGTCGCCGTCATAATTCTTGCACGCCCACACGAACTCGCCGTGCCATTTCAGCGCCGAAGCGACCATGTCGTCGATCAGGCGATGCTCATAGACGATGCCCGCTTCCTTGAACTTGTCCTTGAATTCGCTTTCGAACACTTCGGCGAACAGATCCTTGAAGCGCCCGTCATAAGCTTTCAGGATAGTGTTCTTGGTCGACAGATAGACCGGCCATTTGAGGTTCAGGCCGTAATGCATCGAGGCGCGAGCGAAATCGCGGATCGAATCGTCAAGATTGTACATTGACAGCGCAACGCCCGAGGACGGGAACTGGAACACTTCCTGGTCGATCACCTTGCCGTCGTCGCCCTCGAACACCAGGCGCAGCTTGCCCGGGCCGGGGACGAGGAAGTCGGTCGCGCGATATTGGTCGCCGAACGCGTGACGGCCGACGACGATCGGATGCGTCCAGCCCGGGATCAGGCGGGGGACGTTCTTGATGACGATCGGTTCGCGGAAGATCGTGCCGCCCAGGATGTTGCGGATCGTACCGTTGGGCGACTTCCACATTTTCTTTAGGCCGAATTCCTCGACACGCTGCTCGTCAGGGGTGATCGTCGCGCACTTTACGCCGACGCCATATTTCTGGATCGCCTTTGCGCTGTCGACGGTGATCTTGTCGTCGGTTGCGTCGCGGCTCATCATGCCGAGGTCGTAATAGTCGAGGTCGATATCGAGATAGGGGAGGATCAGGCGTTCGCGAATCCACTGCCAGATGATCCGCGTCATCTCGTCGCCGTCGATCTCCACGACAGGCGTCTTAACCTTGATCTTCGCCATGCTGCTCATGTCCATTCTGGGGAGGTTGGAGGAGCGTCTAGGAGCATGGGGCCCGTCGATCAACCGTCCGCGCTGCTTTCTCGCAGGCGGGGATCGGCAAGGAGCGTTGTCAGGCCGCGCCCGGACCGGTAGGATATCATCATGGCATCCCTAGAAAATGCGCCGGACGGCAAACCACCCGTCAAATGGCGCTTCCCCGAAATGCACCC
>NZ_JANYEK010000196.1 GCF_025363195.1 Sphingomonas sp.
CGCGCTGGTCGGTCGCGTCGAGCGTGACGCCGCAGGCGGCGAAGGCATCGACCACGGCGTGACGCTGGGTTTCCAGCAGGCCCGCGAGGATGATCGTTGCGCCCTTGTCGGCGATCGTCGCCAGTTCCGGGGCCATCGAAACGAGCGGGCCGGCAAGGATGTTGGCGATGACGAGATCGTAGGGCGCGGAGGCGATGATCGCGTCGTCGAGCGTACCGTCCGCAGTGACGAGGGTTATACCTGCGACGTGATTCGCCACCGCATTTTCGCGCGTCACCGCCACGGCGGCGGGGTCGATATCCGTCGCCATGATACGGGCGGCGGGCCACAAATGCGCGGCGGCGAAGGCGAGCAGGCCGGTGCCGGTGCCGATGTCGATGACGTTGGCGAAGGCGCGGTCGGCCAACCCGTCAAGCATTTTCAGGCAACCGCTGGTCGTTGCGTGATGCCCGGTGCCGAAGGCGTTGCCGGCGTCGATCAGGAAGGCGCGACCCCCGGGGGGCGTGGCGACCGGGTTGGCGCTGGTATGGACGACGAAGCGGCCTTCATGGATTGGCTCGAGCCCGGCCTGGCTCAGCGTCACCCAATCCGCGTCCCCCAGTGGCTGGATGTCGGGTGCGATCCCGGCGGCGCTCGGCGCGAGCGCGCGGATCGCATCGATCATCTGAGCACTCGGTTCGTCTTCGACATAGGCATCGAGTCGCCAATGTTCATGATCGTCCTCGGTTTCCTCGGTCGTCATCAACACCGCGTCGATCGCCAGATCGTCGGCGGCATCGATCGCCTCTGCTTCGGCGCGGGTGCAGGGCAGGGTGATCTTCCAGCTATCGGGCATGATGCGCCTCCGCAGCGATTTGGGCGGCGGTACGATCAGCGGACATAGCTGGCGCCGTTCACGTCGATTACGCCGCCCGTCATCGAGGGGGGCGCCTCCAACGCGAGGAATTTGGCGGCGGTCGCCACTTCCCCGGGGCTCGCGACGCGGCCGAGCGGGATATCGGCGAGAAGTTTGTCGCCGCCGCGACTGGCAAGGTAGTCCTCGGCCATGCCGGTCATGGTGAAGCCGGGACAGATGGCGAAGGCCAGGATGCCTTCCGCCGCATAACCGCGCGCGATGCTCTTGGTCATCGCGACCATCCCGGCCTTGGAGGCGGCATAATGCCAGTGCGCGGGGGAATCGCCGCGATAGGCGGCGCGGCTGGCGATGTTGACGATGCGGCCGCCGGACTGCCGGGCCTGCCAATGGGTGACAGCAAGGCGGCAGAGTTCCGCGCTGGCGGTCAGGTTGATACGCATCGTCCTTTCCCATTCCGCGACCCATTCGTCGTGCGGGCTGTCCACAGGATTGGGTTCGAACACGCCGGCATTGTTGATCAGCACGTCAATGCGGCCATCGAGCTGGTCGAGTGCGGCGGCCCATAGCGCCCGGGGTGCGGCGGGCTCGGAGAAATCGGCCCGGATGCCGCTGGCCGTGCCGTGGCCGATGATCGCCACGTCGGGCCGGTCCAGCGCCTCGGCGATCGCCGCGCCGATGCCGCGGCTGCTGCCGGTGAGAAGAATGTTGGTCATGGCGAGACCTCTATCCGGTCGGGTCGCGCGAAGTCGAGAGCGGGCGTGGATTGTTCGGTGTGGATCCCGCCCGCGCCGTGCCGAAAACCGATAGCGACTCGTCGCTGTGGTTTTAAGCCGCCACGCTTTCCGAGAAGCTATCGGCGGCGGTCTTCAGCGCATCGAGGCGTTCGTTGACCTCGGCGAAATCGCGTTCGAGCGTGTCGATCTCGCTTGCCACGCTTTCGGTTTCCTCGCGGATCGTAGCGATGGTGTTGGACATCGAATCGGCGGCAAGCGCAGTCTCGTCGACGGCAGCGGTGATCGCGGTGACCGTCTGCGCCTGCGCCTCCATCGCGAAGCGGATGCGGTTGGCGGATTCCTGCACCTCGGCGACGGTCAACTTGATGCTGGCGTTGGTTTCGACCGTCGAGCGGGTGGCGGACTGGATCGCGGCGATCTTGGCGGCGATGTCGTCGGTGGCCCGGGCGGTCTGGTTGGCTAGCGATTTCACTTCCTGCGCGACGACCGCGAAACCGCGACCGGCGTCGCCTGCGCGGGCCGCCTCGATCGTGGCGTTCAAGGCGAGCAGATTGGTCTGCCCGGCGATGTCGCGGATCAGCCCGAGAATCGATTCGATCGATTTGGCGTGCTCGGACAAGGCTTCGGACATGCCGACGGCGTGTCCAGCCTGATCAGAGGCGCGCGTGGCGATGCTGGTCGCGGCCTCGACTTCGCTGCGGGCATCCTCGATCGCGCGAATCAGGCCGGCGGACGTCTGCGCCGCCTCGCGCATCGCGACCGCCGATTGTTCGGCGGCGGAGGCGACTTCGGACGTCTTGCCGAGCATGCCGCGCGTCAACGCGGATGTGCCATGCGCACGCACGCGGATATTGGTGCCAAGCGTTGCGGTCCCATCGATCGATTGCGCGATGCTGTCGCTGAACCGGGTCGAGCGTTCGCGGCGCTCTTCACGGCTGCGGGCCGCGTCGCACTGGCCGAGATGGGTCGTCATCACGTCAGCTTCGACCAGAGCGAGGCGCTGGATGACATCGGCGAGATGGCTGATACGGGGAGCATCGTCGCCGAGTTTCTCCGCAATGATCTTAAGCGTCTGGCTGTGCGCGAAACTGAGCGAAGAAAGCAGGGCCGGGAGCGGCACGCCGTTACCGTAAGCTTCCGATGCATGGCCGAACGCCATCATCATCCAGCCGTCTCCGAACGGATCGGCATATTTGGCATGCGTGTAGCGCGCGCTCTTGGCCACGCGCTTGGCGCGGCGCGTTTCTTCGAAGAACGGGCGCAGATGTTCGGTGACCGGAAGGGCGATGTAATGTTCCCAGAAGGCACCGGAAATTTGCGCTTCCGATCCGGCAATCAGCGCGGAAACCTCCGCGCTGCCGGAACGGATGCAGTGATCCCAGTCATAATCCGCGACGCGCTGCGCCGCCGAGCGGGCCGCGCCGATCCAACCCGTCGGTTTGTCTGGTTGCGGTGCGTTTGCCATTTTTGGCCTGTCCTCTCCTGCCGCCCTCTGCGGGGCTGTTATGCAGCAACTTTGGTGACGAATTCCCCGGCACTGTTCTTAAGCGTGCCGAGTCGGCCTTCGAGCGAGTCGAAGCCTTGGCCGACGAGATCGATCTCGCTGGCAACACTTTCGGTTTCCTCGCGGATCGCGGCGATGGTGTTGGACATCGAATCGGCGGCCAATGCGGTCTCGTCGACGGCGGCGGTGATCGCGGTAACGGTTTGGGCCTGCGCTTCCATCGCGAAGCGGATGCGGTTGGCGGATTCCTGGACCTCGGCGACGGTCGACTTGATGTTGGCGTTGGTTTCGACCGTCGAGCGGGTGGCGGACTGGATCGCGGCGATCTTGGCGGCGATGTCGTCGGTGGCCCGGGCGGTCTGGTTGGCGAGCGATTTCACCTCCTGCGCGACGACTGCGAAACCGCGACCGGCGTCGCCTGCGCGGGCCGCCTCGATCGTGGCGTTCAAGGCGAGCAGATTGGTCTGCCCGGCGATGTCACGGATCAGCCCGAGAATCGATTCGATCGATTTGGCGTGGTCGGACAAGGCTTCGGACATGCCGACCGCTATGCCGGCCTGGCCGGAGGCGCGGGTGGCGATTTCGCGTGCGGCTTCGACCTCGCTGCGGGCATCTTCAATCGCGCGGATCAAGCCCGCGGCGGTATGAGCCGCCTCGCGCATCGCGACCGCCGATTGTTCGGCGGCGGCGGCGACTTCGGACGTCTTGCCGAGCATGCCGCGTGCGGAGCTGGAGGTGCGCATGGATTGGCCGCGGAGCACGGCGCTTTCCTCTTTCGCATCCTCGACCATGCGGGCGATGCCGTCGCGGAAGTCGCCTGCCAATGCGTCCCGTTCGCGTCGGGCAGTGTGTTGGCTGAAGGCATTGTAAATCTCGACCGTGATCTCGCCCTCCAGCGCGGACAGGCGCATCAGCGTGTCGATCATTACCGGCAGATGGGGATCGTCGAACTTGCAGCGCTTGAGCAGGATTTCGAGCGCGGCACGGTCGCTGGCGCACGTCATCGACAGCAGAGCCATCGTCGAAACGCCGGCGGCATAGCCCGAAGCGACCGACCGCTCCATCGACTCGACCCACGCCACACCGGTCACGTCGCAGAAGCGATTGCGCAGATAGGTCACGCCCAATTCGAGCATCTTGGTGTCTTCATGCGGCTGCCAGTCCCGGCCGCCGGGGGAGGCGCGCTTCCATTGGTCCCAGAAGGCGCCGGCGACATTGGTCGCGTCCGGTTCGATGATCTGCCAGACGTCGCGCGCCGCCTCTGCCAGCGAATTGTCGAAATCGAACGCCTGCAACCGCGCCCGGATGTCGATGGTCGCTGCGATCGATCCTGGAACGGGCATATCGGTGATGGCCAAGGGGGGTAACTCCATTTCGAAGGCGACCGTGCCGCCCCGAGCGGGCGACTGGCCTTCTGGCTAGCGCGATTTGGTTAAGGGGCCGTTAGGGGCGATGGAAATCGAACCGGTGATCGTGGCGGGAATTCTGCCAGAGACCGTGATGGGGATTATGGCGGGAATCAGGCAAGCGAACTTGTGCGCTGCAACGCTTGCATCGCGCGGCGTGCCGACTAATACGGCGCCATGCCCGTTTATGGGCCCGCATGAGGAATAGCCCCTTGGCCACCAAAGCTTCCAATCGCCCGGTATCGCCGCATCTGATGCATGTGAAATGGCCGATCAACATGGTCGTCTCGATCATCCATCGCGCCACTGGCAGCGGCATGGCGACGGTCGGCGCGGGCCTGCTGGTGTGGTGGCTGGCGGCGCTGGCGGCGGGGAAGGAGGCCTATGCCACCTTTATCGATGTGTTCACCTATTCGGCCGGTGGCCTGAACGCGATCGGGTACGTGTTCGGGATCGGCCTTACCTGGTCGCTGTTCCAGCATATGGCGACGGGCATCCGCCACTTCTTCCTGGATGCGGGCGCGAATTACGATTTGAAGAATAACCGTCTCGGCGCGTGGATCACGGTATCGGCTTCGGCCACCGCGACAATCCTGTTCTGGGCGTTTCTGATCATGGGGAAGCACTGATGGGCAATGGCACCGAACTTGGCCGGGTCCGCGGCCTCGGCAGCGCCAAGCATGGCGCGCATCATTGGTGGCACCAGCGCCTGACGGCCGGGGCGAACCTGTTCCTCATGCTGTGGTTCATGATCGCGGTGGCGCGGCTGACCGCGTATGATTTCGATACGGTGCGGCTGTGGCTGTCATCGGCGTGGGTCGCGGTGCCGCTGATCCTGCTGGTCGGCTCGGTCTGTTATCATTTCCGTCTCGGCCTGCAGGTTGTGATCGAGGATTACCAGCATGGCACGGATCGCGTGATCGCGATGGTTGTGCTCAACTTCTTCACCGCGGGCGTCGCCGCGGTCGCCATCTTCTCGATCCTCAGGATCGCCTTCACCGGGATGCCGAAGTAATGCCAAGCACGTCTCAAGCGCCAGCGTACAAGATCATCGACCATGTTTATGACGCCGTGGTTGTCGGCGCGGGTGGCTCCGGCCTGCGCGCGACGATGGGCATCGCCGAGAGCGGCCTGAAAACCGCCTGCATCACCAAGGTGTTCCCGACGCGCAGCCACACCGTTGCCGCGCAGGGCGGCATCGCGGCGAGCCTGGGCAACAATTCGCCCGATCACTGGACGTGGCACATGTTCGACACCGTCAAGGGTTCGGACTGGCTCGGCGACCAGGACGCAATCGAATATATGGTGCGCGAGGCCCCAGCCGCCGTGTACGAACTCGAACATGCCGGCGTGCCGTTCAGCCGCAATCCGGAGGGCACGATCTATCAGCGTCCGTTCGGTGGCCACATGCAGAATATGGGCGAAGGCCCGCCCGTGCAGCGCACCTGCGCCGCCGCCGATCGTACCGGCCATGCGATGCTGCACGCTCTCTACCAGCAGAGCCTGAAGTACGACGCCGATTTCTACGTTGAATATTTCGCGCTCGATCTCATCATGGAGAATGGCAAGTGCCGGGGCGTCATCGCCCTGTGCATGGAAGACGGTTCGATCCACCGGTTCCGCAGCCATTCCGTCGTGCTGGCGACCGGCGGCGGTGGCCGTGTGTATCAGTCGGCAACATCAGCACACACCTGTACCGGGGATGGCAACGGCATGGTGCTGCGCGCCGGGCTTCCCTTGCAGGATATGGAGTTCGTCCAGTTCCACCCGACCGGCATCTACGGCGCGGGCGTGCTGATCACCGAAGGCGCGCGCGGCGAGGGGGGGTACCTGACCAACTCGGAGGGCGAGCGTTTCATGGAGCGTTATGCCCCTTCCGCCAAGGATCTCGCCTCGCGCGATGTGGTCGCGCGGTCGATGGCGGCGGAAATGCGCGAAGGGCGCGGCGTTGGCAAGGACAAGGATCATATCTACCTGCACCTCGATCATATCGATCCGAAGGTGCTGCACGAGCGGCTTCCCGGCATTACGGAAACGGGCAAGATCTTCGCCAATGTAGATCTGACGCGCCAGCCTTTGCCGGTCACGCCGACGGTGCATTATAACATGGGCGGCATCCCGACCAACTTCCACGGCGAAGTCGTTCACCTGAAGGACGGCGATCCGGATACGGTCGTCCCCGGCCTGTTCGCGGTCGGCGAAGCGGCGTGCGTTTCGGTCCACGGCGCGAACCGCCTGGGGTCGAACTCGCTGATCGATTTGGTCGTGTTCGGCCGCGCGACGGGCCTGCGCCTCAAGGAGACGCTGAAGCCCAACACGCCGCACAATCCGCTGCCGAAGGACTCGGCCGACCTCGCGCTCGAACGGCTCGACAATTTCCGTAATGCGAAGGGCGGCACGCCGACCGCGCAGATTCGCGCGGCGATGCAGAAGACGATGCAGAAGCATTGCGCGGTGTTCCGCGATACGGCGTTGCTCGACGAGGGCGTGACCAAGATCGACGCGATTTACAAGAGCATGGCCGATGTCGGCATCCAGGATCGCTCGCTGATCTGGAACACCGACCTGGTCGAGACGATGGAGCTCGACAATCTGATCGGTCAGGCGGTCGTGACGATCAAGGGCGCCGCCAACCGCAAGGAATCGCGCGGAGCGCACATGCACGAGGATTTCCCGGATCGCGACGACAAGAATTGGATGAAGCACACCACCGCGACGTTCGACGGCTGGGGCGGGAAAGACGGCGTGACGAGCCTGGGGTTCCGCCCGGTGCACGAATATACGCTGACCGACGAGGTGGAGTATATCAAGCCGAAGAAGCGGGTTTACTGAGCGTCGCGCAAGGCCGAGCTTAGCTCGGCCGCGCAAACAGCGTCGCTCACGGCCGGCGCTGCCACAAGCGGCGGTCGACGACATGGGCTTTGCCCATATCCGCTTTTTAACTGGCGAACATCTCCGTCAGCACGCGAAGCATCACGCTCATCGTAGCAGCATCCACCTTGCCCATCCGCTCAGCGTCCTGTCAGTCATGCGCATTTGGTCAGCAGGATCAGTCCGCTTTCGCCCTTGAAGCGGACCGCCACGCGGAATGGGGCCGGGCTGCTGCCGTTGGTTATCGGCGCGACGTCCAGCGTGCGGAGATAATCGTTCATTTCGTCGGGCGACCCTATCGGGCAAGGCCGCGTCTTACGGATCTCGTCGCCGACCGTCGAATCGAGCGAAACGAGCCAGATGTCGCTGCGCGTTATCATGTCAGGTCGGTATCGCCCTCATTGCCGAAATCTTGCCATGCTGCCTCGTCCTCGGTTGGCGGTTTCTGCCCGACGGCGGCGGCAACGGCCGCCCAGCCTGCGCGCGCTTCAGACTTGATCGGGGTGACGATCAGTCGCCCGTCTTCGACCTTAAGGACCATCGCAGCGCCAATGGTCAGGCCGATCTGGCCGGGAATCGAGCGCGGCAGGATCATGCCGGTGGAATTGCCCATTTTGCGAAGTGCGGTTTGCATGGCATGTCTGTGTTACCCGGATCATGTTGGTACGATATTATAACGCAAAATGCCGTAGGCGTGGATGGTTCCGACTGCCGCGACATGGGGGTAAGTATGGGGCGTTGCATCGGCATCGTGAAATGGCTGCTCGTGCTAGGCGTCGCGCTGGCTGCAGGCGCGTCGGCGCAGCGCTATCAACCAGCGCAGCATACCGAGGCGCCACCCTTTTTCGGAGGTATCACGTTGGAGCAGGGCGCACTGCTCGCCGATATGGGCCTGTCGTCGGAGCGCGACCGTGATCCGAAATGGAGTTTAGCCGAACATCGCAGGCTCGACCGCGCGCTGAACGCGTTGCAGCCGCAGCGCAAGGGTGTGGTCGATGCCTATGTTATCGCAGTCGCGCTGGACAGCGATCCGGTGTTCGGACGCGAGGCGCGCGAGGCGGGCAAGGTGCTTTCGCGGCGCTATGATGCCGCCGGCCGGACGATCGTGCTGGCCGGTACGGATGGCGGCGGGGATAGTGCCCTGCCGCGCGGTTCGCCCGAGAACATCGCTGCCGCACTCGCCCGCATCGGCGAGGTGATGGACCCGAAGGAGGACGTGCTGATCCTCTACACCACCAGCCACGGCGCGCCGATGGGCATCGTCTACAATGACGGCGACCATGGGTATGGCATGATCTCGCCGCGACGGTTGTGGACGATGCTCGGGCAACTCGGGATCGAGCGGCGGATGGTGCTGGTCAGTGCCTGCTATTCGGGCGTGTTCGTCCCGTTATTGTCGGACGTGGACAGCGTGGTCATCACCGCGTCGTCCGACGATCGCACTTCGTTCGGCTGTCAGGCAGACAGCGACTGGACGTTCTTCGGCGATGCCCTGATCAACCATGCGTTGCGCAAATCGCAGGACATTGCGGCGGCGGGTGCGGAGGCGGTCGGACTGATCGGCGAGTGGGAGGCGAGGGGCCGACTGACGCCCTCGCAACCGCAGGTTTCGATCGGCGCGAATACGGCCGTATGGCTGGCGGCGCTCGACCGGCGACGACCGAAAGACGATACCGTACCGGTGGGGAAACCGGCCGTGTCGCTGCTCGACGGGCAGTAAGTATCTGAGGGTTGTGAAGGGTTTATTACGGAATACGCCGCCAATCTTCTTGTTCTCCCCTCGAAGGCGGGAGCCCAGCCTGAGTCCCCGCCTTCGCGGGGGAACAATTAGCCCTGCTCGCCGGGGCGGGAAGCGATTTGTTGCGCGCCGCCGGAACATTGCCGCGTCGCGCCGGTTCCCATGCGCATGCCAAATGCCACCAAATCTCCGCTGCTCGCAAAGCCTGACATCCGCCTGTCCGGTCCGGTCGATCAGTCCATGTACCACAGCTTCCGCCAGCAGCTCGATGCCTGCCCGCAGACCGGCACATTGGTCGTCGCGCTAACCACGCTCGGTGGCGATCCTGAAGTCGCGCGAACGATGGCCGACGATATTCGCCTGCTCGAGGACCATGACGATCGCGAGATTTTGTTTCTCGGGAGGGTCGCGGTCTATTCCGCCGGCGCAACGTTCATGGCGGCATTCCCGGTCGATCGCCGCTTCCTGACCCGTCATACGCGGCTGATGATTCACGAACGCACGATCCAGAAGACGATCAACCTTAGCGGGCCGCTGCGGATGGTCGTCGCCTCGATCAAGGCGGCGTTGCATGAGGTCGAGCATTCGATCCTGATCGAGGAGGAAGGCTTCCGCGATATCGTAAAGAACAGCCGCGTCGAATTCGAGGATCTGCGCGAGAAGGCACCAAGCAACTGGTACATCGAGGCCGAACAGGCGCGCGACCTGGGGCTGGTGCTCGACGTGATCTGAGCGCGGGCTTCGGGGCTGCAGGAACGATGGCGCACCCGGTGCTGCATTCAAGGCGGGGTGAGGCGAAGTTATTCTTGTTGGCATCAAAGCGATATGAGCGCCCCATATCACCCTGCACACTCGCAGTTGCAGCAAAATGCGGCTAAAGGGGGTTTGCGACACGGTGCAGGCTTGTGTACGGCCTGTCGAGACCCTGGTGGCAAACCACCGCTCCCTGTATGGAAAGCGCGAGTAAGCGATGGCCGAATTCTCCCTCCCCGCCAATTCGAAGATCACGAAGAAGGGCAGTCGGGTCCATAAGGCACCCGCAGGCGCCAAGGCGATCAAGAACTTCAAGGTCTATCGCTACGATCCCGATAGCGGGGAGAATCCGCGCTACGACACGTTCGAGATCGACACGCAAAATTGCGGCCCGATGGTGCTCGATGCGCTCATCAAGATGAAGTCGGAGCAGGACAGCTCGCTGACGTTCCGTCGTTCGTGCCGCGAGGGGATTTGCGGGTCGTGTTCGATGAACATCGACGGCAAGAACGGGCTCGCATGCACCACGGCGATCGAGGATGTGAAGGGCGACGTGACGATCACGCCGCTGCCGCACATGGAAGTGATCAAGGATCTCGTCCCCGATTTCACACATTTCTACGCGCAATATTCTTCGATCAAGCCTTGGCTGCAGACCGTGACGCCGCCGCCTTCGGGCAAGGAGCGCCTGCAATCGCCGGTCGACCGCGAGAAGCTGGACGGCCTTTACGAATGCATCCTCTGTGCGTGCTGCTCGACCTCCTGCCCAAGTTATTGGTGGAACAGCGACAAGTTCCTTGGCCCAGCGATCCTGTTGCAAGCCTATCGCTGGCTGGCCGACAGCCGCGACGAAATGACCGGGGATCGGCTCGACGAGCTGGAGGATCCGTTCCGCTTGTATCGCTGCCACACGATCATGAACTGCGCTAACGTCTGCCCCAAGGGTCTGAACCCGGCCAAGGCGATCGCCGAGATCAAGAAGATGGAAGTCGAGCGGGTCGTTTGATCGCGTGAACGCCGTCGCAAGTCCAGCCTTCACCTACGAGGACGACCCCAACGCGCCCGGCTGGAAAAGCTGGCGCTTCCGCGATCCCACGCGGTTCAACAGTTTTATCGAACCTCTGCTTGTCAGGGTCGAGGGGAACATCGCGCGAGTACGGATGAACCCCCGGCACCAGCATTCGAATATGCGCGATCAGGTGCATGGTGGGGCATTGCTCGGCTTCATGGATGTCGCTTTGTTCGCCGCCGCGCGGGGCTTGGGCGTGCTGCAGGCGGGGGGAGCGGTGACGCTCGATCTGTCGGCGCAGTTCATCGGCGGCGGGACGATCGGCGTGCCGCTGGAGGCCCAAGTCGAATTACTGCGCGAAACCAAGCGGATGCTGTTCCTGCGCGGGCTGATCGTACAGGAGGGCGTGGACACGATCGCCAGCTTCACCGGTACGCTGCGCAAGTCGACGCCGCCGCCAGCGCTGGCGTGAATCCGGCTCCGAGATGAGTAGTGTCCTCGCGCGCTACAAGGCGCTGATCACGTCGGGCGAACTGAAGCCCGATGCCGGACAGGCCGCCGCCGCCGCCCGGCTGGAAGCACTCGCCACCGCATTGGAGGCGACTCCGAAACGCGGCAGCACGTTGTGGAAAGTGCTGGGCAAGAAGCCGGAGGCACCGCGCGGCGTGTATATGTGGGGCGGCGTCGGTCGTGGCAAATCCATGCTGATGGACCTGTTTTTCAACTGCCTGAACATCAATCGCAAGCGTCGCGTGCATTTCGGCGAGTTCATGCTGGAGGTGCATCAGCGCATCGCGGTCGAGCGCGCGAAGGAATTGGGCGACCCGATTCCGCCGGTCGCGGCGGGGCTGGCCGAGGAGGCGCGGTTGCTCGCCTTCGACGAGATGATGGTCACCAACAGCCCGGATGCGATGATCCTGTCGCGGCTGTTTACCGAACTTGTGGCCAGGGGCGTGACGGTGGTGACGACCTCCAATCGCGCGCCGAGCGATCTGTACAGGAACGGGCTGAACCGCGAACATTTCCTGCCCTTCATCGCTTTGCTGGAGCAGAAGCTCGACGTGCTGACGCTCAACGGACCGGTCGATTACCGGCGCGATCGGCTCGGCAATCAGCCGACTTGGCTGGTGCCCAACGGGCTGGAGGCGACGCGGCAACTCTCCGACGCCTTCTTCCGGTTGACCGACTTTCCCGTCGAGGACCGCGCGCATGTGCCGAGTGAGGAAATCATGGTGCAGGGCCGCTCGTTGCCGGTCCCCAAGAGCCTGAAGGGCGTTGCGGTATTCAGCTTCAAGCGGCTGTGTGAGGCCAATCGCGGCACGGCGGATTATCTGGCGATCGCGCGGCGGTTCCATACCGTGATCCTGGTTGGCATCCCGAAACTCGGGCGGGAGAATCGAAACGAGGCGGCGCGCTTCGTCAGTCTCATCGACGCGCTGTACGAGTATAAGGTCAAGCTGCTCGCCGCTGCCGATACCGAACCCGACCAACTTTATGAAAAGGGGGATGGCCGGTTCGAGTTCGACCGGACGGTCAGCCGACTTGAGGAAATGCGGTCGGAAGAGTATCTGGCAGCCGGACATGGCGTTATCGCAACTGCGAACTAATCGCAATAATGGCTCGGGAATAGCAGTTGCCCCGTTCGCCCGAAAAGCCTAAGGCGCGGCAACTTTGATAACTTCGAGAAGGACAATGGATGGCCCGCAAGAAGATCGCGCTGATCGGCGCCGGTAACATCGGCGGGACGCTCGCGCATCTCGCGGCGCTCAAGGGTCTTGGCGATATCGTCTTGTTCGACGTGGTCGAGGGCGTGCCGCAGGGCAAAGCGCTGGATCTCAGCCAGTGTGCACCGGTCGAAGGCTTCGACGCCACGATCACCGGGTCTAACGATTATGCCGACATTGCAGGCGCCGACGTCATCATCGTCACGGCGGGTATCGCACGCAAACCCGGTATGAGCCGCGACGATCTGCTCGGCATCAACCTGAAGGTCATGAAGGCCGTGGGCGAGGGCATCGCCGCCAACGCGCCCGACGCATTCGTCATCTGCATCACCAACCCGCTCGACGCGATGGTGTGGGCGCTACGCGAATTTTCCGGCCTGCCGCATCACAAGGTCGTCGGCATGGCCGGCGTGCTCGATTCGGCGCGCTTCAGCCATTTCCTTGCCGAGGAATTCAAGGTCTCGGTTAAGGACGTGACGAGCTTCGTGCTGGGTGGCCACGGCGACACGATGGTCCCGGTGATCTCCTATTCGACCGTGTCGGGCATCCCGGTGCCGGATCTGATCGCGATGGGCATGTCGACGCAGGACAAGATCGACGCGATCGTCAAGCGCACGCGTGGTGGCGGCGGCGAGATCGTCGCTCTGCTCAAGACCGGTTCGGCTTTCTACGCGCCCGCGACCAGCGGCATCGCGATGGCCGAAGCCTATCTGTACGACCAGAAGCGCGTGCTGCCCGCGGCGGCGCACCTGACTGGGCAGTACGGCATCGACGATCTGTATGTCGGCGTGCCGGTGGTGATCGGTGCCGGCGGCGTCGAGAAGATCGTCGAGATCAAGCTGGACGACGAGGCCCACGGCAACCTCACCGTATCAGTCGATGCGGTCAAGGAACTGCTGGTCGCGTGCAAGGCGATCGACGGGTCGCTGGGTTAAAGGATTGAAAGGAGCTGCCACCCCGGCGAACGCCGGGGTCCAGTTGCGAAAGCCCCGGCGATGAATGGTTCGGCCTATGTCTATATCATGGCCAATCGCCGAAACGGGGCGATCTAGCTGGGTTCGACGGTAAATCTGCCGAAGCGTGCATGGGAACATCGCAACGGCGTCGTCGAAGGGTTCACGAAAAGATACTGCTGCAAAATGCTCGTCTGGCACGAGCCGTGTGAGAGTTGGGAAGCGGCAAGGCTGCGCGAGCGGCAGATGAAGGACTGGAAACGAATTTGGAAGTTGCAGGAGATCGAAGGACTCAATCCCGACTGGGATGATCTTTACGACTGTATTGCACTCCCATGATCGTTTTCCCAACTGGACCCCGGCGTTCGCCGGGGTGGATGGGACTGGAGAAACAATGAGCATCCTCGTCGACAAGAACACCAAGGTCATCACCCAGGGGATGACCGGCAAGACCGGCAGCTTCCATACCGAGGCGGCGCTGGCCTATGGCACGCAGATGGTCGGCGGCGTCACGCCGGGCAAGGGCGGTACGACCCATCTTGGCCTGCCAAACTTCAATACCGTCGCCGAAGCGGTCCACGCCACCGGCGCGACCGCGAGCGTGATCTACGTTCCGCCCCCCTTCGCCGCGGATTCGATCCTCGAAGCGATCGATGCGGAAGTGCCGTTGATCGTGTGCATCACCGAGGGTGTGCCGGTGCTCGACATGGTCAAGGTCAAGCGCGCGCTGTCCGGTTCCAAGTCGCGGCTGATCGGGCCGAACTGCCCCGGCGTGTTGACCCCGAACCAGTGCAAGATCGGCATCATGCCCGGCAGCATCTTCAAGGAAGGGTCGGTCGGCGTTGTTTCGCGCTCTGGCACGCTGACTTATGAGGCGGTGTTCCAGACCTCGAACGCCGGCCTAGGCCAGACCACCGCCGTCGGCATCGGCGGGGATCCGGTCAACGGCACCAACTTCATTGACGTGCTCGAACTGTTCCTGGCCGACGAGGCGACCAAGTCGATCATCATGATCGGCGAGATCGGCGGCGATGCCGAGGAGCAGGCCGCGCAGTTCTTGATCGACGAAGCCAAGCGTGGCCGCAAGAAGCCGATGGCCGGTTTCATCGCCGGTCGCACCGCGCCTCCCGGTCGTCGCATGGGCCATGCTGGCGCGATCGTTTCGGGTGGCAAGGGCGACGCGGAAAGCAAGATCGCGGCGATGGAGGCAGCGGGCATCAAGGTGTCGGCCAGCCCATCGGAATTGGGCACGACGTTGCTTGCGGTACTGAACGGTTAACCATATCCCGCCTATGCGCGGGACAGATAGCATTGCCTGACCCCCCAGGGATGCGCCGAGGAACAGCCGATGGGCTATGAAGGCCAGGATTTCGCAGATATCGCCGGGGGAGTGTCCCCGGCGTTTATCGAGAGCTTGTACGCGCGGTTCAAGGACTCGCCCGACAGCGTGGAACCGGCCTGGCGGTCTTGGTTCGAGGGGCTGGAAGGCTCCGCGCAGGGCCCGAGCTGGGAACAGGCGAACTGGCCGCTGACCAGCACCGACGACCTGACGGCGGCGCTCGACCCCACGCAGATGGAACCCGCGCCAAAGCCCGGCGCCGGCCGATCCGGGGGTGCCGCGAAACCCGCGCCGGTATCCGCCACCGCGCCGTCGCAGGACGCTATCGTGAAGGCGGCGGCGGATTCGATCCGTGCGATGCTGCTGATCCGTACCTACCGCGTGCGTGGGCATCTGGCCGCCAATCTCGATCCGCTGGGTCTCAACGCGACGCGCGAATTGCCGGCCGATCTGCGCACCGAATATCACGGCTTTTCGGAAGCGGACATCGATCGTCCGGTCTATCTGGGCGGCACGATGGGCCTGCAATGGACGACGGTGCGCGAGCTGGTCGATACGCTGCGCGCCAATTATTGCGGCAATGTCGGCCTGGAATACATGCACATCGCCGATGTCGACGAACGCCGCTTCCTGCAGGAGCGCATGGAAGGCAAGAACAAGGCGATCGAGTTCAGCTCGCTCGGCAAGAAGGCGATCCTGAATAAGGTGATCGAGGCCGAGCAGTGGGAGCGCTTCTGCGGCAAAAAGTTCGTCGGCACGAAGCGCTTCGGGCTCGACGGTGGTGAGAGCATGATCCCGGCGCTGGAAAGTGTGATCAAATATGGCGGCCAGCTGGGCGTCAACGATATCGTGTTCGGAATGGCGCATCGCGGACGCCTGAACGTGCTGACCAATGTGATGGCCAAGCCGTACCGCATCATCTTCCCCGAATTCGGTGGCGGATCGGACAATCCGGATGATGTGGCCGGTTCTGGCGACGTGAAATACCATCTCGGCACCAGCACGGACCGAGAGTTCGACGGGATCAGCGTCCACATGTCGCTGGTCGCCAACCCGAGCCATCTTGAAGCCGAAGATCCGGTCGTGTTGGGCAAGGTCCGCGCGATCCAGACAATTGCGGGCGATCTGGCCGAGCACAAGGCGTCGTTGCCGGTGCTGATCCACGGCGATGCGGCGTTTGCCGGGCAAGGCATCGTGTGGGAATGCCTCGGCTTCTCCGGCATCCGTGGGTACAATACCGGCGGCTGTCTGCACTTCGTCATCAACAATCAGATCGGCTTCACCACCAGTCCGCAATTCGCGCGCAGCTCGCCTTATCCGAGCGACGTGGCCAAGGGCGTTCAGGCGCCGATCTTCCACGTCAACGGCGACGACCCCGAAGCGGTGACCTTCGCGTGCAAGATGGCGATCGAATATCGCCAGACCTTCCACCGCGATGTCGTGATCGACATGTGGTGCTATCGCCGTAACGGCCATAACGAAGGCGATGAGCCGAGCTTTACTCAACCGCTGATGTACGATCGCATCCGCCAGCATCCGCCGGTCAGCGAGGTGTACGCTGCCAAGCTGATCGAGCAGAAGGTGATCGACCGCGCGTGGATCGACGATAACGTCAAGCAGTTCACCACGCTGCTGGAAGGCGAGTTCGAGGCAGGGGCGGCATACAAGCCGAACAAAGCCGACTGGTTCGCCGGACGCTGGTCCGGGCTGCATGCCCCGGCCGACGCGGAAAGCGCGCGGCGCAATCTGGAAACGGGAATCGAGCAGAAACTGTTCGATTCGCTCGGTCGCACGCTGACGACGGTTCCGGCAGACCTTACCGTCCACAAGACGCTGAACCGCGTGCTGGATGCCAAGCGCGAGATGTTCAAATCGGGCGTGAATTTTGATTGGGCGACTGGAGAGGCGCTGGCCTTTGGGTCGTTGCTGTCGGAAGGCTATGGCGTGCGGCTGTCGGGGCAGGATTCGGGGCGCGGCACGTTCAGCCAGCGTCATGCGGTATGGGTCGACCAGACGGACGAGCATAAATACGTGCCGCTCTGGACGGTCGAACATGGCAGCTTCGAAGTGTTGGATTCACCGCTGAGCGAATATGGCGTGCTCGGTTTCGAATATGGCTATGCACTGGCCGACCCGAAGACGCTCGTTCTGTGGGAGGCGCAGTTCGGCGACTTCATGAACGGCGCGCAGATCATGATCGATCAGTTCATTGCATCGGGCGAGGCGAAGTGGTTGCGCGCCAACGGCCTCGTCATGCTGCTACCGCACGGATATGAAGGGCAGGGGCCGGAGCATTCGTCGGCACGTCCAGAGCGGTTTCTGCAACTCTGCGCGCAGGATAATATGCAGGTCGCGAACTGCACCACGCCGGCCAATTATTTCCACCTGTTGCGCCGACAGATGCATCGCAGCTTCCGCAAGCCGTTGATCGTCTTCACGCCTAAGTCGCTGCTGCGGCACAAGCTGGCCGTGTCGAAGGCGGCGGACTTCCAGGGCGACAGCCACTTCATGCGGCTCCTGAGCGATCCATCGGCACCCGCTGACGAGGACGTGAAGCGGCTGGTCCTGTGCACCGGAAAAGTCGCCTACGATTTGATGGAAGCGCGCGATGCTGCGGGCGATACGACCACCGCGATCGTCCGGCTCGAACAGCTGTATCCGTTTCCGGGTGAGCCGCTCACCGCGCGTCTCAGGAATATGGCGAATGTCGAGGACGTCGTCTGGGCGCAGGAAGAGCCGCGGAACAATGGTGCGTGGACCTTTGTCGATCCGTTCATCGAGGAGTGCCTGATCGAGGCGGGCAGCAAGGCACAGCGTCCGCGGTATGCCGGGCGCGCGGCTTCTGCCTCTCCGGCGACGGGCCTGATGAAGCGTCACCAGATGGAACAGGCCGCGCTCATCGCCGATGCGCTCGGCCATAACGTTCGCGAAGAAATTCGGCGGACGCGCAAGAACTAAACCTCGATTATAACCCCGCGAAGGCGGGGCCCAGTCTGGACCCCCGTCCTCGCGGGGGACAAAAAGGCAGAAGTAGAGATGGCAACCGAAGTCAAAGTCCCCGTTCTGGGCGAATCGATCACCGAGGCGACACTCGGCGAATGGCTCAAGCAACCCGGCGACAAGGTCGCGGTGGATGAACCGATCGCGAGCCTGGAAACCGACAAGGTTTCCGTCGAAGTCCCGTCGCCCGTCGCGGGCGTGATGGGCGCGCATGCCGTGCAGGTCGGTGAAACGGTCCTGGTCGGTGCGATGATCGCCACGATCGACGCCGGGGACGGCGCGCCCGCCGTGGCAGACGCCCCACAGCCCGCCGTGACCGAAGAGATCAAGGACAGTGCCGGCCAGCAGGCCCCCGCCGCGCCGGCGTCGGGTGATGGCCCGGCAGCGCTCAGCCCGTCGGTGCGCCGCGCCGTGCTGGAACACGGTGTCGATCCGGGCACCGTGAAGGGCACCGGCAAGGATGGCCGCATCACCAAGGAAGACGTGACCGCTGCGGCCTCGGCCAAGCCTGCCGCCGCCGCGCCTGCCGCACCGGTTGCGGCACCTTCCGTCGCCGCCTCGACTGGCCGCAAGGAAGAGCGGGTGCGCATGACGCGCCTGCGCCAGACGATCGCCAAGCGCCTGAAGGAAGCGCAGAATACCGCCGCGATGCTGACGACGTTCAACGACGTCGACATGACCGCCGTCATCGAGGCGCGCGCCAAGTATAAGGATCTGTTCGAGAAGAAGCATGGTGTGCGGCTGGGCTTCATGGGCTTCTTCGCCAAGGCCGCATGCATGGCGCTGAAGGATATCCCCAGCGTCAACGCCTCGATCGAGGGCGATGAGATCGTCTATCATGATTATGCCGACATCTCGGTCGCGGTGTCGGGTGCGGGCGGGCTGGTCGTGCCGGTGATCCGAGATGCGGACCAGATGTCGGTCGCGCAGATCGAGCGCACGATCGGCGATTTCGGCAAGCGCGCCAAGGATGGCACGCTGAGGATGGAAGAGATGAAGGGCGGAACCTTCACCATCTCAAACGGTGGTGTGTTCGGTTCGCTGATGTCGACCCCGATCATCAATCCGCCGCAGTCCGCCGTGCTTGGACTGCATCGCATCGAGGACCGTGCCGTCGTGATGAACGGCCAGATTGTCATCCGTCCGATGATGTATCTGGCGCTCAGCTACGATCACCGCTTGATCGATGGTCGCGAGGCCGTGACCTTCCTGGTCGCGCTGAAGAACGCGATCGAAGATCCGACGCGTATCCTGATCGATCTTTAAGGCCTGACGCCACCCCGGCGAACGCCAGGGTCCAGTGAGAATGGCAGATGTAATCGGGCGCGGTGCTCACCATATCCGCTCCGCAAATGGACCCCGGCGTTCGCCGGGGCGGAGACTGAAATGGCTGACGAATACGATTACGACGTTCTAGTGATTGGCTCCGGACCCGGTGGCTATGTCGCCGCGATCCGTGCCGCACAGCTCGGCCTGCGCACGGCGTGTATCGAGAGCCGCGAGACGCTGGGCGGTACGTGCCTCAACGTCGGTTGCATTCCATCCAAGGCGATGCTGCATGCGAGCGAATATTTCGATGCGGCGGCGAACGGCACGATGGCCAAATTGGGCATCAAGGTGACGCCGGAACTGGATCTCGAGGCGATGCATGGCCAGCGCCTCGACGCGGTCAAGCAGTTGACCGGCGGCATCGCGTTCCTGTTCAAGAAGAACAAGGTCGAATGGATCAAGGGGCGCGGTGCCTTTGTCGATGCGCACACCGTGGCGGTCGGCGACAAGACAGTCACCGCCAAGGATATCGTCGTCGCCACCGGTTCCAGCGTTACGCCGCTGCCCGGCGTCGAGATCGACCAGACGATCGTCGTGGACAGCACCGGTGCGCTCGAACTGGCCAGGGTGCCGGATCATATGGTCGTCATCGGCGGTGGCGTTATCGGGTTGGAACTTGGCAGCGTGTGGCGCAGGCTCGGTGCCAAGGTCACGTGCGTCGAGTATCTCGACCAGATTTTACCCGGCTTCGACGGTGACGTACGCAAGGAAGCGCACAAGATCTTCAAGAAGCAGGGCATTGAATTCAAGCTGTCGACCAAGGTAACCGGCGTCGCGGTGAATGGCGACAAGGCGACGTTGACGGTCGAACCCGCCGCCGGCGGTGCTGCGGAGACGATCGAGGCGGATTGCGTTCTGGTGTCGATCGGCCGCAAGCCGAACACCGATGGCCTCGCGCTCGACAAGGCCGGCTTGGTGGTCAACCAGCGCGGGCAGATCGAGACCGGCCATCGCTTCGAGACATCGGTGCCCGGCATCTGGGCGATCGGCGATGTCATCCCCGGCCCGATGCTGGCGCACAAGGCCGAGGACGAGGGCATTGCCGTCGCTGAGAATATCGCCGGGCTGACCGGCATCGTGAACCACGATCTGATTCCTTCCGTCGTCTATACCTGGCCGGAAATCGCTGGTGTCGGCCTGACCGAGGAAGCGGCGAAGGAAAAGGGCGAGATCAAGGTCGGCAAGTTCCCGATGATGGCCAACAGCCGCGCCAAGACCAACCACGAGCCAGACGGCTTCGTGAAGATCATCGCCGATGCCAAGAGCGACCGTGTGCTGGGCGTGTGGATCATCGCGGTGCCTGCCGGGGTCATGATCGCGCAGGCGGTCCAGTCGATGGAGTTCGGTGCCACGTCCGAGGACATCGCCTATACCTGCCACGCGCATCCGACGCATAGCGAGGCGATCAAGGAGGCGGCGATGGCGGTGCAGGGAAAACCTATCCATATCTGATCGCGCCCGGCTTCGGCGACACAGATAGCGGCCTCGTCGCGATCAGATCGGCCGGCGGCGCTCTAGCGTCTGCCCGTAGCGGCCTCGGCTCCTGTAGCGCCTAGATACGCAACGTTTCCCCGGCAAAGGTCGAGGGATAGCCTATTGTGCCGGATAAATCCTCACACCCTTATCGAGCGCGCTTGGGAGGAAGGGCGGACGGATTATGTCAGCTTCGGGTGGAATCTCCCCGAATTCCCCGAAAAATCACTCCGCTACATTTTGCGACATAAAATCTCTTGAAGCACGAAAACGGCTTTCCTATATCGGTCTTACAAGGTTCGTGTCCCCCCCTTTCGCGGGCCTTGCGGTACGCTTTTAGCGTACTTCCTCCCTGAACCTTGGCCACCTCGTGCTTCGCGCACGGGGTGGTTTTTTTAACGGCTATTCTGCCGCCAGAGTGGTGGGCAGGGCGACCGCCTCGTCGGCCAGCGCAGCGATTATGGATCGCAATAGCCTAACCATGGCTGCAAATCCCGGCCCCGGCGCATCGCGTGCATCGTCCAGATACAGCGCACGATCGAACTCGACCTGCACCGCATGCACGCCTTTTACGGGGCACCCGTGACGGGCGAGAATGTGTCCGCCGGCATATGGCGTGTTGACCGCGCTCGTCAGCCCGGCGGCGCGCACTTGCGATTCGAGCCGGTGCACGAACCGCCCGCCCGCCGATTGCCCGAAACGATCGCCCAGCACGATCTGCGCCCCACTCGATAGCGACGGCATCGAATGTACATCAAGCAGCACCGCCACCCCGAACCGCAACCGGGCCGCCGCCAGCGCCGCCTCCAGCGCAATATGATAGGGCCGGTGGTCCCCGGCGATGCGCGCCATCACCTCCTCGCCGTCCAGCTTGCGCGCCCAGATCTCACCCGCGCCG
This sequence comes from Sphingomonas sp., assembly GCF_025363195.1. Taxonomy (GTDB): domain Bacteria; phylum Pseudomonadota; class Alphaproteobacteria; order Sphingomonadales; family Sphingomonadaceae; genus Sphingomonas. The sequence goes on from NZ_JANYEK010000196.1 coordinate 21,588, forward strand.
GACAGCCGCCGCGGGATCAGCCCCAGGCCACCGCGCACTTTCGCCGATGGCAGCCCCAGGGCGCGCCGATCTGCGCCGCCGTCGATCTGGGGATCGCGCTCGTTTTCGGCACGGTTGAGATCGATCCAGGCGCGTGCACGACGCTGCACCAGCATCGTCTCCACACCCAGCGCGGCAAAGGCCAGCGTGTCGACGTGCCGGTCCTCCAGCGGGCGCAGCGCCATTATAGGCACCCGCAACGCCGCTCGCAGCGCCAGCGGATAGTCCCTTCCGCCATGCGGTACCGACAGCACCACCGGGCTGCCCGGCACGACCGTGCCGTAGAGGTCGAAGGACTGAGACGGGGATAAGGGCGGCGGCATCTCGTCTCAGCCTATGCCCGTCCCGCCTTGGCCGCAATCGCCCACGCGTACACTGGAAATTCTTAAGGGCTTTGGGCATAAGACGACTGTACGGGAAATCGGGTGGCGCATGACATGATCAGGATATTGCTGGCCGAAGATGACCGCGTGATGCGCGAATATCTGACGCGCGCACTCGAACGCTCCGGCTATGCCGTCAGCGCAGTGGATCGCGGCACTGCGGCGATTCCCTTGCTCGAGACCGAGCATTTCGACCTGCTGCTCACCGACATCGTCATGCCCGAGATGGACGGCATCGAACTGGCGCAGAAGGCGGGTGAAATGGTGCCCGATCTGCGCGTGATGTTTATCACCGGCTTTGCCGCCGTAACGCTGAAAGCGGGCAAGCAGATGCCGCAGGCACGCGTGCTTTCCAAGCCGTTTCACCTGCGCGATCTAGTGCTGGAGGTCGATCGCATGTTCGAGAGCGAAAGTGCGCATGGCGGCCTTTAGACGGGGCGGCGAGAAAACGTGAGACGGTTGCGTAACCGCCTTGCTTCCCTGGCAAAGCCCGGGTAGAGGCACCCTCCTCGTGGGCGTGTAGCTCAGTGGTAGAGCACTGTGTTGACATCGCAGGGGTCGCAAGTTCAATCCTTGCCACGCCCACCATTAAAAGCCTTGGTAGCTCGATGAGTTACCAGGGCTTTTTTGATTATCGTGACTGAAATCCGGTGTTTTCGCGCAGCAAAATCCAGCATCGAAAATAGGCGGAAGCGCCTCTCGACCATCCTCGAACGACGGTGCCAGGCGTCTCAAAATACACCTCGCTGGGGCGGGCAGATCAGGGCGCCGCGCCGCGACATCGGCGTCATCCTGACTGTGGCCGACAATGTCCATATCGATTTCGGTTTAAAATATTAACCGCGATGAGTGTGAAGGCTCGCCACTTTCCGATGGTCGCGCGGCGGCTGATCGTGCGCTATAGGTGTAGATAGCGACCGAGGTGGGATGCGCCCCTCAAAAGCTCCCTACCTCTGAAGTTCAAAAACCTTGCGGCAAGGCTGGCGGCAAGGACGGTTCCGATCGGCTCTAGACCACGACACGTCTACATAACTATTCGCGCTCCAACGGGATTTTTAAACGGCGCCATGTGGACGCTGCGACCGATGCCCGGACGGGGGGCGTCGTGAAGTAGTTGCGCCTCTGCATAAATCGGACCACGCCAATGCAAAGGCCGGATCGACACCCCATCGCTGGCGCGCTACGCAACGACCCGCGATAAGTTTATTGCATGTTGGCGGTATGCCGCTCCATTCTGGAACAGTTGAAGGCAGTGCAGGATGACGGTCCGTAGTCCAGGCTGCGAAATCGGGAGATTATGTTGAAAGAAGCGATTGCCGTGGATGCGTTGGCCGTGAAAGCAAAAGGTGCCAAAAAGCAGTATCGGGCGCCTGCGCTCGAAAAAGGTCTCGATATCCTGGAGTTGCTGACTTCGGAACGCGAGGCGCTCACGGTCTCTGCGATATGCCAGCGATTGAAGCGGTCGCAGGGCGAGATTTTCCGCATGATCCAGGTGTTGGAGGATCGCGGGTTCATCGGCCAGAATGCCCAGACAGACGGTTATATGCTGACCGATCTGCTTTTCTCGATGGCGATGCAGCAGCCGATGACCCAGAGTTTGGTCGAGGCAGCGATCCCGATAATGCGCATCTTGGCCACGGACATCGGGCAGTCCTGCCATCTCGCCCTACACACGCGCGGCGAGATCGTGGTGGTGGCGCGGATGGAATCGATCGAACATCTCGGTTTCACTGTCCGCGTCGGGTATCGCCGGTCGATTATGAGAACCGTTTCGGGGATGACGCTGTTCGCGTTCCAACCGAGCGATGTTCGTGAACGTTGGCTAGCGATGGTGGAGCCCGTACCGTCCAAACAGGACCTTACCGAGTTTATCGCGAATATCGAGGAGATCGAGTTGCAAGGTTTCGCGCAAAGGGCCAGTTCCTACGTCAGCGGCGTCACCGACATTTCCGTCCCGATCATGCGCGGGGACCGGGCCGCCGCCGCGCTGACCGTACCGTATATCAAGACAACCTCGTCGCGCGGTTCCACTGCCGATGTCGCCCGAAAATTGAAGGCGGCTTCGGAGGATATCGCGAGAAGGCTGACGGGAGGCGATAGTCGCGCCTGACGATGGCTGGAATTTCAGGTACAGCTCGCTGACGCTCCCGATATGGATTAGGCTGTCCTGCCACGTCTGGATATCGACGGTGCTTCGTCGATCGCGCCTTTCTACGACAACGCCGACCAGAAACCGCCGGTATATTTGTTCGATGATGGTCCTGCGCCGTTGGGCGCGCCGGGCGCTGTCGTGCCCGGAATGATGCTCGTCACCCCGTCTGGGCGAGCGGAAACAGGCCGCAGCTCAAGGCGCAGAATATCGATATTCCCGCCAAGAGGTGGTAGCGTCAGCCGATGAAGCGAGGCGACCTTATTGCCGGACTGGGCGTCGCCGGGTTGATGCTACCCGAAGCCGTAGCCTATGCCGGGATCGCCGGGTTGCCGCCGCAACGCGCGATCTTTGCCGGGATCGCGGGATGCTTTTGTTATGCGCTGGTCGGCCGCAGTCGTTTCGCGATCGTTTCCGCAACGTCGTCGTCGGCCGCGATTCTTGCTGCGACGCTGGCCGCTGCGCCGGTCGCGGGGGGTGACAAGGCGACGGTGGCTACGATCGTCGTGATGCTCACCGGCTTGCTGTTCCTCGTAGCCGCCGCCGCGCGACTTGGCGGGCTGACCAGCTTCATCTCACGGCCCGTGTTACGAGGCTTCGCGTTCGGCATCGCCATTACCATCATCGTCCATCAATTACCGATCGTCGCGGGCGTCGAGGTGCATGCCGCCAACATCCTGTTGTTCTGCGCGCGCTTGATCGCTGCGGCGCCGGAGTGGAATTTGGCAAGCCTTCTGGTCGGTTGGTCGGCGCTGGCGGTGCTGCTGACGCTGCGGCGCTATCCGTCATTGCCGGGCGCGCTGATCGTGCTGCTGCTCGGGATCGTCGTATCGCGCCTGTTCGACCTTGCCGGTCATGACGTCGCGGTCGTCGGCATGATCGACGCTTCCATCACCTGGCCTTCGCTGCCGCACCTTGGCTGGGGCGCATGGTCGCAAGTGGCGCAGTTCACAGTGCCGTTGACCCTCATCCTGTTCGCGGAATCCTGGGGCACGATTCGTACGCTGGCGCTGCAGCATCACGACACGGTGGACGCCAACCGCGAACTGGGCGCGCTAGGAGTCGCCAACCTTGCCAGCGCGCTGGTCCAGGGCATGCCGGTGGGCGCGGGCTTCTCGGCAGGGTCCGCCAGCGAGGCGGCGGGTGCGATCACGCGCGCCACCGCGGTGACCGCAGCGATGGGCCTCGCCGCGCTGATCGTTTTCGCAACGTCGCTGATCGCGGCGCTGCCTGAGCCGGTGCTGGCGGCGGTCGTGATTGCAGCGCTGACTCATGCGGTCGATCCGATGCCGCTACTGCGCCTGTGGCGGCTCGATCGCGATCAATATGTTGCACTGGGCGCTGCGCTGGGCGTGCTGGCGCTCGGCGTGCTGAACGGCATGCTGGTGGCAATCCTGCTGTCGCTTGCCGCGCTCCTGCAACGGCTGGCGACGCCCAAGGTCGCCAGGCTGGGTCGGATCCGCGACAGCCATGATTATGTCGATCTCGCCCGTCATGCCGAGGCTGTCTCCCCGCTTCAAGTGGCGGTGTGGCGCCCGACCGTGCCCTTATTTTTTGCCAATGCGGAACGGATGCTTGCGCTCGTAGCGGCGGGCACCCGCGCCGACCCCGCGATGCGCGCAGTCGTCCTGAGTCTTGAAGAAAGCTATGACCTCGACAGTACCGCACTCGACGCGCTGATCGAATTCGACCGGACGATTGCCGCGGCAGGTATTCGGATGCAGCTCGCCCGCTTGCACGATCGTGCCCGCGACTTGCTCGAAGCAGCCGGAGCGAGCGATCTCGCACAGCGTAGCAGCTACAGCGTCGATGACGCCGTGGCCGTCATGACGAACAAGGAGACATGATATGAATGAGGATTTCTCGCCTATGCTCCGCCCGGTCGAGATCGCGCATCTGCGACCGACCCAGATGACGGTCGGTTTGAGAGAGGTAGAGCGTAAGCGCGTCGAATGGCGCAAGCGGGCCGATCGCGATGGCCCCGACTTTCTTGGTAGCCACATGATCCCGGCGATACTGGGGCCCAAATCCGTGCCCTATGTGATCGATCATCATCATCTGGTGCGCGCGCTGCACGACGAGGGTGTCACCCACGTCCTGGTGAGTGTCATTGCCGATCTCAGCCATCTCAAAAAGTCGCAATTCTGGACATTCATGGACAATCGCAACTGGCTGCACCCGTTCGACGAGACCGGCAGCCGCCAGTCCTATGATCGCTTGCCGAAGAAGATTTCGGCGATGAACGACGATCCGTACCGCTCGCTCGCCGGGGAAGTGCGCCGCGCTGGTGGCTATGCCAAGGATGCGACGCCCTATTCCGAGTTTTTATGGGCCGATTTCCTGCGTCGCCGGATCGACGAAAGACAGGTTGTGCGACACTTCGAACGCGCAGTCGTCAAGGCGGTGGCCTTGAGCACGTCGCACCAAGCGACATATCTGCCAGGCTGGTGCGGACCATCGAATGACCCAGAGCGATAGCTGGAGCGATATGCTGATCATGACCGAAATTTATGAGAGCCCTAGCTTCGCGCGCTCGACATTGGTCGTGTAACGACACGAAGTGCCGATATGAGGACCATAGCCGGGCTGATGGGTTGCGAAGTTTTGTCGCCGGACGATGAGCACTGACGAAACTCATTCCGCCGGGGTCACGTCCCGCAGACTGAGCAGGAACGACAGGCCGCGGCCACCGGGCCCGCGATGCACCACTAACGCGCCGTGATGCGCGCGCGCTACGCGTTCGACGATCGATAAACCAATGCCGGAGCCAGCAACGCGGGCGCCGGTGCCGCGCCAGCGCCGATCCTTCAATCGCAGGAGCGTTTCGTCCGGCACGGGCGCCCCGTCATCGCTCACTGAAATCCCAATTCCCTGGCTGGTCTGCACTACGATCGTGGTGCCGATTGCGGTGTGGCGCGCAGCATTTTCTATGAGGTTTTCCAGCGCCAGCGTGATCGCATCGCGATAGCCACAGACCTCGGCCGAGCCTGTCACCTGATCGAGCGCGATCGACCGCCCACCCGCCAGGATCGCAGGGGCGCGTTCGGCAACGACGTCTTCTGCAAGAGCGTGCAGATCGATGCTCACCCCACACTCCTCGACCGGGCGCTCCAGATCGGCAAGCGCGAGCAACTGCGTGATGACGCGCGCGGCGCGATCTACCGCCGCCATGAGCGACCCGCGTAGCTCTGGCTCGGTAATCCGATCGGCGCGAAGTCGAACGACTGCCAATGGCGTGCGCAATTCGTGCGCGACATCGGCGGCGAACGCCGTCTTTAGCTCGATCGCCGCAGCCAGACGGTCCAGCGCCGCGTTCGTTGCCTCCGCCAGCGGCTCCACTTCAAGCGGCAAGAGTCCCGCAGGAAGGCGGGTCGTAAGGGTACGCGGCCCAATCGTAGCCGCGATCGCCGATATAGCGCGCATCCGCAGCGTCAGGCGTCTCGCCAGGATGCCGCCAATCAGCGGCACGAGCGCGGCAATGGGCAAGCTGACCAGCATGAAACGTTTCAGGAAGGTGCGAACAATGTCGTCGGTGACGACTGCAGGGTCGGCATCGTCCTGCGAGACGATGATCCATCCACCAGCGACGGGAACACTGTATCCTTCGACCGCGCCGTTGCGGAAGAAACGCGCAGTGCGGTTGAGCGGGGCGGTGGCGAGAATCCCCGGGCGTGCGGGACCGACAGCGCGGCGGATGCGGCGATCGGTTCCGATCATCGCCGTGGCCATGCCAGTGGTCAATACAACCGGGCGCACCGTTTTGCTGCCCGAGCCGAGTGCCGCGAGCGACAGCGCGGCCTGCTGCCGCAACAGATCACGTTGATAATGGTCTGCGGTCTGATGGAGCAAGGCCGACGCGCTCCACACCAAGACGACCGTCGCCGCCAATGCTACCGCAAAGTGGAGCGCGAGATATTGTCCAAGCAGCGAACGCGGTGCTGCGAGCTTCATGCGGTGGCGACGATCATATAACCGACCCCGCGAACGGTTTCTATCCTGGTGGCTGTGGCCGCCTCTTCGAGGCGCTTCCGCAAGCGGTGTACATAGACCTCGATGGCGTTCGAACCGAGATTGTCGCCGAGCCCGAATAGCTGATCTTCCGCGACCCGCTTCGGCACCACTTTGCCGGAACGGCGGAGCAGGAGTTCCAGCAACTGTGTCTCGCGTACCGATAACGTCAATGCTCGCTCGCCGACATAGGCGACGCGGCTTTCAACCGAGAAGTCCAGCGCACCGCAGCGTAGCGCCTTGCCGGCATAGCCATCGCGTCGACGCAGGATCGCCAGCAGCCGTGCATGCAGCTCATCGACGTCGAACGGCTTGACCATATATTCGTCGGCGCCCTCATTCAGCCCTAGGATGCGCGCGCCGACCGAGCCGCGCGCGGTAAGAACAAGCACCGGTCGCGTATCGCCGCGCGCACGCATCCGCACCAGCAGGGCAATACCGTCATCGTCGGGCAGGCCGAGGTCGAGCAACACGGCGGTGTAGTCGATCACCCGCAGATAAGCCTCGGCCTCGTCACTGGTGCTGGCGCGATCGACGACCAGGCCGCGCCGCGACAGCGCGTCTATCAGCGCGAGCGCGACGGCATCCTCGTCCTCGATCAGCAGAACCCGCATCGCATTCTTCCGCAGTGCAACCATGTTGTAAGCGCGCTGTAAGCGACCGGTCCTACGTGTGCCAGCCCAACCGCAACAGGGCTGATGATGCACGCCTCTCCACCACCGCAATCGTTGCCAGAAACCCGCTCTTTGTCGCGCCGCGACCAGTTGCGGTGGCTCGGCATCGTGGCGGCGGTCGCGGTTGGCGTGGTGTTGCTCTGGCTGCTGATCGCCCGGCTGACGCATAGCGAACCAGTCGCCCCCGCGCCGACGCCACCAGGTACGTTCCGGCCGACGCCGGACCAGATGACAACATTGCAGACGCTGCGGGTCGGTTACGAATCGTCGGCTGATCGCACGCTGGCGAGTGGCGCGATTACCGTCGATGGCGATCACAGCACCCCCGTTTTGATGCCCTATGCCGGGCAAGTGGTGCAGGTGCTGGCCGATGCCGGGCAATATGTGAAACAAGGCCAGCCACTGCTGTTGGTCAAAACAAGCGATTTCGTCGATGCGCGCACCGGGCTGTTCGCGACGCGGGCGGCGTTTCAGAATGCGCAGGCCCAGCTTGCGACCGCGACGCGCAATACCGAAAGGCAGCGCCAAATTTTCGAGACCGCTGGCGGCGCGCAGAAGGACTACCTGCAGGCGCAGACCGATTTGGTCGCGGCGCAAGCGACCGCGCGCACGGCGGCGGCGGCGCTCGGCGCGGCGCGCGACAAGCTCGCGATCCTCGGCAAGTCGCCCGGTGAGATCGGCGCACTTGAGGGCGCAGGCGAAGTGTCGGGGATACACGACCGTACGACCCTGCACGCGCCGATCACCGGGCTAATCGCCTCGCGCGATGTATCGGCCGGGCAATATGTTTCGCAGGGTGGCGACAAGCCGGTGATGACCATCACCGATCCGTCGCATGTATGGCTGGTCGCGCAGATCGCAGAGGGCGACACGAGCGCGGTGCACCTAGGTGATGCAGTCACGGTGACGACGCCATCGCTGCCAGGTCGGAGCTTCCATGCCACGATCAACCTGGTCGGTGCCGCGCTCGATCCGCAGACGCACCGCTTGCCGGTGCGGGCGACGATCGCCAATCCTGACGGCGCGTTGAAGCCGCAGATGTTCGCCAGTTTCTCGATCCAGCGTCCGCAGACCGGTCAGGCCCTGCGCGTGCCGGCCGTGGCCGTGATCCATGAGGGTGACATCGCGCGCGTGTGGGTGGTGCGCCCGGATGGGCTTTTGCAGGCGCGCGTTGTGACCGCTGGCGACGAGCAGGACGGCAAGGTCTCGATCGTGCGCGGGTTGCGGCTCGGCGAGCGGATCGTCACCGCAGGCGCGCTGTTTGTGAATGAGGCAGGGCTCGGTGAATAAGGGTCCGGGCGGATGAACCGCCTCGTCGAATTCGCGCTGCGACAACGGCTGCTCATCGTCGGTATCTTCACGGCGATGCTGGTCGCGGGTGTGGTCGGCTTCTGGAACCTCAACATCGAGGCCTATCCGGATCCCGTCCCCCCGATGGTCGAGATCATCACGCAGACCCAAGGCCTGTCGGCGGAAGAGATGGAGCGCAACGTCACCATCCCGATAGAAGTCGGCATGGCGGGCATTCCGCACCTTACCGCGATCCGCGCGATCTCGCTGTTCGGCCTGTCCGATATCAAGATCCAGTTCTCCTACGACCTGACCAATGACGAGGCGAAGCAGCAAGTCATCAATCGCCTGTCGCAATTGCCGCCGCTGTCGGGCGGCGCGCAGCCGACACTGTCGCCGACCAGCCCGGTGGGAGAGATTTACCGCTACAAGATCACCGCACCGCCTGGTTATTCGGTGATGGATTTGAAGACGTTGCAAGATTGGGTTCTGCAGCGCCGCTTCAAGCGCATCCCCGGGGTCATCGATGTTACCGGTTGGGGCGGCAAATTGCGGGCTTACGACGTCGTGATCGATAACGACCGGCTCGCCGCGCATAACGTCACGGTCTCGCAAGTGCTCGCGGCGCTGGCAAAGAGTGACGGCAATGTCGGCGGACAAACTATCAACTTCGGCGCGCAGGCAGCGATCGTTCGGGGCGTCGGGTTAATCCAGTCGGTCGGCGCGATCGAGAACGTCTTGGTGGGCGTGGCGGCGGGACAGCCGATCTTGCTGAAGGACGTCGCCAGCGTCTCGATCGGCAATGCGCCGCGGCTCGGCATCGCCGGATACAATAATGACGATGATATCGTGCAGGGCATCGTGCTGATGCAGCGCGGCGCGCAATCGATGCCGACGATCACGGCGGTGCAACAGGAAGTCGCGGACATCAATGCCTCCAGCATCCTGCCGCCGGGCGTACACCTGGAGCGCGTTTATGATCGCTCCGACCTGATCAAGCTGACGATCCATACCGTATTGGAAAATCTGGTCGCAGGGATCGCGCTAATCTTCCTGTTGCAATGGGTGTTTCTGGGCAATTTGCGCAGCGCGATCATCGTGGCCGCAACGATCCCGTTCGCTCTGGCCTTCGCGATCCTAATCCTGGTGCTTCAAGGCGAGAGCGCGAACTTGCTATCGGTAGGGGCACTCGACTTCGGGTTAGTGGTCGATGCCAGCGTCATCATGGTCGAAAACATCTTCCGCCACATGGTCGAAAGGGCGGCCCATGTCGAAAGCGGGCGCAGGCATTATACGATGGCCAGCCGCTTCTCGGCCGTACTCGGCGCGAGCCAAGAAGTCAGCCGCGGCATCTTCTTTGCCGCCGCGATCATCATCGCAAGCTTCCTGCCATTGTTCACGCTGACCGGGGTGGAGGGTCACATCTTTGGCCCGATGGCCAAGACTTATGCGTATGCGATTTCCGGTGGCCTGATCGCGACCTTCACCGTTGCGCCCGTGCTTGCGACGATGCTGCTGCCCGACAAGCTATCCGAGGCCGAGACCTGGATCGTAGCCAAGCTGCGCCGCGCGTATGAGCCCGCTGCCGCCTTCGCGCTGGGAAATCATGTCGTCGCGATCGGCGGCGGCGTGCTGCTGCTGGCGGCAGCGGCGGTCGGCGTCCGCTCGCTCGGCATCGAATTCCTTCCGCATCTGGAGGAGGGCAATCTCTATATCCGTGCCAGCTTGCCGGGTTCGATCAGCCTGGAGGCCGGGGAGCCCGTCGTGAACGGCGTCCGTCGGATCATCGAACATTATCCCGAAGTCGAGTCCGTGCTCTCGACGCATGGCCGGCCCGATGACGGCACCGATTCGACAGGCTTTTTCAACGCTGAATTCTTCGTGCCGCTGAAACCCTTCGGCACGTGGCCCGCTGGGGTGAACAAGGAAACGCTGACCGCCGAGCTGTCCAAGAAATTGCAGAACAAATATCCCGGAGTCGATTTCTCCTTTTCGCAATATATCGAGGACAATGTCGATGAGGCTGCGTCAGGGGTCAAAGGCGCGAATTCGATCAAGCTGTTCGGGCCCGATCTGGCGACGCTCGAGAAATATGCCGATGCGACCAAGACCGAGATGGGCAAGGTCCGCGGGATCGAGGATCTCGGCGTTTTCCAGTCGCTCGGCCAGCCGACCGTTCGCATCGACGTCGATCGTGCGCGTGCCTCGCGCTATGGCCTGACGCCCGACGACATCAACGCGACCGTCGCCGCCGCGATCGGCGGGCAATCCAACGTCGATCTCTACGAGAAAGGTACCGACCGGCATTTCCCGATCGTCGTGCGCCTGAAGTCGGAACAGCGCGATTCGATCGATGCGATTCGACGGATAACGATCGGGGCACCCGCGCCCAATGGCAGCGGCACGGTGCAAGTGCCGCTCTCTGAAGTCGCCGATGTGCGGCTGACCTCGGGCGCGTCGTTTATTTATCGTGAGCATCAGGAACGCTACATCCCGATCAAATTCTCGGTGCGCGGACGCGATCTCGGGGGTGCCGTGGATGAGGCGCGCGCGCGGATCATGCGTAACGTGCATCTTCCGTCCGGTTATCACCTCGAATGGGCGGGCGAGCTGGACAACCTCAACAACGCGGTCGCGCGGCTGAAGATCGTGGTGCCGATCAGCCTGCTACTGATCTTGCTGCTGCTCTACGCCAATTTCAGTTCGATCCGTGACAGCCTGCTAGCCTTCTCGGCGATCCCGATGGCGATCGTCGGCGGTGTACTCGCGCTCGCGCTGACCGGGACAGCGTTCAGCATTTCCTCGGCGATCGGTTTCGTAGCCCTGTTCGGCATCGCAGTAATGGACGGGATTCTGGTAGTGACGACCTACAATCATGCGATCGATGAAGGCGTATCGCGCGACGACGCTTTGGCGACGACGGTGCGCCACAGCTTGCGCCCGGTGGTGATGACATGCCTCGTGGCGGCGATCGGGCTGCTGCCGGCGGCACTGTCGAGTGGGATCGGCAGCCAGGTGCAGAAGCCGCTCGCGCTAGTGGTGGTGGGCGGTATGACGTTGGCGCCGATCATGATCCTGCTGGTGCTGCCGGTGTTGATAGACCGGTTCTCCAGGCGGGTTCCGCCGGAAGATCGCGGCGCACATGGTCGTGACGTGGGGCGCCGCATGCATCTAGGCGCGAACGGCGACGAGGCCGTCGAATGAAATGGCCGATGATCTTCTTGCTCGGCCTGTCCGTCGCCGCATGCAGCGTGGCACCTCGCATAGTGGTGCCGCCGATTACCTTGCCGCCAGCACCCGTGCCGCAGGACTTCGCGCCGGTGCATGGACCCGACCAATTGGCCCAGCTCGCTCCCGTCCCGGTCCAGTGGTGGCGCACGTTCGGCAACACCGACCTCGATGCGCTGGTCGAGGAAGCTTTGCACCATGCGACCGATATCGCCGTCGCCGACGCGACGCTGCGTCAGGCGCGCGAGCAGGGTGCCGCCGCCGCCGGTGCCGCGCTGCCGCAAGTCGATGCCAGCTATCAGGCGCAGCGTACGCGCGTGTCGAACGCGCTGGCGCCCGCGGTCACCGACGCCACCCAGCAACTCTACACATTGCATACCACCCAGGTGACCGTCAGCTACGGCCTCGATCTGTTCGGCGGAACGCACGCGCGCATCCGCTCGGCCAACGCGGCCGCCGAGGTTCAGCGCCACCGCTTCGATGCTGCTCGCACGACGGTGATCGCCAATCTGGTGCAAGCGGTGATCCAGCGCGCGGCACTTGCCGCCCAGATTGCGGCGGGCGAAACCAGCGTCGCGGTCAATCGCGATATCCTTGCACAATTGCTTAAGCGCCAGAAACTGGGCGCGGTCGGCGCGGCGGACATCGCCACGCAGCAGGCGGCGCTCGCGAGCGCCGAGGCGGCGCTCCCGGCGCTCGTGCGTAGCGAAGCACATCAGCGCGTGGTGATCGGCGCCCTGATCGGACGCACCGCGGGATCACCGTTGCCGAAATTGCCCAATTTTTCCGGACTGGCGATCCCGCACGATCTGCCCTTGCTGCTCCCATCGGATCTCGTCGCGCGCCGCCCCGACGTGCAGGCGGCACGCTCTCAACTCGAGGGTGCGGGCGCAGATGTCGGCGTTGCGATCGCGGCACGGCTGCCGAACATTCAGCTGAGCGCGAGCGGGGGCGGAACCGCACAGCATCTCTTCGACATGTTTCAATCGGGCAATCCGTTCTGGACGCTGCTCGGCGGCGTAACGCAACCGATCTTCCATGCCGGTGCGCTGCGGCATCAGCAACGCGCCGTCGAAGCCGCGCTGGACGGTGCCAAGGCGCAATATCGCGCCGCGGTGCTGCAGGCATTCGGCGATGTCTCGGATGCGTTGACGGGGTTGCGGACCGACGCCGACGCCTTTGATGCGGCATCGCGCGCCAGCGACGCGTCCGCGCGCGCTTTGGGCTTCATCCGGCGTCAGCTTTCGCTTGGTGAAGTCGGCACGCTGGCATTGCTCAACGCGACCGGTGCTGACGCGCAGGCTCGCGCGCAGGTGATTCAGGCCCGTGCGGCACGGCTCGGGGACACGGTCGCTTTGTATCAGGCCGCCGGTGGCGGCGTTTTGGAAAGATAAATATGGCCGGAGTGATCGGGGCGACAGGCGGGAAGTTCGCATTGGTCGGGGTGGCCCTGGTGTTGCACGGTCGCATCGACGGAAACGATGTCCGCATGGCGATCATGCCGGGGTCGCCAGCTTCGGCCATCACGCCGGACCTGGCCGATCGGGTGCGGGCCCGCAGCAACCGACCTGATGTCGCGATCCATCTACGCGCGGAATCCTTCCGCGCCCGCATTAGTGCCGTGGAAGCCAGCCCCGCCGGCGATGCGCAGGTAAGGATTGGTCAGGATATCCTGGCCGACAATGCGATCGAGTTCGACTTCGTGCATCATCAGGCCTTACCCCTTTCGGCAAGCGAGGCGCGTAGCCTGGAGCGGCGTTCCCGACCGATTTCCGTTCACCGCGACCCAGGTGGCATTTTCTCGGTAACGCTCGAACAGGATGGCAAAGCGCCAGTCCATGCACAACTGGACCTTGCCCTTGCTGCGGGTGTCGTCACGCCTATGCCGGCCATCGGAACCACGATAAAAGTCGGCGGCGTCGATCTGCCCAGGGTCGATGTTAGGGCAGGCGCGCAACCGGTCGTCGGGCTCTACGCATTCAAGCATCTCCGTGTAATCTTCGATTTCGGGCACGATCGCATCTGGGTCCGCCAGTGAAATTGCCTGGGATTGACCGATGTTCGAGGGCAGCCTGTTCCGATCATGCATTCGGACGTACGCTGGGCGGCGGTTTTGGTTTTTTGGCATAGCGAAAAAGTAACGTCGTCCACTTCGAGGCCGCGTCCATCAGAAAGCCTGCATAAATTGTTCATAGTGAGCGTCTTGCCCAGACGTTGCACCAAATGCCAAATCATCAGAGAAAGGGGGGTGGGACAGCTCCCGCCTTCGGAGTTGAGAAGACGCTCGCGCTCGAGCCCGAGCAGGAAGAAGATGTCAGCGGCGTCGTTCGACGTTTCGTAAGAAAGGCTGAAACGGGTTCGCGGTTCGGAGAGGCGGGTCATGGGCCCGGTAATGCGGGTGCAGGTCGACAACCAAGTATAGGAGCTTTTCATGGAAGCAGATGAAGCCAGGGATCTGATCGACGAGGCGGTGGAACGCGCTGAAACGCAGCGTGATGCGGAGGACGGCACGGAGCGTGCCGCTGAACGAACGCTGCGCGAACGAGTGGCGGTATTGATCGGTATTCTGGCGGTTTGCCTGGCGATTGTTCATATGGCCGCCTCTGGCGCTCAGCGGGCGAGCTTGCTGAAAGGGATCGAGGCGTCCGATACGTTCGCCTATATGCAAGCAAAGATCGTTCGTGAAACCGTCTACAAGACTGCCAGCGCGAACGCATCCACGGTCTCCGATCGACAGGCCTGGACCAAAGAAGCGCTAAAGATGCGAGCGCCGGATTCCGCGCAACACGGGATCGGTCAATTGCAATCAAAGGGTGAAGCACTCCGCAAGGAAGGTGAAGCGGCCGCTGTTGCCGGAGAGGGCTACGAACTTGGTGAAACAGCCCTTCAGATGGCGATCGTGCTGTTATCGATCGCACTCGTCGCGCGATCGCGTGCCATCATGTACGCAGCCTGCGCACTCGCGGCATGCGGGATCGCTATGGCGATCTTGACCAAACTTGGCGTTCAAATTCCGCTGTTCGGGTGACGATGAGTGCGAAGCTAAAAGCAATTCATACCGACGCACCGGATTTTTGCATCGCGCGCATTGCGGTTAAAACGGATCGCTCGGTACCGTCGAGCGTGCCGACCGCAATACCCTTGCGGCCCGGCTCGACATCGGCCGCAAGGTCGAGGTCGATCTCAAGACCTACGCCGAGGGCGATCACGGCTAGGCGGCCACTGTCGACAAAACACGGGGCAGGACTGTCGACCGTACCCATCTCGCGGCACTGCCTTGGCATCGCGCTGCATTAGGCTCGTAACAACGCTACCGACGACCAGCAGCCGCGGCGAACACGGGCGCGCAAGCGGCCCAAGGATGTGGCCAGCGACTATGACAATAGCGCAGGCTTTGAGCATCGGCCGCCGAAAATGCTGTGAGGTGACGACCTTTTCCGATGAGGTCGTGCGGCCAGCCACCTTCTGTTTGCATTGAAAGACGCTTCGGATCGACGGGGGTAGAAGGCATCCGAGTAGCGATAGCCCAATTGCGCAATTTGGTGGAATGTAGACGGTCTTCTTCCGTAACGATTCTTGTGGTTAGCGGATGTTCCGACGCAGCGTCTTCTCGATAAGCCAGAGGTGGAGAAGCTGGATTCCAAGGAGCACGATACCGATACCGATAAATATCGGCAGCACTTCACCCTCCTGGTCGGCTCTTGGGCGCTCGTTCAGCGACAGAAGAATGAGGCCAAAGAATACACCAGTAGCCAACGCGGGAACGAACGCGAGAGCCAGGGCACGCGGGGCGGACCACGTGACGTCCCCATTGAACCACCACTGCATCGGTAATCGATCTTCGCCGCGCAGCCGTTTGTTCGCCGCGTGTGCTAAGCGACAAAGTACCAAGCAGAAGAGAAATGCGATGGCGATCATCATCATGGTCTGGCCTCCGAGTGCAGCAATATAGCCTATGCTGCGACGTCCGCTATGGGGTCGCCGCCCAACCGCTGCTTCTAACCGACAGCTGTCGGTCGGGTTTCGAAGCGGGGACCATGATGGTGGTCGCTGAACGGAGGAAATTGCTGGTCATGCAAACCGGTTATGGCGCCGTTCAGCCACGAAGCGTAGATGTGGTCCCGAGACCGGACCGTTCGCCATCCGGCGCGACGGGGCGATCCTGAGGAGACTATGATGAAAAGCAAGTTCGCACTGGCCGCCATGATGGCCATGATTGCCACCCCTGCAGTGATACCCGCCGCGGCATCCGCGCAAAGCTACCGCCATCATCATCGCACGTATCACGGGCGGAGCAGCTATTATCATCACCGCCGCTGCGGTGGTGGCAATGGCGCAGTTGGTACGGTAGCGGGCGGCGTCGGCGGCGCCCTGATCGGTAACGCGCTCGGCGGCGGCACGCTCGGCACGATTGCCGGCGGAGTTGGCGGCGGCCTTTTGGGTCGTCACTTTGACAAGACGCACACTCGCCACGTCAACGGTTGCTAACCTGACATATGAGTTTGAGCTCTCTCCCCACCCGGGGGAGAGCCAGGCTCATTTAATGCCGATTTCCACCAGGCTAGGCGTTTTATCCCGCGGTTTGATGCTGCGATCTTTCGTTGGAATGGACGGAAGCCTAGGCGGGAGCCGAAGGTAGCCTGCTCGCCGTGCTCGACCAATGTCGCTATCCCGACCGGGCTGGTCGTCCACGAACTGATGACGAACGCGCTGAAACACGCCTTCGTTGATCGCGAGCGAGGCATAATCACGGTTTCGGGCCTGGTCGACGACAGCGGCTGTCGAGTGGCTGTCTTTAATTACGGGGTGGGTTTGCCTGAGGGCGGCGGCTGGCCACGGGCTGGCAAACTCGGCGCCGTAATTGCTTAGCCGCTCAGACAGAACGCGAGGGCGACCCTTGAGGTAACGTCCAAACTGCATAAAAGCGTCCAAGTCGTCATTTTCTTCGCGCGCCAGACCGCTGCTCCAGATTTTACCTGGCCTCGGCAATCCCTCGCGATTTTGCGCTCGCGGCGCTGGCTCGTCGTGACCAGCTATCGCCTGAGGCGGATCCCTGCGGCGAATGTGTCGGGTGCCAGCTTCACGAATTCGAGCGAAAAACCCACTGGCCCTTAATCCGCCTGACCCAAGCCGAAATCGATTGTGAATGAATGGCCAATTCGGGGCGGAGGCAGGGCGCTCTGAATATCCGGGTGAGGGTTCATTTAGCCGGTCAAATTTCCGCTCGATCCGTTAGCTCCAAAGCGTCTTCGCCGTCGACGCCAAGATAGCGGACAATGCTCGCGAACGTGGCGTAAACAAGCAGTATTTAGACGGCACGTAGTGCCGGTCGCCTTGTAAATTAACGACGCCTTGGTGCGCCGCAGATCGCCGCGCAGCTTTCCAACATAATCAGCGGTGTACCGCAAACGGCGCCCCGCCCGTTTGATAACGGACGGGGCCAGGCTTCGGTCTCAGGCGATGATCAGGTCGTTCTCGACGGCGGTCGCGCCCGGGGCTCCCCAAGCGGTTGCCCCGGCAATGTAGCGATCTCCGGGCGTATCGACCGATCCGGTCAGCGTGACCTTGCCGCCTTGCGTGGTGACAGTGATCTTCTTGGGATCGAACCAGGAGCGATGCAGCGCGCGATCGATCTTGTCGCTGATGTTGCTGGCATCTGCGCGCGCCTTGATCGTGGTTTCGTTGAGGATGCCCACCACGCCGTAGAGACCGCGAATGGTACGTTCGGCGGCGGCTTTTTGGAAATGCCAGTCGACTTGCCCGGTGAGCGTGACCCAGCCATGCTCGACCTTGATCTTGACCGCGTCGCGCGGGACGCTGACTTCCCAAGCAAGGCGCATCGCGGCGGCATTGGCAATCTCTTCGTCACTGCGCTGCACGCTGTCGTGCAGTTGCACTTTCAATTCTTCGACCACCGCTTTGACACCCTTGACCCGTGTAGCAGCCCGTTCGGCGGCGCGCTTTTCCGGGTAGTTCTCGACATGGCCAGTAAGCGTGACGATACCATTCTTGGCAGTGACGCCGATATGCGCGGCTGTAACGCTCGGTTCCCAAGCGAATTCGGCGAGTACGGCTTCCTGAAGTTGACGATCCTGCGACATGATGTCTCCTGACGGTGAAGCGCGGAAGCCAGTGTGCGTGCCGCACGGTGCTCCGTCGCGCCGCCCTTGGTACGCCGATAGCCAAACCTCGGCAGGGTCGGAAACTACGCGGTCCGTCGCCTCATGCGGAGGCTCCCAGGATGCTCCGACTGTGTTTGCAGCACCATCAAGCCGACGGCATGGGGTGCGGATGCGGATATCTCGGTAGGTCGCGGCGCGCGCGGGCGTATCGGCCATGCATATTCCTATTTGCTGATGACAAGATCAAGCCATGCCCGTCCGTGCATCGCCCCGGCATCATTGAAATCTGCGCAGGCGGACTAGGTAATTTCCGTCCCTGCTTCTGCCGCAGCCAGCGCGCTAGGGCGCGTCGGACACTCCGGAGAGCGCAGCACATGGTCAACACCGTCCTTAAGCCCGATAGCCTCTCACTGGCGATGGAGCGAACCGCGCAGCCTGCGGTCCATCACGTGCCGCACGGCTTTTCCGATCATTTCGCTCTTGGCTTCACCAAGCTCTTGCGGTTCTGCGCGGATACCTTTTTCGCCAAGCGCTACGGCCACCGCGCGATCGTGTTGGAAACAGTGGCGGCGGTGCCGGGCATGGTCGGGGCCATGTTCACCCACCTGAAATGCCTGCGCTGGATGCGCGACGACGACGGCTGGATTCGCACGCTGATGGAGGAGGCGGAGAACGAGCGGATGCACTTGATGACTTTCATCGAGATCGCCAAGCCGACCTGGTTCGAACGGACAGTGATCCTGCTGGTGCAGGGCGTATTCCTGATCGGCTTCTCGATCCTCTATCTGCTCTCTTCCAAGACCGCACACCGCGTGGTCGGCTATTTCGAGGAAGAGGCGGTGACGAGCTACACGCTCTACCTCGAGGAGATCGACGAAGGCCGCTCGGTCAACGTCCCCGCGCCAGCGATCGCCCGCCACTATTGGAAAATGGCCGACGACGCGACGCTCCGCGACGTGGTGCTGGTCGTTCGCGACGACGAGGCGCATCACCGTGACGTCAATCACGGTTTTGCCAGCACGATCGCAGGCTTGCCGCTCGACGCGACCAAGGCGCCGTACCCGGCGCACGCGACCGAACTCGCCTGACCCGCCTCGACAAGCGCGTTCAGGCGCTCGCCGTCTGCCTCTCGGCGATCGCCGGGTATGTCGATGCGGTCGGGTTCCTCGCGACCGGCGGGTATTTCGTCTCGTTCATGAGCGGAAACTCGACGCGCCTCGCGGTGGGCATCGCGCAGGGGGCGGCGAGCGCCGCGATTACGGCCGGCCTGATCGGCGGTTCGTGCTGGGGGTGACGCTCGGATCGCTGTGCCGGTCGCTGGCGGGCGCGCATCGGCGCTCGGCGGTCCTCCTGTTCGTCGCCGCGCTGCTGGCTGGCGCGGCGTTGCTCGGGATGGTCGAGCTGAACGCCCCGGCAGTCGCCCTGACGACCTTGGCGATGGGGGCGGAGAATGCCGCGTTCGAGCAACCGGGCGGCGGGAGCGTCGGGCTGACATACATGACGGGCACGCTCGCCAAGATCGGCCAAGGCATTGCCACCACGCTGCTGGGCAAAGGCGGTTTCGCCTGGCTGTCCTATGTCGCGCTGTGGGCCGGATTGTTATCGGGCGCAGTTGCCGGCGCGATGGTTTATCCCGCGCTCGGCATGGCGGCTTTGTGGCTTCCGGCCATCGTGTCGGTGATTCTGGCGCTGTGCACGCGACGATTGCGTATCGGCTAGGTAGTTTCCGATCCTCTTCGCGGTGTCCTGTGCAGGCTATCGCATCGGCTCGCCATTCCGAAAGGACGAGCATGCCGGATACCCTGACCGCGACAAGCACCCCGGTCCGCCACGTCATCGTGCTAGGCCACCCCGCGCCGGGCAGCTTCAACCACGAAGTCGCCGAGCGATACTGCAAAACCGTTCGGGAAAATGGGCAGGAAGCGGTGGTGCGCGACCTTTACGCGCTCGAGTTCGATCCTTGCCTGCGCGCGGATCGCCGACCAGGACATGCCACGGGCATGTCGGCGGACGTTGCGCACGAGATCGGGTTCCTGCGACAAGCCGACGTTATCGTGTTCGTCTATCCGATTTGGTTTGGCATGCCGCCAGCGATCATCAAGGGCTATGTCGACCGCGTCCTCGGTGTCGCGCTGACGCCGAAGGATATTCGCGATCACCAGACCGACTCTGTTCTGGCCGGTGTGTCGCTCACGACCTTATCGAGTTCGGCGACCACACGATTATGGCTCGACGAGCACGGCCAGATGGGATCGATCCGCCAGGCTTTCGACCGCTATTTGATGGGCATTTTCGGCATGCGTGATGCGGGCCACGTTCACTTCGGCGCGATCGTCGAGGGCATGAGCGCACGCTTTGTCCGCGAAGCGCTTCTGGAGGTCGAGGAACATGCTCGCAAGGTTTGCAGTCAGATCGCGGCCGGCCGGCATTCGCTCAAATCGGCAGAGGCGATGGCGATTTTTGGCGCGCGCTGACCTGATCGTGCAGAGCAATGCACCAACGCTCGCGCATACACCGAGCACGGTGGGTCTGCTTGAGCAACAGATGAGGGTTTTGCGTACAGCCATTGCCTATTTCGCCATCATCTTCGCCTTTGCTTTCGTGCTCGGCGCTTTGCGGGTCACGCTGGTCGTTCCGCTACTCGGTGCGATGAACGCCACAATCGTGGAGATCGCGATCGTCTTGACCGCGAGCTGGTTGATGGCTCGTCGGCTTATTGCGGGCCGTGATTTCGGTCTGCGGCAACGTGCGACGATCGGCGCGATCGCATTTGCCCTGCTCATGATCGCCGAGTTCGTACTCGCGATGACCCTGCGCGGGCAAAATTTGCACCAATGGGCAGCGACATTGATGACCCCGGTCGGCCTCATCGGCCTGGCAGGTCAGTCCGGGTTCGCCGCGATGCCCATCGTTGCCGATTTGGAACCACGGTACTAATGCCCGATCATGGCTTTCCACACGATTGCGTAACGTCATGTCGGGCTTGTGCGCGGAGGTTGCGCAGCATTCAGCCCGAGCGAGAGGCGTCAAAGCGGCTGCTATTTCTGGGGAGAAATGGATCCGGCGACCAATGGACGCACGTCCGGTTTGGTAAACTCGGCAGAAGAGGATGAATGTCTGCGTTTGGGCCTCTCTGCAGCTGAGTGAGCTAGCCCTGCTATTCCGCCAGTCAGATCGAGGCGTTACTGACGTAAAAGCCTCATAAAACAGCTATTAACGAGGCATTTTGGCATATCCTCAAGCGCGCCGGCTCACCCGCCCTCGCCATCGGCGGGGATCGGCGAATAATGGAGCAGGCGCAGCACACTGTTGCCGTCGTCGACCGCAGCATCCAACCAGTCTTTTTTCAGTGTTTTGGTGACCCCTACGGGAATCGAACCCGTGCTTCAGCCGTGAAAGGGCCGCGTCCTAACCGCTAGACGAAGGGGCCATGCCGGCGTGGCCGGTTGGTTGGTGGCGGTTAGGGAAATGCGTCACGGCGGTCAAGCGCTTGCGTCGTCAAACTTATCGATTGCCACCCGTCCCGTGCTCAATCGGCCCAGGCGGCGTCGTCGAGGTGGAGCTCGGCGGCGGGTTTCGCGCCCCAATCGTCGATCTTTACCCGGCCAGCGAGCCATAGCCGGCGGTGTGGAGGCGCGCCTAGCAACGCGGTGCCGAGCAAGGTTTCGGCTTGGCGGAAGGCCACGGCCTTGAGCGATCGACCGTCGTCGCCGGCGATGATGGCGCGGACATGGCCGTTACCGACGATATCCGCCTTGATGATCCGCACCGGGCCGGTCACGATCCGGGGTTGCGGCCAGCCCATGCCGTAAGGGCCGCCCTGATCCATCGCCTCGACCAAAGCCGGTGTGACGCCGCCCGGTGCGAGCAGAGCGTCGAGCAACAGCGCACGGTCACCGATCGACCGTGCGACGGGCTCAGCCAGGCGCGATTCGAGGAAATCGCCGAATGCCGCCAGTTGATCCTCGGCGATCGTCAGGCCAGCCGCCATTGCGTGGCCGCCGCCCGCGACCAGTAATCCGCCGTCCTTCGCCGAGAGTATCGCCGCGCCGAGATCGACGCCGGAGACCGAGCGACCCGAACCCTTGCCGACACCGCTTTCGTCCAAAGCGATGACGATGGCGGGGCGGCCGTATTTTTCTTTCAGCCGCCCGGCGACGATGCCGATCACGCCCGCATGCCAGCCGCGCCCGGCGACGACAAGCACGGCGCGCTCTTTCGCAACGGCGGCGAGCGCCTCCGCGGCCTCCTGCACCATTCCCTCGATCGCGCGGCGTTCCTCGTTCAGCGCGTCGAGTTCGGCGGCGATCGCGGCCGCCTCCTGCGGATCGCGCGTGGTGAGCAGGCGCACGCCGAGGTCGGACTTGCCGACGCGCCCTCCGGCGTTGATGCGTGGGCCCAGCGCGAAGCCGAGATCGGTCGCGGTCGGCGCGCGGGTCAGGCGGCTGGCGGAGATCAACGCATTGAGGCCGATATTGCGGCGCTGCGCCATTACCTTCAGGCCTTGCGCGACGAAGGCCCGGTTGAGACCGCGCAGTTGCGCGACATCCGCCACCGTGCCCAGCGCAACGATGTCGAGCAGGTCGAGCAGGCGCGGCTCTGGTGTGTCCGTAAATGCGCCGCGACCGCGCAGCACACGGATCAACGCCGCGCCGAGCAGGAAGGCGACGCCGACGGCAGCCAGGTGACCGTGCGCCGCGCCACCACCTTCGCCCTGATCTTCATCCAGCCGGTTGGGGTTCACCAGTGCATGGGCGTACGGCAAGGTTAGCGCGCATTTGTGGTGATCGACCACGATCACGTCGACCCCGGCGTCGCGCGCCTGATCTAGCGCTTCGAATGCCTGGGCGCCGCAATCGACTGTGACGATCAGGTCCGCGCCTTCTTCCTTCAGCCGGACCAGAGCAGCACCCGAGGGGCCATACCCTTCCATCAGGCGATCGGGGATATAGGCTTTCGCCTCGAGCCCGAGATCGCGCAACACCAGGATCATCAGTGCCGCGGACGTCGCGCCGTCAACGTCGTAATCGCCGAAAACAGTCACCGATTCCTTTGCCGCTATCGCGTCGGCCAGGCGTTCGGCGGCGCGGTCCATATCGCGGAAGATCGACGGATCGGGCATGAAACTGCGGATGCTCGGAGCCTTGTGCGCCGCGAGATCGTCGCGCGGGCAACCCCGCGATAGCAGCAATTGCGTGACGAGATCGTCCGGCGCGAACCCGGGGTCGCGCGTATCGGTTTCCAGTGCGCGCCAGCGCCATGGCTGGCCGAGAATCGATTTGGTGATGTTCAGAACGGTGTTCATGGGGCGACTGTGGGATTAGACCAGCAATGGGCGGTTAGGAAGGACCGGGATATGGCATCGGATATGTTGTTGGGGGCGAACGACCCATCGCCGGTGCAGGTGTTCAATCCCGGCGGGACGTCGCATTTCCTGCTGCTCGGCGATCATGCCGGCAACCTGGTGCCCGATAGTTTGAACGCGCTGGGCCTGCCGCCCGAAGAACTCGCGCGACATATCGGTTGGGACATCGGCATTGGCGAACTTGGGCCGATGCTGGCCGAGGCACTGCATGCCGTTTTCATCCGCCAAATCTATTCGCGGCTGGTGATCGATTGCAATCGCGATCCCGCGCGCGCCGACGCCATGCCGGAGATCAGCGATCTGACCGTAATTCGCGGCAACCACGATCTGGATGCGGCCAAGCGAATGGCGCGCGTCGCGGCGATCCAGGCACCCTATCAGGAAGCGATCCGCGCGGAGATCGCACGGCGCGATGCGGCGGGGCAGGGGACCATTATCGTGTCGCTGCACAGCTTCACACCCGCGATGCAGGGAATCGCGCGCCCGTGGCACGTAGGGGTATTGCACGATGGTGGCGATCCCGCTTTTGCACGGACATTGATCGCCGCGTTCGAGGCGGTGCCGGAGTTAACGGTGGGCGATAACGAGCCGTATAGCATGGACACGATCGACTACACCGTGCCGCTCCACGCTTATCCAAAACGTCGCCCCTATGCGGAAATCGAAGTCCGGCAGGATCTCATTGGAACGACTACGGGATGTGCGGATTGGTCGGCGAGGTTGGCAGCAGCATTGCAGGTGGCTGCGGCCAACTTCGGTGGCGGCGGCTGAACAATGTCGCACGGGCTATGGTTGTCCGTTGTCACCCTATCGAACTCGTTGCCAAGTCCTTCCTAAAACCGCGATGGGTTTGACGCGGCCTTGGTCGACGCTGGCTGCAATGGTCGGCCATACTGCCAGCTTCTCTATCCTGGCGTTTGCGCTGCGCTTCGTTCCGGTAGGCTTGGCCTCTGCGATCTGGTCCGATGCGGGCATCGTGCACGTCATGGCACTGGCGTGGACGCTCAACCTGCGCCCCGGGCGGGGCTGACGACGGAATCGCCGCTGACCGAATTCGTTTGCGCAGCGCAACATTTCCACTAAGGGCGCAGTCGAAGCCAGATGCTCCGCATCCGGCTTCGATGATCGCGCCGGTGCCTCGAAAGAGGCTCAAATGTGGAATGCGGTGCGGGAGGGGTTCCTCCCAAAGCCGCGGCTGTCCCTGCAACTGTAAGCGGAGAGCGCGATGCACAGGTCCTGCCCAAACCCTATTGAAGGGTGGGCCGGACAGCCACTGGATCCATTAGGATCTGGGAAGGCGTGCATCGAGCCTTGACCCGTGAGCCAGGAGACCTGCCGGCGCTGTCGCTCATGCTCTCGGATCCAGGGGATGGCCGGGGCACGGAACGAGACCGTTCGAGCGACGAACCGTGCGGCTGGGGCTGCACATGGTGTCGAGGCAGCCGGGCTCCGCGTCCGTTCGGCTGAACCGGCGCCGTCGTTCGCGTGTTCCACGCGGCAACCGCCCCCGCCGCTTCGTCCATGACGGCGCGGGGGACTGAACATTATGAAAACCTATCTCTCTTTACTGGCGCCGGTCATTCTCGGCGTCGTCGCGTCGCCTGCTGTGGCGCAAAGCAACCCCACCCAGCCGACCGAGGACAAGGACGGGAACGAGATCGTCGTGACCGCATCGCGCTCCGGTGACGCTGTCGAGATCAGAAATTTACCGGCTTCGGTGACGTTGATTTCTGCCGAGCAGTTACAAGAGCGGCAGACGCGCATCGTGTCGGATGTGCTGCGGGACGTTCCCGGTATCGCGGTCAGCCGTACCGGTGCCATCGGTGGCATGACCCAGGTTCGCATCCGGGGAACCGAGGGTAATCATGTCCTTGTCCTGATCGACGGCATCAAAGCGTCCGATCCTTACATCGGCGAGTATGATTTCGGCACGCTGATCGCCGACGAAGCTGCCAAGGTCGAAGTCCTGCGCGGTCAACAGTCCGCACTTTACGGATCGGATGCGATCGGCGGCGTTATCCAGTATATCACGCTGACCGGAGCCGAAGCGCCTGGCCTGCGCGTGCGGGCCGAGGGCGGGTCGTTCGGCACCGCTTCCGGCGGCGTGCGCTTCGCCGGGGTCGCCGACACGGTGGACTATGCGCTGTCCAGCTCAATCTATCGTACTAACGGCTCCCCGACCGCGCGGAACGGAACGCGCAACATCGGGTCGACCAGCATCGGTGCGAGCGGCAAGGTGACTTGGGCGCCGTCGAGCATCTTCAAGCTCACCGGCGTCGGCCGCTACAGCTATACCGATGCGTTGAACAACGACACCGCCTCGTCCGGCGCCTTGTTCGGCTATATCGTCGACACCCCGGGTGAGCGCTTTACGAACGCGGCGTTTTACGGTCTCGCCCGCGCCGAACTGACGCTGGACGATGGACGCTGGACCAACGCTTTGACCGGGCAGATCGCCGATACGACGCGTAAAGGCTATACCGCGCGCGGCTATGATTCCGGGGACAAGGGCCGCCGCCTCAAGGGATCGTTCGAATCGAGCTACCGCTTCGACACGGGCGCGCTGGTCAACCGGATCACCGGTGCGGTCGATTTCGAGCGCGAAGAGTTCCAGAACACCTCGCCGGCCAGTAGCTTCGCCTTTACCGGGCGGCAATCGACCGACAATTGGGGGTTCGTCGGCCAATATGAGGGAACGCTCAACGATGCGCTGTCGCTCGGCGCATCGATTCGGCGCGATCAAAATAACCGCTTTGCCGATGTTACGACCTATCGCTTGCAGGCCGGGTATCGGCTGGCCTTCGGGCTGCGCGCGCACGCCGCTTATGGCACCGGCGTCAAGAACCCCGGATATTACGAGCTCTACGGTTATTCTGATGGCCGCTATATCGGCAACCCGAACCTGAAGCCGGAAAAGTCGAAAGGCTGGGAAGCCGGGCTCGATCAGGAGATTGCCGGCGGTAAAGCCAGCATCGGCGTGACCTATTTCGACAGTCGCCTGACAGACGAGATATTCACCACCTTCCCCGCGCCGCTTTTCATCGCGACGCCGGGCAACCGGATGACGGAGTCGAAGCAGCGCGGCGTGGAAGTGTTCATTTCGGCCAGCCCGATCGACCAGATCCGCTTCGACCTTGCCTACACCTATCTGCATGCGCGCGAGAACGGCATCGTCGAGGTGCGTCGTCCGAACCATATCGCCAGTCTGAACACCACCGTGTTCAGCGCAGACAAGCGATTCTCCGGGACGTTGACGGTGCGCTATAACGGGCGACAGGATGATGTGGCCTTCACCAACCCGACCTTCGTGCCGGTGCGGGTGAGCTTGCAGGAATATGTGCTGGTGAACCTTAACGCCGAATACAAACTGACCGATCGCTTCTCGGTCTTCAGCCGGGTCGAGAATCTGTTCGACGAGCGGTCTGAGGAAGTGTTCAGCTACGCCGTTCCGGGCCGTGCGGCTTATGGCGGCGTGAAGGCGCGCTTCTGATGCGGACATGGCCGGTAATGCTCTGTTTGTCGTTGCCCGTGCTTTTGCTGGGCGGCTGCACACAAAGCGTGCCGGCCAAACCCTTGGCGGTCGCGCGACCGATGCGCGTGATGAGTTTGAATCAATGCACGGACCAGCTTGTGCTGGCGCTGCTCCCGCCGGAGAGGATCGCGTCGGTGACATGGCTGTCGCGCGATCCGCGCTATTCGGCTCAGGTCGCGGCGGCGCGGCGCGTCGCCGCTAATCATGGCAGCGTCGAAGAGGTCGCGCGGACGCGGCCAGATTTGATCGTTAGCGATACTTTTTCCAATCCGACCGGGCGGGCGATGCTCCGGCGGCTGGGCTATCCAATTTTGGAACTGGCGGATTCCGGTGATGTTGCTGGCATTCGGCATACTGTCACGGTGCTGGCGGGGGCACTCGGCGAGGGTCCGCGAGGCCGCGTGCTGATCGCGCGGATGGACCGGCAACTGACGCCGATCCGCCGGGCCACGCCGATCACCGTCGCCGCCTGGGGTCGCGACGGGATGGGAGACAGTCTGTTTCTCTCGGCGATCATCGATGCTGCCGGGCTTACGGCGATCGGCGGACGCGGCGGGGTCGAGGCGTTGCTGCGCGCCAAACCGGATTTTCTGATCCGTGGCGTTTCCGATCCGCGCGAAGGGTCGCTTGGCGACAACGTCACCGCG
>NZ_JANYEK010000234.1 GCF_025363195.1 Sphingomonas sp.
GGAATTTCGACCACGTCGCCGGGCTTGGCATCGAGCAACTTGGCCTGCAGGTTCTTTTCGAAATCGGCATCGATCACGAAACCCTGCGCATCGGTCTTCGGTCCACCGCACGCGGCGAGCAGGGCCAAGGTGAGCGTGCAGCCCAGGGTGGCGATTGTCCTGCGCATCATCTTCTCCTCAGAAACGGAAGCCGAACTCGACACCATAGAAGCCCGGTCGCTCCGCACGAACATACGGCGTTTGGAAGATATCGGCCGATATCGTGTTGAGCGTGCGGTAATAGCGTTTGTTGAGCAGATTCTCGGCATAGGCCGAAATCGATACCTGGTCACCGGGTGAGCGCCAGCCGATCTTGGCGTTGACGATGTTGCGCGCCGAACGCAGCGCGCCAAGCTTCGAGAAATCCACGAACGGGGCGATCGCCGCATCGGTGAAGCGCGTGGCATTATTGATGCGCTGCTTGGAGGTGTAACTGTAGCTGGCGTCGGCGAAGATCGTGCCGTGGCCGATGTCATGCTTGTAATGGCCGCTGGCGACACCCCGGAAATTCGGCTCACCGGTAGGCTGCCCGGAAATATCCTGGCCCTGTTCGATCCGCTTGACCCATTTCGATTCGATCGCCCCGGCGGTGAAGCCGATGTTGAAATCATGGGTAACAACGAACTGCGTTTCCAGATCGATGCCGTACGCCTCCGAATCCCCTGAGCGGGTAATATATTGTGGAAGCGTGCCGCCAGTATTTTCGAGGCTGATCGACTGGCGATTCTTATACTTGAAATAATAGCCCGAAGCGTTGAACCGGACGCGCCTGTTGAACAGCTCGGATTTGAATCCGCCTTCGAAATTCCACACGCTTTCGGGCGCGAAAAACGAGTTGATCTGCACCGAATTGAATCCGCCCGCTTTATATCCGCGCGAAGCCGAGGCATAAATCTGAGCGGCGCCGTTGAGGTCATATTGCACCACGAAGCGCGGGCTGACGTCATTGAATTTTTCACGACGGGTGAACGGTACGCCCTCCAGCGCGCCGACATCGAAGATCAGGCCGTTCGGGCCGACGGCCGTACGGAAGAAATTCGCCACGCTGATCTGCGCGCCGGCGGGAAACGCCGGCTCGCCAAGAATCGCGTTGTACACTGCACCCGGCGCGGTGATCGTCTCCAGTCCACCACCGTCGAAGCCGCCATTCGTCCAGGTGAATATCTTGTCGTCGTGCGTATATCGGATGCCCGCGGTGAGGCTGACGCGGTCGGTCAGCTTGTAAGTCGCATCGCCGAACGCGGCAAAGGACTGGTTCGCGGCGCGGTTGTTCATGTCCTCGCGGAACGGTTGCCCGAACACGCCGCGCACGCCCGACGAATTCAGGATCGAGAAGATCGGGAAATCCGCCACCACGCCGAGCAACCTGTCGACCGAATCGCTCAGCAGTGTCACTGCGCTGGTTTGGCGCCCGCGTTCGTGGAAATAACTGCCACCGACGATCGCGCTCAGCCGGTCATTGTCGAACCCGGCACGCAGTTCCTGGTACAGGCTGCTGTTCTTCTCGATATTTTCGGTATCGAGATAGCGTGTCGGATCGGCGGTACCATCCTCGTCCTCGCGATTGTGCGTCTCGAAATGCTTGAACGAACTAATGCTGGTCAGCGTCAACGGGCCGGCGCGGTGCGTCGCGGTCAGCGATACCGCATGCAGAATGCGCGTTTCCTTGTCGTCGCGCACATCATTGGCAGAGGGGCCGCGCGGATCGGTGCTCAGCGCATTCGTGCTGATGCCGATCGCGAATGGCCCGTCCTTGTTGGTATTGTCATGATCATAAGCGAGCACGAAATCGGTCGCATCGGTAGGTGCCCAGCGTAGCGCGGCGCGGCCCGATTTGTTGTTCTCGCTCTCGCGCCGGCGGCCGCTGAGCGCATCTTTTAAATACCCTTCGCGATAATTGGCGACGCCGTTTAAGCGCAGGTACAAAGTGTCGGTCAACGGCAGATTGACCGTCGCGTCGGCGCGGACCTTGCGATAATTGCCGACCTGAATCGTCCCGCTGAGCGAGCGCGTGTCGTTCGGCTTGTTGGTGATGATCGAGATCGCGCCGCCCGAAGTGTTGCGGCCGAACAACGTACCCTGCGGCCCCTTCAACACCTCGACCCGATCGACATCGTTGAAGAAGATCAGCGACGATCCCGAACGACCCGAATAGATGCCGTCGATGAAGATCCCGACCGACGGATCGGTGCCGATGCCGAAATCGTCGGTCTGCACGCCCCGGATCGAGAAGCTCGGTTGGGTCACCGATGTATCATTGATCGAAAGGCCGGGCGTAAACGTGTCGAGATCGCCGATCGTCTCCGCACTCAAGGCGGCGATGTTCGCCGAATTGAACGCGGTAATACTGATCGGCACTTTCTGCAGCGATTGTTCGCGGCGTTGCGCGGTGACGACGATTTCTTGGAGTTGCCCGGCAGCGGACTGTTCGTCTGCGGCAGAAGTCGCATCCGCCTGCCCGTCGCCCGGCGCGGCGTTGGCCGCCGCGACCTGCGCCAAAGCCGGCGAGGCCGAAAGGATTGCCGCACCGGCCATCAATATCGCGCGATATCTTATCATCCCCTGCTCCCCAACCACGGTAACGATCTGGTCAGGCTATCACGAAATATAGTCAGCGCTATCTTTTTTTTGGGTGGCAAATCCAGCGGCACAATCAGTGTTGCGCGCCGTTCCTTTTGATTGTCGCTAAGTCCCGTTTTTCGACAGTCGGAGATCGCCGGTCATCGCGCGCCGCAACGTGGAAAGAGGCGCGTGATCGTCGAACCTCAACGGGTTCGACGCCGTCGGGACAACGCCGAGCCGCGTGAACAGAGCCGGCAAATCCGTAACCACCGCGCCGGCTGCAAATCGGGCATAAAGATCGGACAGCGCCCTCGTACCGGTCGCGATATCGCCGGTCTGCATCATCTGTTCGGGCGACCAGACGACCGCG
>NZ_JANYEK010000235.1 GCF_025363195.1 Sphingomonas sp.
ACAACGAGGGGGCGAACGCCTGCCCGCCATCACCGGCCAGATCGCAATCGAGATATTGCTTGTCCATAAACGCATAGGACCCGGCCTGTAGTTCGGTGAAGATTCCGAGATCGAGATCGATGCGGTGCGTGCCGGTGCCGGAGCCGGTGACGATCTCGGGCGGATATCCCGCTATGGTCAGCGCATCGATGACGCTTTGCAGATATTCGGTGCGCTCGACTATAGCGGCGCGGCGGGTGTCGTAATCCTCGATATGCTGCTGGATCCCGCAATAATATTGCACGCCGCGCAGGGTGATGGCGTCGCAGGTCGCGATCGCATCGGCCAGCGCCACCGCCGCTTCGGGTGACGACACGCCGGTGCGCCGGATGCCGGGATCGATGTCGATCACCACGTCGAGGGTCGCGCCCTTGCCAGCAAGCGCATGCTGCATGCGCGCCAGCACATCCGGATTATCGACCGCCGCCATCAATCCCGCGCTGCGCCTGGCCAACGCAGCCAGCCGCTCGATCGCCATCGGCGCGGCCACCGGCGACGTGATCAACAGACCCATAATCCCGCCATCGGCCAGCACCTCGGCTTCGCCGATCTTCGCGCAACACAATCCCACCGCACCCGCTGCGACCTGACGCCTGGCGATATCGACGCTCTTGTGGGTCTTGGCATGCGGGCGCAGCGCCACATCATGCGCATCGGCCAATGCCTGCATCGTGGCGATGTTGCGATCGAGCTGATCGATATCGAGCACCAGCACCGGCGTATTGAGCGCGGCCCGCGAGCCTTGCTGGCCGATCAGATGGGCATGAAGTTCGAGATCGTCCATCAGGAAAACAGTTCTGCCAGATGCGTGTTGAGAAACTTGCCCGTCGGGTCCGCCGCGCGGCGCACTTCGCGGTAGCGCTCGGCCATCGGGTACAGCGTATCGACATCGCCGCGCGTCAACGTGTGCCGCTTGGCCCAATGTGGGCGACCACCGGCGGCACGAAAGATCGCTTCGGCATCGGCAAACAGGCCGCGCCACGGCATCTTGGCATATTGATGCATCGAAATCGCCGCGACCGGCCCGGCGTTCATCGGGCTCATCCAGATATCGTCCGGCGCGACCACGCGGAATTCGAACGGGAAGGACACCGGCAGGCGCTTCCTGCGAATCCACGTCACGATCTCGTCGAGCGTGTCCAGCCCGACGGCGCGCGGCAACTCATATTCCATCTCCTCGAAACGAATGCTGCGATCGGACGGGAAGATCGCATGCGCGGGCCCCCGCCGACGCCCCTTCATGCCGGTCTTCATCATCATGCGCTGCAATGTCGGCACCAGGGGGGGGATCACGGCGCCGATGTTGAGCATTCGGCGAAAGGCGGTCTCCTCCATATCGGTGGTCGCGCGGGGCGGGTCGCACGGATCGGTGAAATCGAGCGTCTTCAGGATCACGCTGTCGGCGTGCGGGAAGAACCAGAATTCCACATGCCGCATTTCGGCGACCATTTCGTCATAGCGTTCGCGAATTTCGCCCCACGGCTTCTTCTCGATCCGCTCGGTCAGGTGGAAGGCGGGCACGACATCGGCGACGATCTCGGTTGCGATGCCGAACAGGCCGAGCGACAGGCGCTGCGCCTGGAACAGATCGGGATTGGTCTGCGCATCGCACCAGATCGCCGCGCCGTCCGCACCGATCAGGCGGAAGCCCCGCGCGAAGGTCGAGAGATTGCCGAGATCGCGCCCGGTGCCGTGGGTCCCCGTCGCCATAGCACCGGCCAAGGATTGCGGATTGACGTCGCCCTGATTGGCCAGCGCAAGCCCTTGATCCCACAAGGCCGCAGTCAACCGCTTGATGCTCCAACCGGCGGGGATGCGCGCGGTCTGGCGATCGGCCGCGACGGTCAGGTCGCCCGCCATGTCCTCCAGGCTGACGATCGCGCCATCGGAATCGCACAACGGCATGAACGAATGGCCGGCACCAGTTGGACGCACCATCGACGCGCTCCGCACCGCCTCGGCCAACGCATCTTCGCTCGTCGGGCGCAGCAGGGACGCGCTCGCTTGAACGCTGCCGGACCAGTTCGACCAGCTCATCGAGTTGCGACCTCGCGCGGGCCGTCATCCTCTTCGCACGCGCCCTTCAGCGTCGTGATGTAGCGGATCACCAGATCGACACCTTCGGTATGTTCCAGATTGCGGCCAAGTTCGGGCATCATGATGCCGGGATCCGTGCTGGCGAGGCGATACGGCAGGATCGAGCGGTCGGGATGACCAGGGACGACATCGAACGGCCGATCCCCGGTGCCACGCCCAGCGGCGACCGGCGGCTTGCACATGCCGAGCACGCGCGGGTCGATAGTTTTGGCATCCAACCAAAGGCCGGAGGTGCGCGCCGCGCCCTGCTGGTTATGGCAATGGCTGCAATTGATATCGAGATACGCCCGTGCCTCGGCGACGGTGCCGGCCTTGTCGTTATGCCAGTCGGCATTATGCGGCACGCTTCCGTGCGGGACGCCCGCGAGATATCCTATCGCGACAAGCCGACGCAACTGGTTGATCTCGCCGCCCTCGCCCGGAAAATCGCGGTTCAAATGCCGCGCCTTCAGCCCGATCGGAGTGATCGCGCGGGTGCGGTAATCCTGCGCGTGGCACCCGGCGCATTGGTTCTGGTTCGGCACGGTGTAATTGAATGCGGTCTGTCTGGTGGCCTCGACATAGGTCAGCGGGACGTCTGCGCCGGTCCGCTCCAGCGTCGCGTCGGTGCCATCGGCATTCCATACATAGGGCAAGGCAACCCAGCCGTTCGCGCGCTTCACCAGCAGGCGCGTCTCGATCAGCCTGACATGGCGCAGATCCAGTCCGGCCACCCCGGTTTGATAGGTTGCCGGCGTTACTTTCAGGACCTCGGCGCTCGCTTGTGCCACGGCGGCAGTGGCGGGCGTCGAATAATAAAACGTCTTGGACACGATCGTGCCGACCGGAAAGTCGAACCATTGGTCGGGATCGTACGTCGCGTGCACGCCTTTGGGCATCCAGATCGTGCGCCATTTTTGGGCGTAGTCGCTGAACAGGGGCGAATTCAGTTCGTACGTCACCATGCCGGCATGCGGCATGATCCGCCCCTTCGCGACCGTGAACAGGCCCCAGTCGGACAATTTCGCCGGATTGCCGTCGGCATGGAACGTCACGTCGCGTGGCGCGCCCCCGCACGCGGCGAGCAGCATCGCGGCGAACAATCCGATCAGCGTGCGAACGATCGTCATCGGTCTGTCACTTCTTGCTGCTGCCCCTGGTCATCGCATCGGGCAGCACGATCGTGGGCAAGCGCGCGGACGGCGCGCAATTGACCGTCGTGTCGATCCGCGCGTGGGCGAATTTGCCTGGTCCATCGGCGTTGAGCAGCTTGGCATCGCCATTCTGCACGCAGATGCCGGGTGTCTTCAACTTGGGATTGGCATAACCGTCCCAAAGTACATCGGGCAGGCGACCGCCGATCAGGGCCTTCATCGCGGTAAAACGCCCGGCGGGCGCATCTCCACCGCCAACGAAGCGGTTACCGGTGACATAGATATTTTCCGGATAAGGGTCATATGCCGCGGAAATCCCGCGCTTGGTATCGAAGCCGGTCGAATAATAGCTCGAGATGATGACGTTGGCGGTTTTGTTGTCCTTCAGATCATTGTCGAAAATCTCGACATCGTCGTTGGAATTGATGATCACGCCCGATCCCGGCGGAACCGAGCTGACCGCGCTGCCCTTGGCACCGAAATTGTCGTGATTGTTCGCGATGACCTGATTCTTATAGACGCGCGTCTTGCTGCCCGGCACCGGCAGGTTCGGCATGTTGAACACCAGGATGCCGCCGGCATTATTGGTGGCGATGTTATCATAGACGTCGGCATGGCTGGAATTCTCGATCTCGATACCCGCCACATTGCCCTCGGCGCGATTGTCGCGGACGATGATGTTGCTCGACTGGCCGACATAAATGCCGGCGTCCGACGCGCCCTTCACTACCGATTTCTCGATCAATACGTTCGTGACCTGCACCGGATACAGGCCGTAAGCGCCGTTGGTCGTCTTGGAACCGCCGGTCCATTCCGCGCGGACGCGGCGCATCACGGCATTCTTGGTGCCGTTGATCTTCAGCGCATCCCCCTTGGTATCCTCGAACGCCAGATCCTGGATCGTGAAATCGTCGCCGGTGACGAGCATCCCCTCCGCGCCCGACGAGGCGTTGGCGAAGGACAGAATGGTCTTGTCTATGCCGGCACCCTTCACGGTGAC
Source organism: Sphingomonas sp. (assembly GCF_025363195.1). GTDB lineage: Bacteria > Pseudomonadota > Alphaproteobacteria > Sphingomonadales > Sphingomonadaceae > Sphingomonas. Next base: position 4,270 of record NZ_JANYEK010000235.1, read on the forward strand.
GCCGCTCCCGGTCAGGCTGAGGCTGCGGCCCAACGCATATTTTCCGGCCGGAATTTCGACCACGTCGCCGGGCTTGGCATCGAGCAACTTGGCCTGCAGGTTCTTTTCGAAATCGGCATCGATCACGAAACCCTGGGCATCGGTCTTCGGTCCACCGCACGCGGCGAGCAGGGCCAAGGTGAGCGTGCAGCCCAGGGTGGCGATTGTCCTGCGCATCATCTTCTCCTCAGAAACGGAAGCCCAACTCGACACCATAGAAGCCCGGTCGCTCCGCACGAACATACGGCGTTTGGAAGATATCGGCCGAGATCGTGTTGAGCGTGCGGTCAGGCTATCACGAAATATAGTCAGCGCTATCTTTTTTTTGAGCGGCAAATCCAGCCGCACAATCAGTGTTGCGCGCCGTTCCTTTTGATTGTCGCTAAGTCCCGTTTTTCGACAGTCGGAGATCGCCGGTCATCGCGCGCCGCAACGTGGAAAGAGGCGCGTGATCGTCGAACCTCAACGCGTTCGACGCCGTCGGGACGACGCCGAGCCGCGTGAACAGAGCCGGCAAATCCGTAACCACCGCGCCGGCTGCAAATCGGGCATAAAGATCGGACAGCGCCCTCGTACCGGTCGCGATATCGCCGGTCTGCATCATCTGTTCGGGCGACCAGACGACCGCG
>NZ_JANYEK010000245.1 GCF_025363195.1 Sphingomonas sp.
GTGGCTGAAACGTCGCACTTTACGGCGGTTTGTGCGCAGCGCCTTCGTTTCGTCGCAACGCGTGTTGCACCGCACAACGTTCTGTGATGCCTTATGAATATCGCACGACACAGCGTTAAGCGTTGCGTTAACCAACTTGGCGCATGATCGGGCGGTTGAGACTCGTAGGTTCCACGACAACTGGGCGGGGTGACGATATGGCTTCCAGAATGAAACCGGCCAACGGGGCGATGTCCCTGGCGGAAATGAAGGAATTCGCGAGCTTTCCGGCGGCGACGCAGCGTTACGTTCGGCGCTCGCTCGATATCGGATTGGACCGTGACGACGCCATGCTGCGCTGGTCGCGCGACGTGGTCGAGGCGGCCAGCATCCGCGCACAGGCGCGGCTTTACGAACGCCTGCCCGATATCCGCGCCACGGTGCCGGACGATAGTGGGTTGGACGCAGTCGAGCCGTTTCTCGCGCCGCTGATGACCGTAACCGCGTTCGATCTGGGGCAGGGGCGACTGACGACGTTTTCGGCGTATCGGTTTTTGTATGAGCGGCTGATCAGCGCGGATGTCCGCCCGTGGCTTCCCGCGGCGTTCTGCTCGTCCGCCGCGCTGCCGCACCTGCACCCCGATTTGCGGCGCAAATTGCTGCAGTCGATCAGCGAGGCTGCGGCCACGGCGTCCGGCTGGTCGAACCGGGCTCCGGCGTTCTTCCCGAAATGGGTGGAGAAGGTGGAGGCGACTGCGCTTCCACATTGAGGTCCAGGATCAGCCGCGCGTCGCGCTCGTCATCGGCTCCGACGTCACCGGATAGCCGAGATCGTCCGGGATGCAGAGATGATCCGTGCCATCCCGCTGCTCGACCCACGGCGTCACTGCGCGAATTTCATGCTGCGCGGCGTCGGCGGCAGCGTCTTCGAAGCTGGCGAAGCGCGCGAGCCGTTCGAGATTGCGCCGCGTGGGAAAGATGATGTGCACGGCACCGGCATCGGCATCGTCGAGCACCCCCTGCGCGCCGGACCAGCACAAGCGGACATTCTCGGTCGCATCGACTTCCGCTTCGGGCGCGTCGGCGGGCAGGCGGGCAAGATAGAACAGGGTATCGAAGATCCGCATGTGCGCGTGCGCGGGTCGCCAACGGGCGAAGGGAATCAGCGCGGCGAGATCGAGGCTCAGCGCATGTTCGGCAAGCGCGTCGCCAAACGATGTTCCGGCATGGAGCGCCGCGCGCACGGTTGCGAGCGTCGCAGCATCCGGCACCGGCGTCAGGCCGATCGGCAGGCCGACTTCCTCCAGCGTCTCGCGGATCGCGGCGATGCGCGCGGCGGTGTCGGCATGGTCGCCACCAAACGCCTCTGCCAGTACATAGTCGCCGGGGTCGATCCGCCCGCCCGGGAACACCAGCGCACCTCCTGCAAACACCATCGCCTTGGCCCGCTCGACCAGTAACAATTCCGGGGGGCCCTCGGCGCGCTCCCGAAACAAGACGAGGGTGGCGGCGGGGATCGGGGTCGGTAGCTCGGTCATGGGGCCGATGTAGGTCGTGATAGGGGCGCTGGATAGGTGCCGTCGGGCGCGGCGCGCAGCAACGACCAGCCGACGGGCAGGTAATCGACCGACATGTAGAAATAGAAGGCGCACGATCCGTCGCCGCGATAGCTGCCGCCCTTCAATATGCCGAACGCGGTGGTGCCGCTGAACACGGGCGATCCGCTGTCGCCACCCTTGCAGGTCGGGCCCGAAACGGTGACCCAGGTCGGGAGGCATACGCCGCCGCAGATATCACCGGCAGGCGCGAAGTCGGTCAGTTCGACCACAGCGCAACTATAGCCGGTGCGCTCGCCGCGATGGCAGACGAAATCGCCCGCCCGGGTGCCGGCGCGGGTACGCTGGCCAGTGATCGGGCGGAGGCGGGTCTTCGCCGTGTCGCTATAGATCGCCGGGGCCAGCGGCTCGGTGCTGCCGTGGATCTGCACGTCGCGATAGCCCCAACCCCATTGGCCGAGGAATTCGAGCGGCAAGTCGCCGCGCATCGGGTCGCGGTAATCCATCTTGTCGGGGCAATGCGCGGCGGTGGTGATCGCGGTCTGCGTGCCATTGCCGACGGTGAAGGCTGAGGTGCAGATATAGCGCTTGCCATCGACCGGGCTGACGCCCTCGACACGCCCGCCGCCCGCGATATCGAGGTTCCGGTCGGTCTGGTTGAGGATGCGCAATTGCACCGGCACTTCGGCGATGGCTTCCAGCTTGGCCTTAAGGTCCACGCCGCCGCCGGGCAGGTCGGATCGCCCGATGATGATGACCAGTTCGCCGGTGCGTGGATCGAGCCCGATGCCAGGCGGACGGGGCAATGCCGCGCGGATGTCGCGCTGGTGCCAGGTCATCGCCCAGATCACGCGATCCCGCGTGACGCGCGCGCCAGTGCGGAATGCGATCGGCACATTGAACCCGCCGGCGTCGAACGGCTTCTCGCGCACCGGCTGGTCGCCGACGAGGTACACGATGATGCGATATTCCGGCGTATGTTCGATTGCGATGCCGGCGAGACGATCGCGGTATTTCTCCGCCAGTTCGTCGGTGATGGGGACGCTCAGTTCCTGCGCGGTCAGGCGGCGGGTGGCTTCTGCGATGGTGACGGAGAACTGCTTGGCATATTCGGCAGCATCCTGCGCCAGCGCATCGGCGGGGGTTTCCAGCTTTGACAAGGTCGATGTGGGGGCAGGCGGCTGGGTTTGCGCATTCGTCGGCAAGCCCCAGGCCGCCACGATCAAGCTCATCACGCCGAACATCACCTTCCGCACAGGTCCCATTACCAGCAGCGCGAAGCAGGCGCGTGTGTGGCCGCGCAATATCGTGATCAACGGATCACCTTCCCCGCCAAACGCCGGGACTTTCGCGAAGGAACGATCTCGGGCAGATTGCGCTTATGCCCGCCCAGACCCTCGATACCGCATCCCATGTCGTGCAACTCGCGCTGACACCGATCTTTCTGCTGGCCGGGCTGGCGCAATTGCTCAACGTGTTCACGGCCAGGCTCGGCCGGATCGCGGATCGCGCATACCGCCTGACGCATTTCGTTGAGGCGGATCGGGCGGAGCTTCACCGGCTGAAGCTCCGGTCCCGGATTCTGGACGCGGCGGTGTTGCTTGCGCCATTGTCCGGCGGGCTGACTTGTTGCGCGGCGCTGACCATCTTCCTTGGCGCACTGCGCAACGCGAATGCCGGAGCTTTGTTATACGCGCTGTTCGGCGGAGCGCTTGTTTGCGCGGTCGCGGCCTTGGCAGCGTTTTCGATCGAGACGATATTGTCCGGGCGCGGCGTGCGCGCACAGTTTGTGGACGCAACCGATGCGCTCGACAAATAAGGATCGGCAAAACGCCGCTGGAGCGTGGTGGAGCTGAGCGGAATCGAACCGCTGGCCTCTGCAGTGCGATTGCAGGGTTTTACCGTCCACCAGCGTCTATAGCTGCGAAATATCCCACATTTACGTGCTATACCGTTCCAATTTGTCCGGTTATGTTTTACAGGAGTTTTACAGGACATTTTCGGACTAAAGACGGGAGGCATTGGATGGACCTTAGTCGCGTCACCGCACGGGGGGACTTGAAGTGTTTGGCCAAAGGAGAACCGCACTGGCAGCGGATCAAGCCGGGCTGCTATGTAGGGTTTGCGCCATCCGCAAAGGACGGTGAGGGAACGTGGCATGCGCGAGCCTATGATCCCGAAACGCGGCGCTATCGCAGAAAGGCTTTTGGCGCGTTTCCTGAGTTGCCCGGCAATGCCAAATTTGCAACGGCAAAGTTGCACGCTGAGCGTTTTTCGGAATTGGTGGAGTCCGGCGGGCACAGCGAAACCAAGATTGAAACAGTTGCGGACGCTTGCGCTGAATTTGCCAAGGGCCGACCTGAGGCAGCGGAACGCTTTCGGCGCTACGTAGACGCAGACCCCATTGCCAAGGTGAAGCTGGAGAAGCTGCGCCGCCGACATGTCAGGGAATGGCGCGAGCGGCTGGAAGCGCTGCCCGCTCTGGTAAGCCGCCGCAAGATCGGCGAGCCGATCCACCGGAAACGCGCCGCTTCCACCGTCAACCGCGACATGGCGGTTCTCCGGGCGGCGCTGGCCAAGGTGCTTTCGCCCGGCGCTCCGAATAGCGAGGCGGCATGGCAGGAAGCCTTGAAGGCCACCCCAAATGCCGATGGACGGCGCACCCTCTATCTTGATCGCGGCCAGCGGCGGAAGCTGCTCGAAAGCACCAACCCGGAGGCCGTGCCGTTCGTTCGCGCGATGTGTCTGCTACCCTTGCGCCCCGGCGCGCTGGCGGCACTTACGGCGGGGGACTTCGACAAGCGCACGGCGGAATTGACCATCGGCAAGGACAAGACGGGCAAGCCCCGCCGAATCCAGTTGCCCCTAGACGCGGCCAAGCTGCTTGCCGCTCAAGCGATGGACAAGTTGCCGGGCGCTGCGCTGTTCATGCGTGCCAACGGCAAGGCATGGAACAAGGATAGCTGGAAGCATCCCATTGCCGCCGCCGTCGCCGCTGCCGGGCTGCCGGGCGAAGCAACCGCCTATACGCTGCGCCACAGCACGATTACCGATCTCGTGAGCGCCGGGCTTCCCCTGCTTACCATCGCGCAAATTTCTGGCACCAGCGCCGAAATGATCGAGCGCCACTATGGGCACCTTGCAAGCGATGCGGCGGTGAAGGCGCTTGGGGAATTGGCGCTATGAGCAGCGTAATCTACGTAGAGGAAACGGCGGTTGAAGCCACCACGGGGCATATGCTGTTGACCTTCAAATCTGGCGGCGATGCCCTCCGCTTCCACCTCCCCGCCCATGTCGCGCTAAGGTTTCGCCAAGCGGTAATGCAGGACGCTTGGCAGGTGTGTTGTGCGCCAGATGCAGCAGTTGTGAAACTCCAGCCAAAGCAAAATCGCCGTGCCAAAGCCAAGCCGGAATAATGGGCACGGCGGCACCCGCGTTGGGGCGGGACGCCCACGCAAGTATGACTTTTTGCGGATGATGACTGTAGGTCAGGATTGCGAGACGCGCTGGCGCAAAGAATCCATGCTGGCCGTAGAAGCGAGACTTTCCCGGCTTCCCCATGCTGACAACATACGGGCGCTTCAGGAAGGCGCTCAAGCAATCCCGGTGTCACAACGCAGGGCTTGGCTCACAGGCGATGATTATAAGGATCACAAGGGCGACATAGAGGCTTTTCTCCATGCTCGCGCTAGAACGCCCTTCGACGAAGAGACCGGCCGTTACATCGGCGTGGCTCCCCGTTTGGTCACAGTCTCGGCAAAGCCGCCAAGGGGCACTCGCAAACGGATCATTGGCGAAGTTGCGACTCTATCGGGGATGTCCGAATCGACGGTCGATAACCTTTGGCAAGCATATCGCCGCTTTGAACGAGAGTTGCAGGACCCCGCCGAAACTTGATTTTTAGGCGCTTCGATAAACGGCGAATCGGACAAGTCTAAACCCCTGGGTGTCCGCACTCATCGCGGCAAAACAGCACAGGGAATCGTCCATGACAAAAGCATACGGCACAATGCCCGAGGCCGTGCAGTTTTCGGGCCTATCGCGCACCTCGATCTATGAGGCATTGAAGCGCGGCGATCTCTCTGCCCGTAAGGCCGGGCGGCGTACTCTGATCGCATTTGTCGATCTAGAAAATTATTTGGCCAGCCTCCCTACCTATCAGGCGGGGGCATGAGCGATGGAACCAAATATGCGAAACGCCGGGGACCATCCCGGCGTCTCACGCAATCAACTTGGCGGCTGGTTGCATTCTCCCTCTATCGCATCGGAACGGCGGGCGCAAATGCTTGCCTCCCGTTTCTGCCTATCGCCGTGGATGGCGCGGGATATGGCGCGGCTCTGCTTTGGGGAGGGCTGCAATGACTGAGCGGCCTTTTCCCAACCATCGGCAGGCGGCGCTTGTGCTGCTTAACGGTGACCAACCGCTTACCCGAAAGGCTGGGCAATTTCTTGGACAACTTGCTGTTGATCCTACGCCCATGAGCGAAGCGCAGGCCGGGTGGCTTGGCAAGCTGTTGGAGCGCTCGGGATTGCCATCGGTAGCAGAGGGAGGTGCACAATGAACGCCTATCCCAATGCACCGGGGCACCGGAACGTGGATACGTCCGTCGCCGCCGCCGCTGCCCTCGCGCCCAAACTCGGTAGGCTGCAGCGTATGGCAGAGGCCGCAATTCGGGATGCTGGCACGCGCGGCCTTACCACCGACGAATTAGCAGCCCGGCTAAGCATGGACCGTTGGTCAATACAGCCGCGCACCAGCGAATTAAGGCGTAAAGGCCGCATCCGCGACAGTGGGCAGCGCAGGGCGAATTGCACTGGTAAGCTGGCCATTGTCTGGACTGCAGCGTGATCTCCGCCGCTATGCCCAAAACGCAGAATAGCGCCCGGCATGGCGGCGCTTTGAAACTTCACCGGAGGGCAACTTTCGGTGGAGTTTCAATCGCGCCGCGCCCACCGCAATCGCCCGCAAATCCGCCGATTGTCGTGACTGGCACAGGGTTTGCTATTAATTACCTTAACTCTGGTGTGGCAGCCCTTTCCACTAGCACCACTGGCAGAGGCGGAGCCCGCAACCATGCCGACCGGGAGAGCTATGCACTGACAGCGGCTCAAATTGGCCACCTGAGGGCCGCTGAGCGCCATGCTGAACAAATCGGGCTACCGCTCACCCGGATGATCTCGATCCACTGGCAGGCCGCTGGAGTGCCCTTGGCGGGCATGGCGAAGGCGACCGGGCACTTTACCGATCTCATGGCGAAGGCACTGGCCCGGCATGGCAGCGGGACGGCATGGCTCTGGACGCATGAAAATGCGCCCGGCAACCGCCACGACAAAGGCGGGCACTGTCATTTGCTGGCCCATGTTCCTGCCGATCTCGTGCCCGTCATCACGGCGCTGCAACGCGGGTGGCTGCGCCGGATCACCGGGCAGCCATATCGGGCGCGCGTGATCCATAGCGACCCGATCGGGGGGCGGCTGGGGCTGGAAACCGGCAATCCGGATCTCCACGCAATAAATCTGGCGGCGGCGTTCGCCTATGTCCTGAAGGGGGCAGCCCCTGAAGCCGCCTCACGATTTGGCCTGGAGCTCTTGAAGCCGGGCGGGCGAGTGATCGGCAAGCGTTGCGGCACTTCTCAAAACATCGGCGCAAAGGCGCGCAAAGCGAGGTAATGATAATGGCCACCCGCAAGAAACCCGCTGACTGCATAGAGCCAAACAACGCCTTGATAGTCGATCAAACCAAGGATGAAACCGGCGCGCAGGCGATGGCACGCAAACTGCTGGAGCCGCATCTACGGCACGCGCTCACCGCATCGGCATTTGCCGGAAAAGTGCTTGGCGGCGATATTAAAGCGCCGGGCATCATGGACTTTGTGGACCATGTGCAAAAGGCCGCCGGAAAAGCGGAGGCGGGCGACCTCGCCATCGCCAGCCGGTTGCTTGCATCACAGGCGATCACGCTGGACGCGATGTTTACCGAGCTGGCCCGCCGTGCGGCCCTCAACATGGGGGAATATATAAATGCTGCCGAAAGCTACGGGCGGCTTGCGCTCAAGGCTCAAAGCAACTGCCGGGCGACGCTGGGGACGCTGGCGAAGCTGCACCAGCCACGCGAACAAACCGTGCGCCACGTCCATGTAAACGAGGGCGGGCAGGCCGTCATTGCCGATCAATTCCACCATCACACCGGGGGGCACCAAAATGCAGAATCCACCGAACAACCCTATGCAGCCGGAGCCGTCGCGGCTGGCAGCGGCTCCGCGATGTTTGGCCAAGACGCGCAAGGGAACGGCTTGCCAATCCCCGGCGGTGAAAGGGAGCCCGCGCTGTCGGATGCACGGCGGCAAGGGAAGCGGTGCACCTGAGGGCAACCGCAACGCTTGGAAGCACGGCGGACGGTCTGCCGAGTCACTTGCAACGGCGCGTTTTATCAAAGGGATCGCGCGGATCGTCGGGTAAACTGGCGGATAGGGAAAAGCTGCCATTCAGCTTTCGCCCAAAAGCGGACGTTTAAGCAGGTCACTAAAGCGGCCGAGCATTAGGTTGACGCGCCTGCAGGAGTTCATGCAGCTCCAGGTCACGGATCAGCCCATGTTCGCGGTGGCCGGGTTCTTGCAGCATACTAAGGAGGGCACTTGGTTTGCGATGGTGACGTGTGATCCTAACGAACTGGTCGCGCCGATCCATCCGAAGGCGATGATCACTATTCTAAAGCCTGAGGATCACGGTCGATGGATTCCCCGCAGTCTGGACGATGTGATCGAGTTACAGCGGCCGTATGCCGATTGTGAGATGACGGTCCGTGGGCCAACGTTTCCAACCCGCGAACGATAATCTTTCTGGATAACAGCCTGTAAGAAATTCTTACACTGCTGGAGATCGCCGAAAAGATATTGCCGATTTATCAATGGAATATGGGATTGGCATGACATTTGCTCGGAACGCTGGCGTCATCAAAAAAGGGGAACTTAAAATGTCACTGCGTTCAAAAGTCGTTACTGCTGCAATCGTCGCATGCAGCTTTGCAAGCTCATCGGCCTATGCCGCTAGCTACGTTGTCACTAATTCGCTGCCGTTTTACAATACTATCGGCTGTAAAAACGCATCGACAACCGGTGCTTTTTCGACGGGCACTGTGGTGTCATCGGGATCCTACACCGGAAACTGCAGTGGTGGGTACACTGTAGCCCTGGATACGGTTGCTAAGACGATCACACTCAGTGGTTTTCAGAATGGTGACTATCAGCTTAATAACCTAAACATCACTGGCATCACCGAAGCTAACATCACGGGGCTGAGCCTCGTGTCCCTAGGTGGCCTGTTCACTACGCCACGCAACTATGTCCTCCCGACGACCCAGACGTCGTTCACCGGCAACTCGTTGGGTATCACCTTCTCAACAAACACGGCAACTGACCAAGAGTTCTATTACACCACATACGGACGGGCTGTGTTCGCGTATACCACGGGCGCAGTTCCAGAGACGGCCACTTGGGGCATGATGGTCGCAGGCTTCGCTATGATGGGTGCTGCGATGCGCACGCGTCGGCGCACCGCCAAGGTAACCTTCGCCTAAAGGTTCATTCTCCGATGAACGCTAAGCCGCTGGCCGAAAGGCTGGCGGCTTTTTCCTGTCCTTAGATTGAAGCCATTACGACTATGACTGCTTCCGCCCAGTTGCGGACATTATCGAACGCTTTTCATGGACATTGCAAGGTAGACGAGAATGGCCAAGATGGATCCATTCTGAACACTGAATAACGTCCAGAACTTAGCTGGCTGCTTAGCGCGTTCAACACTTAAGAACCTCCAGCCAAACCACCCTGACCGAGCGTGGGACACGACCATCCACACCCATCCGGCGCAAGCAAGTGACCACCAAACCCAGAAGGTTGAAATCTTGTCCACGGCGATATTTAGCGGGGAGCGCTTTGTCGCGTCAATGTCCGCTTCCCACCAGCTATCGCCGTTCCGCTGCCTCCCGCGCGTGCAAGGTGCCGACAAGCCGCCTGGCAGGTACCAGCCGGAAAAGCGGTCAGGCGGCAACCGCCTCACCGCCGGACATCTGGCACGGCAATTACGGGTGGCATTCACCCCTGTTTTCTGGGATTTTTCCGGGAAACAAAGTCCCGCTCCGCCTAAGTCATTGAAAACGTGGTGGAGCTGAGCGGAATCGAACCGCTGGCCTCTGCAGTGCGATTGCAGCGCTCTCCCATCTGAGCTACAGCCCCATACCAAGCGCGACGCATTTAACGAGCGTTATCAAGCGACGCAACCGGACATTGCCGCGGTTCGACCACCATCAAATCGCCGCGCTGCCAAATTAAATCGCCCCGCTAAACGTATCGCATTGGCGCGGATCGCCACTGTCCATGCCGCGCTTCAGCCACGCCATCCGTTCGGCAGACGTGCCGTGCGTGAAGCTGTCGGGCACGACGCGACCTTGCGATTCCTGTTGCAGCGTATCGTCGCCGATGGCGTGCGCAGCGGTCATCCCTTCCTCGATATCGCCGGGATCGAGCCGGTCACGATTTTGCGCCGCCCATACGCCGGCGTAGCAATCGGCCTGCAGCTCGAGCCGGACCGAGAGCGCGTTGCCCTCGGTGCGGCTGGATTGTGCCTGTTGCTGCGAAACCTGCGACGACTTGCCCATCAAGTTCTGGATGTGGTGGCCGAATTCGTGCGCGATGACATAGTCCTGCGCGAAATCGCCTTTCGCGCCGAATTTGTTGGCAAGCTCGGCGAAGAAATTGGTGTCGAGATAGATGCCCTGGTCGCTTGGGCAATAGAATGGCCCCATCGCGCTCTGCGCCGCGCCGCAGCCGGATTGACCGCCCTGATCGCCATAGAACACCAATTTGGGGGCCTTGAATTGTGATCCGAGCATCTTTTTCCAGGTGGTGTCCGCCGAACTGAAGGCGTTGCAGGCGGATTTGCTTTCGGCGTTGAGATTGCAGCTGGAGGCGGTGTCCGTTCCGGCCTGACGATCGCCGGCCTGGCCGAACTGTGCGCTGGGGGCCTGAACCTGGCTGCCACCACCGGTGAGCGAACCGAGCCCGCCGAAGACGGCGAGGCCAATCAGCAGAACCGCCACGCCGCCGCAGCCGAAACGGCTGAACACCATCGGCAGCAGGCCGAGCAGCATGCCGCCACCGCCGCCGCCAAACCCACCACCGCCGCCGCTCGCGCCGCGCTGATCCTCGACATTGATATTGGGATCGAAATCGTCGAGCCGCATGGGAATGGCCTCAGGATCGTTGGTGTTGCGGTATGAATGCGTAAAGGGCGGGGATGTTGCAAGCACGGCAATGTCGCCTCGGCGCAAACTCTCCGTTGATCCCGGCGTCTGCCCGGCGCATGGACGGCGGCGATGGCCGATATCGAACCGCAGGCACACGTTGAACGTGCCACCCAACGCTCTGCCGAGCCCTCGGTGAAACCTCGTCGCCGGGCTAAGGCTCTGCCCCTGCCCGATTGCGTTGCTCTGGTGCTGCAGGGTGGCGGTGCATTGGGCAGCTACCAGGCGGGAGTGATCGAGGGGCTGAGCGGTAGCGGCATCGATGTCGATTGGGTCGCGGGGATCTCGATTGGGGCCGTCAACGCCGCAATCTATGCCGGGAATCCGCCGGAACGTCGCGTCGAGCGCTTGCACGCATTCTGGGACAGGGTAACGGGCGCATTGCCCAGTTTCCCGATCTTCCCCAACGATTCCGTGCGCGAGTTCGTTCACGAATGGTCGGCCGGTTTCGTGATGATGGCGGGTGTGCCGGGCTTCTTCAGCCCAAGGATGATCCCGCCGGTATTCGCTACGCCGGGGTCGATGGAAGCCATGAGCTTCTACGATTCCGCACCGCTGAAAGAGACGCTGGACGCTTTGGTCGATTGGGATCTGCTCAACAATGGCGCGGTGCGGCTGTCGGTCGGTGCGGTCGATGTCGAAAGTGGCAATTTCAATTATTTCGACACGACGGAAACGCGGATCGATGCGCGACACATCATGGCTTCGGGCGCGCTGCCCCCGGGCCTGCCGCCGGTCGAGATCGACGGGCGGTTGTGGTGGGATGGCGGCCTGGTCTCGAACACACCGCTGACGCATGTGCTGGATCATCAACAGGGCGAATTACTGGCGTTCCAGGTCGATCTCTTCTCGGCCTCGGCGGATCGGCCACGCACGATCATGGACGTGGCGGCGCGGCAGAAGGAGATCCTGTTTTCCAGCCGCACGCGGCAGGTCTCCGATCAGGTGATGCGCATCCGGCAGGACCGCGAGGGCATTCGCAAGGTTCTGGCCAAATTGCCGCCCGAACTGCGCGACGACCCGGACGTGCAGGCGCTGGCTGCCCGATCGGCGGAGGATGCGGTCAACCTCGTCCACCTCATCTACCGCGCCAATGGGTGGGAAGGCGGTAGCCGCGATTTCGAATTTTCGACCCGCACGATGCGCGAGCATTGGGAGGCGGGCATGGAGGCGGTGGCCGAGACGATGGCGAATGCGCAACTGGTCGCGGCAAACATCGAGACCGGCAAGAGCGCGGCGTTCGATCTCGTCCGCAAGCCGCTCTCTTCCGACCATCACCTGCAAGGAGTTTGAGCCATGTTCCTCAAGGGCAGGAGCGCCATCGTCACTGGCTCCACCTCGGGCATCGGCCTGGCCTACGCCAAGGCGTTCGCCGCCGAGGGCGCGAGCGTGGTCATCAACGGTTTCGGCGATGCGGATGCGATCGAGACGGAGCGCGCCGCCCTGGAGGCGACCAGCGGCGCCAAGGCGCTGTACGACGCCGCCGACATGACCAAGCCGGATGAGATCGCGGCGATGGTCGCGCGATGTCATGCCGAACTTGGCGGGCCGGACATCATCGTCAACAATGCCGGCATCCAGCATGTCGCGCCGATCGAGACTTTCCCCGCCGACAAGTTCGAGGCGATCATCAAGATCAACCTCACCTCGGCCTGGTATCTGATGCAGGCTGCGGTGCCGCTGATGAAGGCGGCGAAATGGGGGCGGATCATCTCCACCGCCTCGGCCCATTCGCTCGTCGCGTCGCCGAACAAGTCCGCCTATGTGATGGCCAAGCACGGCCTTGCCGGGCTGACCAAGACGATCGCGCTGGAAACCGCGACATTCGGAATCACGGTCAATTGCATCTCGCCCGGTTATGTCTGGACGCCGTTGGTGGAGGCGCAGATTCCGGACACGATGAAGACACGTGGACTGACGCGCGACCAGGTCATCAACGATGTGCTGCTCGCGGCCCAGCCGACCAAGGAATTCGTCACCTCCGAACAGGTCGCGGCGATGGCGGTATATCTGTGTGGCGATGCGGCCAAGGCGATAACCGGTGCCAACCTCTCGATGGACGGGGGCTGGACGGCGGCTTGAGCCGATATCGTCGTTGCTCCTCGAAGCGATTGCGACGTTTGATTTCAACGTCTTGGCAAACGTCTTGGCAAGGGGGTGCGGGCGTGGTTCTATATCGGTAGATAACAAGAATCGGTCGCACATGGTTTTCAAACTTGCAGTTGGGCTGGCCGCATGTGCGGTCTTGGCGGCGTGTGGCGACAAGGGCCATCCAGCGACGGCGTCCGCCGTGCCTGCCGTTGCCGACTGGCGGCAGGTCGCCACCAAGATCGATCGCGACCGGCTGCGCACCTGGCGCGAAGCCTGGGTCGCGGCGACGGACAAGGCCCGTGCCGCCGGCAACGGCCCGGCGCTGGCGGCGGAGGGCAACCTGTTCGATCCGGATCGCGCCTTGGCCGGAGCGGTGCCGCCGCCGGGGGCCTATCGATGTCGCGTGTTCAAACTTGGCGCACACGGCACGGCCACGCGCGATTTCACGGCCTTTCCCTATTTCGACTGCCGTGTCGAAGCCGACGGGAGCGTGTCGAGTTTCTTCAAGACCGGCGGATCGCAGCGTCCGGTTGGCATGGCCTACCCCGACAGCGATACGCGCGCGGTGTTCCTGGGCACGATGATGATTGGCGACGAGAAGATCCCGCTGCGGTACGGGCGCGATTCCGGTCGCGATATGGCCGGGATCATCCAGCGGGTAGATGACAAGATGTGGCGCATCGCGTTGCCCCGGCCGCAATTCGAATCGATGCTCGACGTCGTCGAGATCGTACCGGTCAGGTAGATATCAGGCCTTATCTTTAGGGGTAAAGACCGCGGCATTTTCGCGCTTTTCCGGGCGAATATAGATGGAGGACAACATTGGTTCCGCGGCGCGCAGTTCGTCTTCGATCCGCTCGATCAACGTTTCCGCCTCGCCCATCGTCAGCGCATCGTCGAAATCGGCGCTGATCGCGACGAAGATGCTGTCTGGCGCGGTATGGATCGTGCGGACATGGTTGACTGACGTGATCGCCACCTGACGATCGACTACGGCGCGCACCTTGGCGACCACCGCCGGGTCTGCGCCTTCTCCGATCAGCAGGCCTTTCGCCTCACGCGCCAGCAAGGCGGCGACCAGCGCGAGGATCACGCCGATTGCGATCGAGGCGACCCCGTCGATGCGCGGGTCGCCATAAGTGTGGCTGGCCCACACGCCGATCCCGGCGATGACCAGGCCGGCCAGCGCGGCGCTGTCTTCGAACAACACGATGAACCCCGCCGGATCCTTCGACCTGCGCACCGCCCGCCACCAGCCGGTCTTGCCCTTGGATGCTGCGAATTCGCGCATCGCGAGAAACCAGGATGCGCCCTCCATCGCGAAAGCGACACTCAGGACCAGATAGTTGATCAGCGGATCGCGCAGCGGCTCGGGTTCGAGGATATGGACATAGCCCTCATAGATCGACACGCCCGCACCGACCGCGAAGATCAGGATCGCGACGACGAACGACCAGAAATACAGTTCGCGACCATAACCGAACGGATGATCTTCATCCGGGGCCCGCTGTCCGCGATGCTGCCCATACAGCAGGAGCACCTGGTTGAGGCTATCGACGACCGAATGGAACCCCTCGGTCAGCATCGACGACGAGCCGGAGATGCCGGCGGCAATGAACTTGGCCACCGCGATGCCTAGGTTGGCTGCGAGCGCCGCGAAGATGACGAGGTTCGACCCGCCTTGTTTCGATGCCGACACTGTGCCCTGCCCTTTGCCGCCGAGAGATCAGCGGCTTATGCGGCGGATGGCGACCCGTCCAGCGCGGCTTGTGGAATTGGTGCGATAATGTTATAACATGCGTATGAACGCTCCCATCAAACACGCCAAGACGCTCAAGCTGATCAAGGTCGGTAACTCGGTGGGCGTGATCCTGCCGAAGCAGGTGCTCGACAAGCTCGGGGTGGAACTCGGCGATCAGCTCGATCTGATCGAGGGCGTCGAGGGGTTGCAGCTTCAGCGTCACGATGAAGGCTTTGCCGCGCAGATGGAAGTGGCACGCGGCGTGATGAAGCGCCGGCGTAACGCACTTCGCGAACTCGCGAAATAAGCATGACCGACTGGGTGTGGGTAGAAGTGGCCGTTGCCGTGGCGGCACATGAGGAACAACTCGCCGAGCATGGCGGTGCGGCGGGCGTGCGCGATTTCAGCATGCTGGAAAGCGCGATGGCCCGCCCACTGAACCTGATCGCCTACGAAGATCCCGATATTGCCGATCTTGCGGCGAGCTACGCGTTCGGAATCGCCCGCAACCATCCCTTTGCCGATGGCAACAAGCGTACCGCCGCGGTGGTAAGCGAAACCTTCCTGATGCTTAACGGGCATGCGCTGGGATGCAGCGACGTCGAATTGGTCACGACGTTTCTTGCACTGGCCTCGGGCGAGTTGTCCGTACAGCAATTGGCCGTCTGGTTTCGACAGCACATCGTTGCGGGCTAAACACTGGAAATGCCCGCCGAGACGAACTCGGCGGGCATCCTTTCCTCCCCAGGAAACTTTCACCGACCAACGCGGCGTCAAGAGCTTTACAGGCTCGTGGTCGCGTCGTTCGGTGCTGGGGATGCAAAGCCACGGAAACGCAGGCTTGGGCCAGCCCTTGCCGATCATCGCGCCGGTCAAGATGTCGTTGGTTGCGCAACCTGAATTGTAGTGTTGTAAACACATGACAGTCTAGGCCATGAGGTGAAAGCGGGCTGCTTGCGCCCGTTTGGATCTTTTCTGGCGGAGGCACAGTCATGGCCGATCGTAAACTCTTCGCCGGGCACGCGGTGCGGCGGCTGCGGCGGCGGGCGGGGCTCACGCAGGCCGCGATGGCGGAGGCTTTGGCGATCTCGCCCAGCTATTTGAACCTGGTCGAAAAGAACCAGCGGCCCTTGTCGGCTTCCTTGCTGGTCAAGCTGGCGGAATCGTTCGATTTCGATCCGCGCGCGCTGGCGGCAGGGGAGCCGGGCGGCGGCGAGGCGGCGATCCGCCGGCGGCTGGCCGACCCGCTCTTCGCCGATCTGGAAATCGATCGCAACGAGATCGAGGAATGGCTGGCCGGTGCGCCGGGCGGGGCGGAGGCGTTCGCGCGCGCTTATGATCGGGTCGGGACGGTCGGGACCATGGCCGGAGATGGCGCGCCCGATCCCATCGCCGAGATCCGGCGCGAGATCGAGCGCTGGCGCGGACATTTCGCCGATCTGGATACGATGGCGGAGGCGCTGGCGGATGAACTGCGGCTCGGCGCGGGCGATCTGTATGGCGCGATTGCCGAACGGCTGCGCGTCAAGCATCAGTTGACGATCCGTGTCCTGCCGGTTGACGTCATGCCCGATTTGTTGCGCCGCACCGATCTGCATGCCCGGCAATTGCAATTGAGCGAGACGCTGGACCCGGCCTCGCGCACGTTTGCCGCTGCATTCCAACTGGCGCAGATCGAGGCGCGGGCCGAGATCGAGGCGTTGGCCAAAGGCGCCGGATTTGCCGCCAATCCACACGGGCGCCCGGCAGAGCGGCTCTACCGACGGCACCTGGCCAGCTATTTCGCCGCGGCGGTGATGATGCCCTATGCGCGCTTCCTGCGCGCGTGCGAGGCGACGGGCTACGATCTGGAGTTGCTGCAGCGACGTTTCGGCGCCGGGTTCGAACAGGTCGCGCACCGGCTGACGACCTTGCAGCGGGTGGGTGCGCGGGGCTTACCCTTCTTCATGGTGCGGATCGACCGCGCGGGGCAGGCATCCAAACGCTTTTCGGGCGCAAGCGGCGCGCCTCTCGCCGAAGCGGAGGGCCGATGCCCGTTATGGCGATTGCATCATGCGTTCGACCGGCCAGGCACGCTGACGGTGCAATTGGTCGAACTCGAAGACGCCACGCGCTGGTTGACGCTGGCGCGGACCGTCACGCCGCAGGGCCGGCGCTACGGCGCGGTGCCGGCGGAGTTCGCCGTCGGCATCGGCGTGGCGAGCGACCATGCCGGGACGCTGGCGGTGGCCCGCGGCATCGACCTTAGAGGGGAGGCGACGCCGATCGGCCTGGGCTGTCGCGCATGCATGCGTGGCGCTTGCCCGCAGCGGTCCGTGCCGCCAGTCGGCCGCGCGCTGTCGATCAATGAACGCGACCGCGGTGTAAATGCGTTCACATTTGCTGGAGATTGAGTTTTTGGGTTCATTCGATACCAAAACGGTTCAGATAATAATTGATCGAAGTTAGAAATTGTCGTGAAGTCGCGGACTAGGCACAGATGTTTTCTGGATCATCTCTGTCCCAGTCGATCGAAAGGGGGCTTTCGTGCGGTTTTTTACAGTAATGAAAGTAATTTGCGTCGGAGTAATGTTAACCGCGTGTGGCGCGAATCATAATTCCATCTACCGGTATCAGCCTCTCGTAAACGGAAAATCGCTAACTCTTATCGACGCCAAGCAGCGGGCGATCATTCAGTCCGGCACTAAAACTTGTACCGAGCCGCCGCCCGACGTCTTTTCGGTTTATGCCCAATCGCTGGCGGCAAGCGGCAAAGTGTCGAAATCTACCGACCCGACCTCGCTCGGCGTGGAAGGGAGCTTGGCCTATTCGTCATCCGAACAGGGCGCGACGATCAGCCGGACGCAGGCCTTCAACCTGCTCGCCTTGCAGACCTATTATAACTGCCTGTCGAGTCTGAACGGCGATGCCGGCCGACTTGACGCGCCGATCGACCGGGCACGTTTGCAGCGAATGATGGTGTCGATCCTGGCAATCGAACAATTGACGGGTGCGCTACGTCCGCCGGTGGTCGTCATCGGTGCATCCGGTTCGTCTGGCAGTGCCGCCGCAGGCGAAGCGGTGGTCGCGATCGACAAGGCGTTCACCAGTGCGCAAACTGCCAAGAGTCAATTGAACGAAGCCACTGCCAAGCGCGGCAAGCTCGATGATGCGGATCCCAAATGCACGTCGCTCGCCGCCAGCGTCGCGGCGGGAACGGTGCTGACCGGAGACGATCAGAAGAAACGCGCCGACTGCGCTGCCGCGGACGCGTTAGTGGCCAGCACCACGGCGAATAGCAGTGATGCAACGGCGCATTACGAAGCGCTCAAGAGTGCCAGCGGCGGCGGGAATTCAAATACCGCCCAAACCGGGGTTATCGATGCGAAAGTCATTGCCGCCATCGTGCGCGACGAGGAGACGGTGCGTCAGGTCACCGGCGCCGTTCAGAAGATCGTGGCGGACAACATGCAACAGGACGAAACGAAGTTCTTCTGCATTCGGCTGCTCGGCGATCCCGATACGCAGAGAACCGTGGCGACCCAGCAGGCGCGCGTCAGCAGCGATTCGCTGACGGCGCAATGTTCTTCCTTCCTGATGGCCAGCGTGGCGTATGAACAGGACAAGGTGTTCGGCGCGATGAGCCCCGATGCGCGACAGGAATTCGAACTCCAGAAAAATCGCACGCTTGGCGCACTCCGGAGCGCGCAGGACAGTGCGTTCGCGGGGTATCGGGTCATGGTGCAGGACGATACGACCAGGGCCATCGTGCAAGCGAAGGTTGCCGCCAAGATCGACAGGATCATCGCGACCAACAGCCTGATCCCGCCGATCTTGGCGCAACTGGAGCTACTGCGCGGTGCGACGAACGACAGCTCGGCCCGCGCGGTCTTTCAGGAACTTCCGGGTTATATTCAGCAACTTCTGGCACGATAGGAGGTATGGAATGTCATATGTCGCAATCTTGCTTGCGAGCACCGAACCAGGATTGGAGGCGATCGCCGAAAATGCCGGTAATCTCCAGATCATTCCCGGCACCGTCCAACCCTATCAAGGGCTCACGACCTATTCCGAACCGACCGTCACGCCAGCCGGCGTGATCGCCACCAACGCGCCCGGATGGATCGCGATGGCGCGTTTCGTCTGAACGTCACTGACAATCCTAGTTCTGTAAACTTATTACAGATTATCAAAATCTATGATGCGTCATAAAACACAATGACCAACATCTTGCCCTGCTCCTACTGTTCCGGCGTATAAATTATCGTACTTGCCTCGTCATCCACTGAACGACGCAAGGCTGATCCGATGACCTACCAGACCCATATCGCGCAGACGACGGACCTGATCCGCAGCCATAACGGCACCTGGGACGGCATCGATGCAGAGGCGGTCGCGCGGATGCGATTGCAAAACCGCTTCCAGACTGGGCTGGATATCGCCCGGTACACAGCGGCGATCATGCGCAAGGATATGGCGTCCTACGATCTCGACCCGGCGAACTACACGCAGTCGCTCGGCTGCTGGCACGGGTTCATCGGCCAGCAGAAGATGATCAGCATCAAGAAGCATTTCGGCACGACACAGGGGCGGTATCTGTACCTGTCCGGCTGGATGGTCGCCGCGATGCGCAGCGAATTCGGCCCGCTGCCGGATCAGTCGATGCACGAAAAGACCAGCGTTCCGGCGCTGATCGAGGAACTCTACACCTTCCTGCGCCAGGCGGATGCGCGCGAATTGGGCATGATGTTCCGCGACCTCGATCATGCCCGCGAGGGTAATAACGAGATCGAGGCGGCCCGGCTGCTCAACGCGATCGAGAATTACCAGACGCATGTCGTGCCGATCATCGCCGATATCGATGCGGGTTTCGGCAATGCCGAGGCGACGTATCTGCTCGCCCGCAAGATGATCGAGGCGGGCGCCTGCGCGTTGCAGATCGAGAATCAGGTGTCCGACGAGAAGCAGTGCGGGCATCAGGACGGCAAGGTGACGGTGCCGCACGAGGACTTCCTGGCCAAGGTTCGGGCCTGCCGTTACGCCTTCCTGGAACTGGGCGTGGAGGATGGCATCATCGTCACGCGTACCGACTCCTTGGGCGCTGGCCTAACCAAGCAGATCGCGGTCAGCACGACGCCAGGTGATCTGGGGGACCAGTATAACTCCTATCTCGATTGCGAAGAGATCGACCCGACGACCGCGAAGAATGGCGACGTCATCCTCAACCGCGACGGGAAGTTGATGCGCCCGAAGCGGCTGCCGTCGAACCTGTTCCAGTTCCGTGAAGGCACCGGCGCGGACCGTTGTGTGATGGATTGCATCGCCTCGCTGCAAAATGGTGCCGACCTGCTGTGGATCGAGACCGAGAAGCCGCACATCGAGCAGATCGCCAGCATGGTCGACCGTATCCGCGAGGTGATCCCGAACGCCAAGCTGGTGTACAACAATTCGCCGAGCTTCAACTGGACGCTGAACTTCCGCCAGCAAGTGTATGACGCGTGGGCGGAAGCGGGCCGGGACGTGTCGGCGTTCGACCGGGCGCGCCTGATGTCGGTCGATTATGATGGCACAGAACTGGGCGATGAAGCCGACGAGCGCATCCGCACTTTCCAGAAGGATGCAGCGGCGCGGGCCGGCATCTTCCACCACCTGATCACGCTGCCGACCTATCACACGGCAGCGCTATCGACCGACAATCTGGCCAAGGAATATTTCGGCGACCAGGGGATGCTCGGCTATGTGAAGGGCGTGCAGCGCAAGGAAATCCGTGAGGGGATCGCCTGTGTGAAGCACCAGAACATGTCGGGTTCGGACCTGGGCGATGATCACAAGGAGTATTTCGCGGGCGAAGCAGCACTGAAGGCCGGCGGCGCGCACAACACGATGAACCAATTCGCGGCGTGAGGCGCACGGGCGCATGCTGCGCCTGAGACGCACACGCCCGGCCGACGGGGCCAAAGCCCCGTTCGACGACGTGGCTTCGCCGCGGCGCGATCCATACCCGACACGCAGCGGCAAAGCCCGCGCGTTATCCTTGGGAGAGGATGCGAAAAGCCCGGAGCCTTCTGCTCCGGGCTTTTCTGCGTGGCCACGAGATGCGATCCTCGGCTTCGGTCTGGCCGGGGCCGCGATGCGTCGCCGCGCCAAGATTTCGCGCGGTAACCTTCGCGGTCTGACGCTGATGCTGCCCGCCCCCCGAACCGGGGGCGGGCAGTGATCCGCTGCGTTACACCAGCAATTTCATGCTGGTGACGCCCAATGGTTTCGCCAGCAATTTCGCCAACGCCGGTCCCGCCGACTTCATCGCCGGGGTCTGGAAATGCGCGTCGATCGCCGCTTTGTCCTTCCACACCTCGTAGGTGAGGAAGCGGCCCGGTGCCGCGACATCCTCGTGCAGGTGATACGATATGCAGCCCGGCTCCTTCGGCACGCCGCGCGCGAAAGTGCTGAGCGCGGTACGTACTTTTGCCTCCTCGCCCGGCTTCGCGAGCAGTTCGGCGATGACATAGATCGTGCCGTCCACCGCTTGCGCCACGCTCGCCCAAGGGAAGACGGCGGCGACGGCGGCCAGGGACAGGATCGTACGACGGCTCGCGCCCGGCAGGTCAGTGTCCATTTCCGTCATCCTCTCTGTTATCGGATGCGCAGCGGAGCATGTCGCCGGCGTGCTGGCAACCCTGCCCAAAGAGGGATTTCCGCCCGTCCGGCTCTCCCAAAAAGCGCCGACAGGTCAAAATCCGCTGTCCTACACACGGCCGATGGTGGCACGGTGTTGCCATGCGTATGACCGCCTCATCATCGTACCGGTCGGCGTGCGGTCGCACTGCCTCGCAAAGCCGATACAGTGTGACCTTAGTGTGACCTTAGTGTGAACTTCCGCGATCCGCCCTATAGCAATCCTATCTTCCCCAAGCGCACGGTTCTGCTATCGCGCGCGGCGACACTGAATACGGGAATTGGACATGGGCTATAGAATCGTCGTCGCGGGTGCGACCGGCAATGTCGGGCGCGAGATGCTCAACATCTTGGCGGAGCGGGAATTCCCGGCGGACGAGATCGCGGTCGTCGCGTCGTCGCGCAGCCAGGGGCTGACGGTCGATTACGGCGACACCGGCAAACAGTTCAAGGTCCAGAATATCGAGCATTTCGACTGGACCGGCTGGGACATGGCGCTGTTCGCGATCGGATCGGAAGCGACCGCAAAATACGCGCCGATCGCGGCGGCGGCGGGCTGTACGGTGATCGACAATTCGTCGCTCTATCGCATGGACCCGGACGTGCCGCTGATCGTGCCGGAGGTGAATCCGGAGGCGATCGACGGCTACAAAAAGCGCAACATCATCGCCAACCCGAACTGCTCGACCGCGCAGATGGTCGTCGCGCTGAAGCCGCTGCACGATTTCGCCAAGATCAAGCGCGTCGTCGTCTCGACCTATCAATCGGTGTCGGGCGCGGGCAAGCAGGGCATGGACGAGCTGTTCGAACAGAGCCGTAACATCTTCGTCGGCGACAGCGCCGAGCCCAAGAAGTTCACCAAGCAGATCGCCTTCAACGTGATCCC
Source organism: Sphingomonas sp. (assembly GCF_025363195.1). Lineage (GTDB taxonomy): Bacteria > Pseudomonadota > Alphaproteobacteria > Sphingomonadales > Sphingomonadaceae > Sphingomonas. Next base: position 22,206 of record NZ_JANYEK010000245.1, read on the forward strand.
GCATATCGACAGCTTCCTCGACGACGGATCGACCAAGGAGGAGTGGAAGATGGTGGTCGAAACCAAGAAGATCCTCGATCCCAAGATCAAGGTGACGGCGACGTGCGTGCGCGTGCCGGTGTTCGTCGGCCATTCGGAAGCGATCAACATCGAATTCGAGCGCGAGATTTCGGCCAAGGAAGCGCAGGACATTTTGCGCGAGGCGCCGGGCATCATGCTGTACGACAAGCGGGAGGACGGCGGCTACATCACACCGGTCGAATGCGTCGGTGAATTCGCGACCTTCATTAGCCGCGTGCGCGAGGATTCGACTATCGAGAACGGCCTGAACCTGTGGTGCGTATCCGACAACCTGCGCAAGGGTGCGGCGCTGAACGCGGTGCAGATTGCGGAATTGCTCGGGCGGCGACATCTGAAGAGGGCTGGTTGAGCAAATGATAGCATGATGCTATCAGCGCGACATGGGACAGGTTCTTATCCGCAAACTCAATGACGCAACGATCGCGGCATATAAGGAAGCGGCGCAGCAGCACGGTCGATCGCTGGAAGCCGAATTGCGCGATACCATCGAACGCGCGCGGCCGAAGGTTCGTTTGTCTGCGGAGGAGTTGGTGACGTTATCCCGGCATCTACGGGCGGCTACGCCCGCCTCCGCGGCGGCGATGGACAGTACCGATCTGATCCGGGCGGATCGCGACGCACGTTCATGATCGTCGTCGACGCCAGCGTCGTCGTGAAATTGCTGACCGAGGAACATGGATCCGATCTGGCGATCGACCGAATAAGCCGCGAACCCGAACGTACCGCGCCCGACTGGCTGCAGGTCGAGATTGCGAGCGCGTTGGCCAAGAAGGTTCGTTACGCCGGGTTGCCGACCGATCAGGCGCAACAGTCGCTGGCCGCGATACCCGCCGTGATGCCGGACATCGTGCCGAGCACGCCGTTGCTCAGCCACGCTATGGAATTGTCGATCGCATTGCGCCACGCTTTGTATGACTGTTTGTATCTTGCGCTTGCGATCCGGGAGGACTGTGCCGTGCTGACTGCGGATATCAAATTCTTCGAAGCGGCCGGGCGGTCCGAATACCATCACCGCGTCGAATTGCTGGCATGATCATCGAGGGCGGATGCCATTGCGGCGCGTGCCGCTACACGCTGGCGCTGGAGATTTTGCCCAGAGCCTATGCGTGCCATTGCCGGACCTGCCAGAGCTGGTCGGGCAGTGCATTTTCCGAACAGGTTCTCCTGTCGGAAGACGCGGTCTCGCTCAGCGGGCCGGTGGTCGATTATGAGTTCCAATCGCCGAGCGGGTCGAGATCGCACCAGCGGATGTGCGGCGTGTGTCATGTGCGGCTGTACAACACCAATACGATGCGCGCCGGGATTGCGGTGGTGCGGGCCGGCACGCTCGATCGCAGCGATGAGCTGGAGGTGCCGTTGCACATTTGGGTCAAGCGCAAACAGCACTGGCTGACCCTGCCGGACGGGGTGGAGACGTTTGAAGAAGCTGCGCCCGCCGACGCGATCCTGCGGGTCTTCGCCCGATGACGACGACCGCCGAACTGTATTTTTCCTTTCGCAGCCCCTATTCGTATCTCGCCATGCCGCGCTGGCGAGACGCGATCCGCGACTATGATCTGAGCATGAAGCTGCGGCCGGTCTATCCGCTGGCGGTGCGGCAACCCGATTTCTTCGAACGCAACCATCCCAATTGGTTGCGCTATACGTTTATGGACGTGCGGCGGCTGGCACAGAGCTTGGGCATCGATATGATTCCGCCACGCCCCGACCCGATCGTGCAGGACATCACAACGCGCCGCATCGCCGACGATCAGCCGCACGTCTTCCGCCTTGTCCGCATGGGGCAAGCGGCGGCGCGGCGTGGGGCCGGGTTCGCTTATGCCGATGCGGTGTCGCAATTGATCTGGGGCGGCACCGAGAATTGGCATCAGGGCGATCACCTCGCCCGCGCGGCGCAAGCGGCGGGGCTGGACCATGCCGAACTGGAGCGCGAGGCGGCGGAGACGCGGCGGCACTGGATGCCGGGATTGCCGGCAATCAGGCGGCATTGGAAGCCGCCGGGCATTGGGGCGTGCCGACCTTGGTCTTTGCCGGGGAACCGTTCTTCGGCCAGGACCGCATCGATCTGGCTCTTGCGCGGATGCACGAGGCAGGGCTGGCCCTGCGAACCTGACCGCGACACCGCACAGCAAACCGGAAGACGACATTTGGCAAACTCCCCGATCAAACCGCATTTCTTCGACAGTTTCGATGGCACCAAGCTGGCGTATCGCGAGGTGGGAGAGGGCCGCCCCGTCATCCTGATCCACGGTTATTTCTCCAATACCCTGACCAACTGGGTGCGCTACGGTCATGCGGCGGCCGTGGCTGATAAGGGCTTCAGGGTAATCATGCCGGACCTGCGCGGGCACGGTGACAGCGCCAAGCCGCATGATACCGCAAGCTATCCGCCCGACGTGCTCATGCGTGACGGTTTCGCCTTGATCGAGCATTTGAGCCTGACCGATTACGATCTCGGCGGCTATTCGCTCGGCGCGCGGACGACGATGCGGATGCTGGCGAACGGCGCCCTGCCGAAGAGGGTGGTGCTGTCGGGCATGGGCCTGCGCGGGCTGACCGATACTGCGGGGCGGGGGAGTTACTTTCGGAGCATCCTGACCCACCTTGGCAGCTTCGAGCGCGGCACGCCGCAATGGCTGACCGAGGCATTCCTGAAGACGACGAATGGCGATCCGGAAGCGCTGGTGCGTGTGCTCGATACGTTCGTCGATACCCCCGAAGCGACGATCGCGTCGGTGCATCAACCGGTGTTGGTCGTCTCGGGCGAAGAGGATGATGATAACGGGTCCGCCCCGGCGCTGGCCGATCTGCTGCCGAACGGCGAATATCGCGCCGTGCCGGGCGGGCACATGAGTGCGGTGGTGAAGCCCGAACTGGGCCGGGAAATCGCGGAGTTTCTTGGCCGAGAATGATGCCGCGTACGTGAACGGAGCATCGCGGCGGGCGCAGTTTGATAGATTGTGCACCGTCCGAGTGCCGACCAGACGTAAAACGCCTACCCTGGTTCGAGGATAGTTCGACCTGCAGAATAGGGGAAACCGACGGCATGATGATGATATCTGTTTTAAGCGTCCTGCTCGCAGGAGCGAGTGCCAATCCGGTGACGGTGGAGATCGTCGCCTCCGGGCATATCGAGACACCGGCGGATCGCTTCCGGGTGACCGGCAGCGTGCTGGCCTGCGCGGCCAATCAGGCCCAAGCCGACGCCCTATTGGCACAAAAGATCGCCGCGATCACACGAACCATGGCTGGCATGGGTGCGGTTAAGTCCAACGGCGAGGCGAAGCTGTCGTTCGCCGGCATGATGGGCGCGATGTCGGCGTCCCGGAGCTCGGTTGAGTGCAACGCCTCGGCGCTCGGCGACATGTTGGCGGGGTCCGCCGCCGGCCAATCGAAAGAAAAGCCGCCCGGACAGGTCGGTGCGAATAGCAGTTTGTCGTTCGATGCGCCCGATCTCGCCACGGCCGCACGGGCGATTGTCGCGCTGACGGCGGCGGATGCCAAGCCTGCCGACAAGGCGGTGCCGGTATTGGTCGATGAGATGGTGGCCAAACGCGGGGCGAAACAACAAGCGCTGGCCAAGGCCAGGGTGGAGGCGGACGCCTATGCCAAGTCGCTCGGCCTTGAAAGCGCGACCCTGACGAAGATCAGCGAACGCCAGGATTGGGGCTCGCTCGATTTCGTAGGCCAGATGATGCGGACCATCGGGCTGGCCGGCGGTTCCACCAGCGATAAGGTCTTCACTGACGTAACGCTGACGGTGGAGTTCCGACTGGAGGGGCGATGAGCCGGATGGGTGTGCCTTAAGGCGCACCCCAGCGAAGGTATGAGGCCCGTCTGGATTTCTACGTTGGTTGGTAAAAAGAAACTTGGCGTTGATGATCGGCATCACGACCTCCGTCCCGGCGCAGGCTAGGACGTTGTTGCGATGCGGGTGACCCGTGAAATCAAAAAGTGCGTTTATTCCGGAATGGTGCCCTCATCGGCGATGCCAGCCTGGAAGGACTTGGAAGCGTCCGTTCCATCGGCCTGATGCGCCTTCATTGCCTTCGGCTTGGCGACATCCTTTGCCGGCGTGCTGCCGCGGAGAGCGAAAATGCCCGCCGTCAGCGCAGCACCGACCGTGCCGACAGCAGCGGCGATGCCCCATTTGCGATTGTCACCGGTGACCGCAGCCTTTGCGGTGGTGAACGCCTTTGCCGTTGCCGACTTGCTCGTTGCGGTGGTTTTAGCGGACTTCGCAGCCGTTTTGGTCGCTGCAGCCGGCTTTGGGATGGCTGCTGGTTTGGCCGCAGGAGACTTCCGTGCGGTGGCCTTTGGCGTGCTGCTTGCGGCGGTCTTGCGCACCGTTGTCTTGCGCGGCGTTGCGGGCTTGCGCGGGGCGGGGGGCTTGGTCGTGCCGTCGGTTGGTTTTTTGGGCGGGGTGGCCATCGCGGGGTACTCCTGAAATCGTTGCGCTATGGTAACGCATAACTCACTTCGGGTTTCCCTGGCACGCGGATTCGTCCGATGCGCCCCTGCGCAGCCCTCCTGCTCAGCGCCCCGGATTAGCGCGATGATGACTTACCGGAACGGTGGCTCGTTGAAGGCGCGCAACTTTCGACTGTGGAGTTTCTCGCCTTCGCGGCGCAGTTCCTCGCAGGTTTCGATGCCGATGCGCATATGTTCGTTGATCGCGCGTTCGTAGAAGCGGTTGGCTTGTCCGGGCAGCTTGAGCTCGCCGTGCAGCGGCTTGTCCGACACGCACAGCAACGTGCCGTAAGGCACGCGGAAGCGATACCCCTGTGCGGCGATCGTCGCGGATTCCATGTCGATTCCGACCGCGCGGCTGAGCGAGAACCGCAGCGCGGACCGGCTGTAGCGCAATTCCCAATTGCGATCGTCGGTCGTTACGATCGTGCCCGTCCGCAAACGGCGCTTGAGTTCGTCACCCGACTGGCCGGAGATCGTTGCCGCCGCGCGAGCCATCGCCACCTGTACCTCGGCGATGGCAGGCACCGGGATTTCCGGTGGCAACACATCGTCCAGCACATGATCGTCGCGCAGATAGGCGTGGGCGAGAACGTAATCGCCGATCCGCTGGCTGGGGCGCAGGCCCCCGCAATGGCCGATCATCAGCCACGCCTCGGGCCGCAGCACGGCGAGGTGATCGGTGATCGTCTTGGCATTGGACGGGCCGACGCCGATATTGACGAGCGTGATGCCGGTCCCGTCCTCCGCCATTAGGTGATAAGCGGGCATCTGGTGCCGCCGCCATGCGCTATCGCTGACGATCTTGTCGGCATCGTCACCGGCATGGATCATGATTCCGCCAGCCCCGGACAATCCGGTAAACCGGCTGCCTTCGCCCAACTGGCTCGCCGCCCAACGGACGAATTCATCGACATAGCGGTGGTAGTTGGTGAACAACACATAACGCTGCGCATGTTCGGCCGGGGTGCCCATATAATGGCGCAGACGAGCCAGGCTGAAATCGGTGCGCAGCCCGTCGAACAGGGCCAGCGGTTGCGTGCCGTCATGCGCGACCCACAAACCATCGGCGATCTCGTCGCCGATATGGGCGAGTTCGGTGGCCGGAAAGAAACGCGCTAGGTCGGAGGCGGAGACCTCGTCCAGGCTGAGCGCATGGCCGGGATCGATAACGTAAGGAAAGGGAATTTCCTGACGGCCCGCGACCGCCTCTACCTCGACGTCATAATCCTCGATTAACAAGGTGAGTTGTTCGATCAGATAAGCGGCAAAAATCGCGGGTTTGGTGACGCTGATCTTGTATTCGCCCTCCGTGACGAGGCGACCGAACGAGCGCATCGGCGCGGGCTTGTCGCTTCCACCACGATAGATCAGGCGGATTTCGGGATAGGCGAAACTGCCGTCGCGACGCGAGGCGGGATCGGGGATCGTGCCGTCCGCAATATAGGCGGTCAACGCAGCCTGGAGACGATCGACCGAGGCGCGGTAGAGAGTGTCGAGTTCGGCGACGATGGCGGCGGCTTTTGTCATCTGCTGTCGCTAAGGCAGGATCGTTACGGTGGCAAGACGCAGGCGGCGGACACAAAAAGGCGCGACCAGATGGCCGCGCCCAGTTTGTCCGGGTGAAAGCTTACGCCTTCTTCTTCGGCGCAGTCTTCGCCGGGGCGCTATCGTCCGAAAACAACTTGCTCACTCCGAATGCGGCCCCCGCAACGGCGGCAGCTGCACCGGCAGCGATCGCGGCCGCTGCAGCGGGGTTGTCCTTGGCTGCGGTAATCGTCGACTCGATCGCGGCGGTCACGGCTTCCTGAGCCTGCTCGAAAAACGATTTGTCGATCCCGAGGCCCTTGGCGGCGCCCTGTGCGGTATCCTTGACGGTGTCTGCGATCGTTTCGGCGTTGGCTGTTGCATCGGTCATAACGGTGCTCCTTTTGGGATCGGTCTCGTTACGATAACGCAACACCGCGTACCCCGTTCCGTGCCCGCGTGTGTTTTGGCGCGAGCACGGGGCAGGGCATCTTACAGCGCGCCGAGCAGATGTTCGGCTGACGAGACGTTGAATTCACCGGGCGCTTCGACGTTGAGCTGTTCTACGACGCCGTCGTTGACGATCATCGAATATCGCTGACTCCGTTCGCCCATGCCGAATTTCGAGCCGTCGAACGTCAGGCCGACGGCCTTGGCAAAATCGGCATTGCCGTCGGCGAGCATGGTGATCTCGCCCGCGTCGCTGGCCTTGCCCCACGCGCCCATCACGAATGCGTCGTTGACCGAAGTGAACGCGATCTCGTCCACGCCCTTGGCTTTGATCTCGCCCGCTTTGTCGACGAAGCCGGGCAGGTGGCGGGCCGAGCAGGTCGGCGTGAATGCGCCCGGTACGGCGACCAGAGCGACCTTGCGGCCCTTGAAGAAATCATCCGAGCTGACCTGATCGGGGCCGCTGGCGGTAACCTTGGTGATGGTGGTGCTTGGAATACGGTCACCGACGCTGATGGTCATGGGAAATCTCCGGTGCGCGGCGCAAGGGCTGCGCCGCGTCGCGCTCCATCTCGTATAGCGGCCTGCTGATTTCAAGCATGGCGAGCGCGCCCGCGTCCGGCTAAGATGTTAAGTCATGGACGACGTGCGATATCTTACGGGGCAATTCCTGCTCGCGATGCCCGGCATCGGCGATCCTCGTTTTGAACGCGCTGCGATCGCGATCTGCGCGCACGATGCGGGTGGCGCGGTCGGAATCGGTTTGGGCGAAGTGATCGAGGGGCTCGGGCTGCACACTTTGATGGAACAGTTCAAGATCGATCCCGGCGTCGCGCCCGATGCGCCGGTGCATCTCGGCGGCCCGGTCGAACCGCGGCGCGGTTTTGTGGTCCATTCGACCGACTGGTCCGGGCAGGACACGATCGACGTCGCGGGCCGCTGGGCGCTGTCCGGTACGGTCGATGTGTTGCGCGCCATCGCAGAGGGCAAAGGGCCGCGCCGTTTTGTCGTGGCTTTGGGCTATGCGGGCTGGGGCGAGGGGCAACTCGATGAAGAACTGACCCGCCATGGTTGGTTCAATGTCAACGGCGACCTTGGCCTGCTCTACGATACCCCGGCGGATGAGCGCTGGCAGGGTGGTTTTGCGGAAGCGGGCGTGGATTCGCGCTTGCTCGCAACTGGGGCGGGGACGGCCTAGGCCGCCTTGTCGCGCATCGCGGCGATGGCATAGTGTACGATCACCAGCGCAACGCCGGCGATCGCCATGCCAAGCAGGATATCCGACAGGTAGTGCGTGCCCTCGACCGGAGTCGATAACAGCATCGCGCCGTTCACCGCGATCAGCGGCCAGCGCAGGCGCGGAACACGCCATGCGGCGGCGGCATAAAGCGTCGCGGCGCAGGCATGGAAGCTCGGTGCCGAGACCAGTCCACGCAACTGGCCGAGATCGACGATGTGGACGGTGCGCGCGCGCAATTGCGGGATGAGGTTCGGCTGCCAGAGTTCGCTTTCCGGCATATAGGTGATCGGTGCGTGCCAAAGGTAAGAGAATGGGCCAACCGCCGGCATGAACGTGAACAAGGTCAGCGTGATGATCGCGGCGAGCCAGAACGTGAAGATGAAGCGGTGTGCCTCGGCACGCTGCGCGGTGATGCCGTAATAGGCCAGTAACACGGCGGGCGTGATGAAGATGCTGCGATAGGCGGCGGTGCCGACCGCCTGCAACGTGCCGCTGTTGGCAACCGCGGTGTACCAGACGAGCCAGTCGAAATGCAGTAATTCGTCCACCGCCTGCAATTTCGCATCCGCATAGCCATGGGTCAGCGCGACAACCGGATAGCAAGAAACCGCACCCATCAGCGCTATAGTGATGAAAATGCCGTAATATTCGGCGCAGTCGGAAACAACGCGCGAATGACGCCAACCGCTGCCGGGCAGGAACATCCGCGCAGAAATCGCGACGATGCCGACGGCATAGAAGGGCAGCGTGGTGCGCGCCCAAGGATCGACTGACAGCCCGGCCCGCTGCATGAGGAAGGCCAAAATCGCAAAGGTCAAGAACACGCCGCCGCCGATCCAGACCGCCGGCAGGCCGCGATTGGCTTTTTCGCGCATCGTCGCCGAAACGGGCGCGGCGGGGAGGGCGATTTCCGACAGGAATGCCGAAGGGCGGTGCAACGGCTCCGAGGAGCCGCCGAGCGGAGGAGACATGCACTTGTACCTTATTCGACCGGTATGGTTGAACAGCGCGCCGCCTTACGCGATGCTGAACGACACGTCGATGCTACGTATTTGTTACTGCTGTGTTGCGGCATTGGGGCAACATATAAAGACATCTTTATATTTGATTTGACGGCGACACGGGGCTATGGCGCGCCATCCTTAGTATCTGCCGGAGACTTCCACCGTGGCCACCGTCCTCGACGCCAAGACCAAAGATTATGTCGTTGCCGACATTTCGCTCGCCGATTTCGGCCGTGCGGAAATCAACATCGCCGAAACCGAAATGCCGGGTCTGATGAGCTTGCGCGAGGAATTCGGTGCATCGCAGCCGTTGAAGGGCGCGCGCATCACCGGCTCGCTGCACATGACGATCCAGACCGCCGTGCTCATCGAGACTCTGACGGCGTTGGGTGCCGATGTGCGCTGGGCCACCTGCAACATCTTCTCGACTCAGGATCATGCCGCTGCAGCAATCGCCGCGACCGGGGTGCCGGTATTCGCAATCAAGGGCGAGAGCCTCGCGGATTACTGGAACTATGTCGGCGACATCTTTAACTGGGGTGCGGACACGGATGGCACCACTGCCAACATCATCCTCGACGATGGCGGCGACGCGACGATGTTCGCGCTGTGGGGCGCCAAGCTCGAGGCTGGCCACACGCTGGGCGAGCCGGAAAATGACGAGGAAGTCGAATTCCAGCGCGCGTTGAAGGCCTTCGTCGCGAAATATCCGGGGTATTTGACCGAGACGGTCAAGAATTTGAAGGGCGTTTCGGAAGAGACCACCACCGGCGTTCACCGCCTGTATGAGATCGCCAAGAAGGGCGAACTGCCGTTCCCGGCGATCAACGTCAACGACAGTGTTACCAAGTCGAAGTTCGACAATCTCTATGGTTGCAAGGAATCCCTGGTCGACGCGATCCGTCGCGCGACCGACGTGATGCTGGCTGGCAAGGTCGCCTGCGTCGCCGGCTTCGGCGATGTCGGCAAGGGCTCGGCCCAGTCGCTCCGCAACGGCGGGGCGCGCGTGATGGTCACCGAAGTCGATCCGATCTGCGCATTGCAGGCCGCGATGGAGGGCTTCGAGGTCGTGACGATGGAAGAGGCCGTGACGCGCGCCGACATCTTCTGCACCGCCACGGGCAATGCCGACGTCATCACCGCCGATCACATGAAGGCGATGAAGAACATGGCCATCGTCTGCAACATCGGCCATTTCGACAGCGAGATTCAGATTGCTGCGCTGTCGAACTATGACTGGACGGAAGTGAAACCCGGCACCGACCTGGTGAAGTTTCCCGATGGTAAGCAGATCATCATCCTCGCTAAGGGCCGTCTGGTGAACCTCGGTTGCGCGACCGGCCATCCGTCGTTCGTGATGTCGGCATCGTTCACCAACCAGACGCTGGCACAGATCGAACTCTGGACCGCTGGCGAGAAGTACAAGAACGAAGTCTACGTCCTGCCCAAGCATCTCGACGAGAAGGTCGCGGCACTGCACCTCGAAAAGCTCGGTGTGAAGCTGTCGAAGCTGTCGACCAAGCAGGCCGGCTATATCGGCGTGCCGGTCGAAGGCCCGTTCAAGCCGGACCATTATCGCTACTGATCTATGGGCCTTGGCCGATGCGAAGGGGGCTGCGGAGCGATCCGCAGCCCCCTTTTACTGTGCCCCTTCCGCTCGCGCTATAAGGCGTCGATGCACGTCCTTTCGTATTTCGAGAGAAGAAGATCGAATGTCGCCGTTCGACCAGCCCAGCCCTAACGCCAGCGGGCGGGGGGACAGAACGCTCCGCATCCCCGACTGCGCCGATTTTCACATCGACACCATCGACCCGCCCCCGATACCGGGCTATGCCGGCTGCGACAAGTTCGCCTGAAGGGGCAGTGGTGATCGAAGGGACTGCGTTGGGGAGCGTATTGGCGGGCGTGATCCTGGCCGTGCTTGTCGGCGTGGCGATGTGGTTGCTGTATCTCGGCTTGCGCGCGCAACGCGGTGCCGCGACGGCGATTGCAGCTAACGCACGGCTGGAGGCGCTGTTGGGGTCCGCCCCGGCCCTGGCGATGGTTGTGCGCACCGACGGGCGGCTGGAATTACCCGACAGGCTGGCCGATTGGTTCGGGCTTTCCCCGGCCCCGCGCTATCTGGCTGACTTGGCTGGCGGAACCACCGGGCTGACGGCGACGGATGCGGTTGCGCTGGCCGAGGACGTGGCCGCAGCGCAAAAGGCCGGGCGACCGTTCACGCGGGCGGTGCAGGCACAGGGTTCGCAACGCTCGTTGATGATCTACGGTGGGCGCGCGCCGCGCGATCTGCAGGCGCCGGGCGGCGTGGTGCTGTGGGTGTTCGATGCGACTGGTAGCCAGACGGAGATTGCGCGGTTGGCCGCTGAGGGTGCGGCGGCGCACGCGGCATTCGATGCGCTGACCGGACTGATCGAGGCGGCGCCGTTGCCGATGTGGTACCGCGGCGCCGACATGCGGCTGGCTATGGTCAATTCGGCCTATGTCGCGGCCGTCGAGGGCGCCGACGCTGAGGATGTCGTAAGGCGCGGGGTCGAACTGGTCGAGGGATCGGGCGTCGGCGGACCGTTGGCGAGCGCGGTGCTGGCACGCGACACTGATCTTCCGCAGATGCAGGCGATGCCGGCGACGATCCGCGGCGCGCGGCGTATGTTGCGGGTTCACGACGTGCCCTTGCCGGGCGGTGGCGTGGCAGGCTTCGCGGTTGATATCGAGGAACTGGAACAGGCGCGCAGCGGCATCAAGCGTTTCGGCGATGCCCAGCGCGCAATGCTCGATCGCCTATCGGCCGGCGTGGTGCAGTTCGCCGCTGATCGTACCCTGGTGTTCAGCAACCAGCCGTTCCAGCGCCTCTTCGCCCTGAAGAGCGAATGGCTGTCGGATCGCCCCGAATTCGACCGCGTGCTAGAGCGCATGCGCGAGGCCAATCGCTTGCCCGAAGTGCGCGACTTTCCTGGCTGGAAGGCGGAGCGGCGCGACTGGTTCTTCGCGACGGGCGGCGCGATCGAGGAGAATTGGCACCTGCCGGGCGGCGTGCATCTGCGCGTCGTGGCACAGCCCTTGCCAGATGGCGGCCTGCTGCTGATTTTTGAGGATCGCACCGAGCAGGTCCAACTGGCCAGTGCGCGCGACACGCTGCTGCGCGTGCGCACAGCGACGTTCGACAATCTGTTCGAGGCCCTGGGGGTGTTCGCGGCGGACGGACGGTTGCAGATCTGGAACAACAAATTCCGAGCCTTGTGGGGTTTCGAGGAGGAATTCCTGTCCACCCACCCCCGTGTGGATACGTTGTCAGAGGCGGCTGCCGGCAAGCTCGCCAATCCGGCGCGCGCGCGGTTGATCGGCGATCTGGTGCGCGCGGCGACGGTCGAGCGACAGCAGCGCGGCGGGCGCGTGGCGTTTGCCGACGGGCGGCACTTCGAATTTGCCGCCGTGCCGCTGCCGGATGGAAACGGGCTGTTCACGATGCTCGACATTTCCGACAGTCGGCGGATCGAGCGCGCGTTGCGCGATCGCAACGAGGCGCTGGAAGCGGCGGATCAGGTCAAGACGGCGTTCGTCGCGAATATGAGCTACGAACTACGCACGCCGCTCACCTCAATCAGTGGTTTCGCCGAGATGTTGAGCGAGGGTTATGCCGGCAAGCTGAGCAAATCCGCCGACTCTTATGTCGATGCGATCCTGGAATCCGTCGGGCGGCTCAGTATGCTGGTCGACGAGGTGCTCGATCTTACGCAAAACGAGGGCAAGACTCCGCCGCTTGAGGCGCTCGACGTCGATCTCGAACGCATCGCGCGGGCGGCAGCGGACTCAGCGATGCCGGCGGCGAAAAAAAAGCACCAGGATTTTGTGGTCGAGATATCGCCATCTACCGGAAGCATCAAAGGCGACGCCGAACGTCTCCGCCAGACTATCGAACATCTCTTGAAACACGCCGTAAATGGTACGCCCGAGAATGGGCGCATTCTTTTGCACACGGACGGCACAGCGGCAGCGGCACGGATCGTGGTGTCGGACGATGGCGCCGGAATGGACGAGGCGGCGATCGCACGCGCTTTCGATCGCTTTGCGCAAGGCGGCGCGGCGCGGGGCAGTGAATTCGGTCTTGGCCTGCCACTCGCCAAGCAATTCGTCGAGGCCCATGGCGGGACGATCCAATTGCTGTCCGAACCGGGGCAGGGGACGCTCGTCACGGTGGAATTGCCGCGGCGATGAACAGCGCTGTTCGCCGGCTGGAAAGTCCCGCCGACACCGAAGCGTTCGGCGCTTGTCTCGCTGCCATCGCTCAAGCCGGCGATATCATCACGCTTTCGGGATCGCTTGGCGCAGGCAAGACCAGCATCGCGCGCGGGCTGCTCGCTGCGTTGGGTCTAGCCGGCGAAGCGCCCAGTCCGAGTTTCGCGATCGTACAGCCCTACGCCCCGCCCGAGGTGCGGATGCCGGTGCTCCATGTGGACCTCTATCGTATCGAGCATGTGAGCGAGATGGAGGAATTGGGGTTGGACGAGGCTCCGTACGATTCGCTGCTGATCGTCGAATGGCCGGAGCGTGCGCCGGGGCATTGGCCCGATGCGCTGGCTTTGTCGCTGGAGATCTTGCCGAATGGCGCGCGCGCCTTGACAGCCGAGGTGCCGACGGCATGGAGGGGGCGATGGCAGCAGATGTAACCCCACCAGCGATGATCCCTCCGCCCGGCGCGAAGGCGTTTCTCGCGAAGCACGGCTGGGCTGAAGCCGACATACTACCGGTGGCCGGAGATGCGTCATTCCGGCGGTATTTCCGTGCCGTCGAACCGGACCGCAGCGCGATTCTGATGGATGCGCCGCCGCCGCACGAAAACCCCCGCCCGTTTATCGCGATCGCCCGATGGCTGGTCGAGCGCGGTTTCGCCGCTCCTGCTATTCACGGTGTGGATCTCGAACAGGGCCTCGTGCTGATCGAGGATTTCGGTGATAACCGCATGCGCGAGACGGTGGACGAAACGCCCGAAAAAGCGGCTGGATTGTATGAGGCGGCGATCGATGTGCTGATCGCGCTTCGAGCTCACGACCCGGGTGATATCCCACCTTATGATGCGGCGGTGCTGCACCGCGAGGCGAATCTGTTGACCGAATGGTTCTGCCCTGCGGTCGGGATCGTGGCCGATCAACCGGGGTATGACGTAGCGTGGGACGCGGTGTTCGATCTCGCTCTGGCGAGCCCGAAAGTAACGGTGTTGCGTGATTTTCACGCCGAAAATTTGATGCTCATCGGCCCAAGCGTTGCTGGGGGCGAGGCACTCGGCCTGCTCGATTTTCAGGACGCTTTGGCGGGGCACCCGGCGTATGATCTCGTGTCGCTGTTGCAGGATGCCCGGCGTGATGTCGCACCCGAACTCGAAGCTGTCATGCTGGACCGGTACAAACACATCACTGGTGAGGGCGATGCGCTCGATGCGGCGTATCATGTGCTCGGTGCGCAAAGGAACGCCAAGATATTGGGCATTTTTACGCGACTGTGGAAACGGGACGGGAAGACGCGCTACGCCGCCTTGTGCCCGCGCGTATGGACATATCTGGAACGAGATCTGGCGCATCCGGCGCTCGGTCCGGTGAAGGCATGGTTCGATGCGAATATTCCCGTCGACAAGCGCGGTGATCCAATGACGATCGACGCATGAAGACGCTGGCGATCCGGCCCGATCCGGGCGTGGCGGTGCCGAACACGGCGATGGTTATGGCGGCCGGGTTGGGAACTCGGATGCGGCCATTGTCCGTTACGCGACCCAAGCCGCTCATCCAGATTAAAGGTACGACGTTTATCGATCATGTGCTCGATCATCTGCGAGCTGCTGGCGTTATGCGCATCGTCGTCAATGTTCATTATATGGCCGACATGCTCGAAGCGCATCTGGCGGCGCAAGCGCGGGATCTTGACGTTAGGATATCGGACGAGCGCACCAAGCTACTTGATACTGGCGGTGGTCTTTTCCAGGCGCTCCCTCTGATCGATGCCGATCCGTTCTTCTGCGTCAACACCGACAATATCTGGATCGATGGTCCGATGGATTCGCTGAAGATGATGGCGAGAATGTGGAACCAGGCCGATATGGACGTCCTGATGTTATTGGTGCCGCTTGCGCGGGCCAATCAACATGCCGGGCAGGGCGATTTCTATCTTGATCCATATGGCCGGTTAACGCGCCGACGGCCTAATCGTGTCGCGCCCTACGTCTGGGCAGGTATCCAGCTGCTGTCCAAAAGTCTGGTCGTCGATCCCCCCTCCGATGTTTTCTCGACAAATGTCTTCTGGGATCGAGCAATCACTTCTGGCCGCGCATACGGGCTGGTGCATCAGGGTCTGTGGTTCGATGTCGGCACGCCGGGCGCGATTCCGCGGGCCGAGGCGATGATGGCGGATGGCTGAGCGCCAGAAGCCCGCGCTCTTCACGATTCCCGCCCACCGCGCGTTCGCCGATGCGCTCGCCGCCGGGTTAATCCGTCGATCCCAAGCGGGCGGCGGCGGCGGGGATGGCATGCGGCTTGCACGCGGGCTGGTGCTGCTGCCGAACAATCGCGCCAAGCGCGCGGTGACCGATGCGTTCGTGCGTGCCAGCGGGGGTGGGCTGCTATTGCCTCGGCTGGTCGCGATCGGCGATCCCGAACTGGATGAGGCGGCGGGCGCGGCGATCGATCCGGCGGACGGTAATCCCCTGGCCCCTGCCGTGGCGCCGTTACAACGACGCATGATCCTTGCGCGGTTGGTGTCGGAGGAACGCGTCAAGGCCGGGCAACGGGTCGATGCGGCGGAAGCTGTGCGACTGGCAGGCGAATTGGCGCGAACGCTGGACCAGTTGCTGGTGGAGGAGATTGCACCACGGCACCTGCGTGAGCTGGAAATGACCGAGGAATTGTCGAGTCATTGGCAGAAGTCGCTCGCCCTGTTCGGCATCGTACTGGATCGCTGGCCGGGCGAATTGGAACGGCTTAAACGGCTCGATCTGGCGACGCGGCGATCGATGTTGCTTGATCGGCTGACGGATCGCTGGGCCGTTGCTCCGGCTGCGGGCTTCGTTTGCGCGGCCGGGATTACCGATAGCGCGCCGGCGGTGGCGCGGTTGTTGCGTCGCGTATCAGAAATGCCCGAAGGTATGGTGGTGCTGGCCGACCTCGCTACCGATATGGCGGACGAGGAATGGCATGCGTTGGGGCCGCATACACCAGATCCGGCGACGGGGCGGCGCAAGCGCAGCATCGAGACGCATCCCCAATTCCATCTGAAGTTGCTGCTCGACCGAATGAGCGTCAACCGGGCAGAATTCTCCGTCTGGCGTAGCGACAGCGTGGGTGCTGACGCAACACTGGCGCGGGGGCGAGCCGTGGCCAATGCGCTTGCACCGGCGGATTTCACCGGCAAGTGGACGACGCTGGATGCCGATCAGCGCCGTTTGTCGGGCATCGCCGCTGCCGAACTTTCGACCCCGGCAGAGGAAGCGCAGGCGATTGCGTTAGCCTTGCGGCAAGTGCTGGAAACCGAAGGCCGGACAGCGGCATTGGTGACACCGGATCGGGCTTTGGCGCGGCGGGTGGCGGCGCATATGCAGCGTTGGGGCGTTGAGATCGACGACACCGCCGGGCGGCCGCTGTCGATCCTGCCGCCGGGGACGTTGCTGACCGCGCTGGCCGAGGCGGCCGTGCAGCGGTTCGCACCGTTAGGGCTATTGGCGTTGCTCAAGCATCCCCTGGTGCGCAGCGGCGAGGGACGCACAGCGTGGCTCGACGGCGCGCGCAGCCTAGACCGGGTTCTACGCGGTCCGCGTCCGGCGCCGGGGCTTGAGGGGATCGACGCGCATCTCTCCAATGCGCCCGAGCGTGAAGTGAAACGTCGGGCGGAGGCGGCGGTGTGGTGGCCGGAGGCGCGGGCTTTGCTCGCTCCGGTCGAGGCTTTGTTCGCGGGCGGAGCACAACCCCTGCCAGCGATGGTCGCGGCGCTGCGTGAGACGGCGCAGGCCTTGTGTGGCGATGAATTATGGGCCGGTCCGGCAGGGCGAGCGGCGGCTGAGTTGCTGGCCGAACTGGAAGTGCAGGCGGTAGCGGGACCGGCGCTGGTCGAGCCGGAAAGCCTCGCGCCGATGCTCAAGACGCTGATGGACGAACAGGCGGTGCGTCCGCCGCAAGGCGGTCATCCGCGCCTGGCGATCTATGGCTTGATCGAGGCACGCCTGCAGACCGCCGACCTGATGATCCTCGGCGGGTTGAACGAAGGAACATGGCCGGGCCAGCCCGCGCCCGACCCGTGGCTGGCGCCGCGCATCCGTAGCGAACTCGGATTGCCGGGCTTGGAACGGCGGGTAGGCGTGTCGGCGCACGACCTTGCTGGATCGCTCGGTGCGCCGACCGCTCTTATGACGCGGGCGCGGCGTGATGCGAAATCGCCAACGACGCCCTCGCGCTTTTGGCTGCGCTTGCAGGCGCTGGCGGGGGAGCGGTTCGAACGCGCGCGGGAATTGGAGGGCTGGACGCGGGCGCTGGACACGCCGGGCGACTATGGTCCCGATCCGCAACCGGCCCCCGTGCCGCCGCCCGAACTTCGCCCGACACGCATTGCCGTGACGGATGTCGACCGGCTCAAGGCCGACCCCTATGCCTTTTACGCCAAACGCATTCTGCGACTCTTGGCGCTGGATCCGGTCGATGCCGATCCCAGCGCGGCGTGGCGCGGGACGGCAGTGCACGATGTGCTGGAGGAATGGGCCCGCATGGACAAGTGCGATCCGGAATTGCTTCGCCCCCGCGCGCTGCGGATGCTGGCCGATGAGCGGACGCATCCGATGATGCGGGCATTGTGGCAACCGCGCCTGATGGAGGCGATCGACTGGATCTCCGCCAAGATCGTCGAAGGGCTGGAAACGGGCCGCACGGTGCTGGCCGTCGAGCAAGAGGGACGGATCGAGATTGCCGGAGTCACGCTGACCGGCAAGTTCGACCGGATCGATCGCATGGCGGAAGGTGGCCTCGCGGTGATCGACTATAAAACCGGCCAACCGCCGTCCGCTGCCGCATTGCGCGCTGGGTTCAGTTTGCAGCTTGGTCTGCTCGGGCTGATCGCGGAGCGGGGAGGGTTTGA
>NZ_JANYEK010000246.1 GCF_025363195.1 Sphingomonas sp.
GGGGGAGGGCAAGCCCCAAACACCGGTTCGCGTTCCGTGGCGAGCCCTCCCCCAACCCCTTCCGCAAGCGGGAGGGGGGAAAACGTCGCCATCTCCATCGCGCTCGCTTTCCCCGATCGCATCGCCCGGCGGCGCGATGCATCCGGCGAAACATGGGCCTCGGTCGGCGGGCGTGGTTTCAAGCTCGACCCCGCCTCCGCGCTCGCCCGCACCGACTGGCTGGCCGTCGCCGAAACGCAGGGCATGGCCTCCGGCGCGCGGATCCTCTCCGCCACCGCGATCGATCAGGCGACGGTCGAAGCACTGTTCGGCGATCGGATCGAAATCCACCGCACCGTCGCCTTCGATCCCGCGACCGGCGGCGTGCAGGCGACGCGCGAGCGTCGTCTCGGCGGACTACGATTGACCAGCGGGCCGGATACCGGCGCCCTGCCCGGCGACATCGCGGCTGCGTTGCTGGAGGGCGTTCGTACCCACGGCCTTGCCCAATTGCCGTGGAGCGACACGGCGCTGGCGCTGCGTCACCGCGCCACCTTCGCTGCCGACCATGGCGGCGCGGACCTCGACCTTGGCGACGACAGTCTGCTGGCGCGCGCCGATGAATGGCTTGCCGCTTTGCTCGACGGCAAGCGCCGCCTGTCTGCGATTGACGCCGGCGCGCTGACCGAGGCGCTGCGCACCATCATCGGGTGGGATGCGATACGCGCTATCGATCGCCTCGCGCCGACCCATTTCGACACCCCCGCCGGCTCCAGCCACCCCATAGACTATGCCGCCGAGGGTGGTCCGCGCGTCGATCTCCGTCCCCAACAACTGTTCGGCTTGGCGACGCACCCGACGATCGGCAATGGTCGCGTGCCGTTGGTCCTCAGCCTTACGTCACCCGCGGGTCGCCCGATCCAGACGACCCGCGATCTCCCCGGTTTCTGGAGCGGAAGCTGGGCCGATGTCGCGCGCGAGATGCGCGGCCGGTACCCCCGCCATCCCTGGCCCGCCGATCCCGCCTCCGCGCTGGCGACGATGCGCACGAAAAATGCGGATGCGCGCGCCAGACAACCACGATAAAGCAGCGACGATTCGAAGGACGACAGCCATGACCACCGCCCGCATCTATCAGCGCCCAAAGAACGCCATGCAGTCCGGCCGCGCGCGCACCGACGGCTGGGTGCTCGATTTCGCGCCCGCCGAAGCCAAGCAGCCGGATCCGCTGACCGGTTGGGCTGGCTCGGGCGATACGCGCGATCAACTGCGCATGGGGTTCCCGACTCAGGAAGCGGCGATCGCCTATGCCGAGCGCGAGGGGCTGGCCTTCACGGTAACGCCCGCGCCGGAGCGCAAGCTGAAGCTGCAGGCCTATGCGGATAATTTCCGCTAATGCGCGTCACCTTACCCTTCAGGCGAGTAAATCCGCGCTCAGCAATAACAGCATCTTGACGTCGATCCCGACACCCGCCGCGCGCTTTGCCGCGACGAAGGCGGAGAGTTCGGTCAGCGCGACGCGGTGCACGACAATGTCCTCATCCACAGTCCCGCCGCCTGCGCTCACCTTCGCCAAGCCGGTCGCCCGGACCAGGGTGAAACCCTCGCTGACCATTCCCGGCGAGGAATAGAAACTGCCCAACGTCTCGATCCGTTCGGCACGATAGCCTGTCTCTTCTTCAAGTTCGCGCGCGGCGGACGTTTCGACGCTCTCACCCTGTTCCTCGTCGCCGACCAGTCCCGCCGGAAGCTCCAGGCAGCGTCGCCCGAGCGGGACGCGATATTGTTCGACCAGGATGGCGTGCCCATCCTCGATCGCAACGATCACTGCCGCCTGGATGCCGCGCGCACGGGAAACATATTCCCATTTGCCCCGGCGCTTGGCGGCAATGAACTTGCCCTGCCAGACGGTCTCTTCGTCTGCGTCGTTCAAAGCTCGATCAAACGGTCGGGCAATTCGTTGCGATCATCATCGGCCCGTGGAAAGTGCGCGGCAAGTACGATGCCGACCTGCGCCACTGCCTCGGCCATGCCATCTCCGGGTCGCCCGTCCTGCACGGCAGCGACGAGAGCCGCCATCGCCGCGCCCCAGGTTTCGTTCGCGACCTTCGAATGGATTGCGTGCTCGGCGATCAGTTCGGCGCGCCGCTCGTCCAGACTGAGATAGATCAGCACGCCGGTCGCGCCGATCGTGCGCTTCTCGGCGCTGGAGCGGAAAAGATCGAGCGCCCGCGCCCGAACACGCCGGGTCTTCGTCGCCCCCGGCGTCAGTGCGATACGCAACGGCATCGAGGATAACGCATAGCGCCCTACGAGGAACGCGATAGCAACCAGCAGCAACGCGATGCCGTATAACGCCCCTTGATGCGCGCCGTCGGTCCACGGATCATAGACCATGGCATGCAACCGATCGGCAATGCCCGGCCAAACCGACAGAACAGCCAGCATCAGCAGCATCGCCAACACGCCTGCATGCGCCGCTACGTCGTGATATTTGTCGGACCGGCGCGCGACGATCGTCACGATCTCGCCCGCGGTATCAATTTCGGCCGCTGTCACCGCCGCACTTATCTTGGCGCGATCTTCGGGCGTGATCCGCATCACCAACTCCCCGAGGCGCCACCGCCTCCGAAATCACCGCCACCGCCGCCGGAAAAGCCACCGCCTCCCCAGCCGCCGCCGCCGCCATCGTTGTCGCCCCCGCCTCCGCCCCAGCTACTGCCGCCGCCACGCATCGCGCTGTTGCCGATCTCGTTGGCGATCGACCACAGGATCACGGGTAGCACCCCGCTGCTGCCATGACCGTCGCCGCTATAACGCTGTCCACTCCCGCTCCGACGCCGGACGAACGACAGTCCGACAAAACCGATCACCAGCACCACGAACACGATGCCAAGGGGGAACCCGCCACCGCCACTGCGCTGTCCCGCGTGCGGTCGGGCATTGTTGAACGCGGCGACTGCGGCATCGACTTCGGCTTTCGCTTCCTCGGGTGACGCCCGCAATTGCGCGACCACCGCATCGGTGCCGGCGGTCAGCGCCCCGGGAACATCACCGCCATTCGCCAGTCGCGGCATCATCTGCGTGTTGATGATCTGACTGGTAAGCGCATCGGTCAGGATCGGCTCGAGCCCGCGACCGACTTCGATCCGTGGCCCGCGCTGGCCCGATGGATTGTTCGGCGCAACCAAGATGATGGCGCCATTATTCGCATTCTTGAGGCCCACGCCCCATGCCCGACCGAGCTTGTAACCATATTCGTCCAGCGGATAGCCCTGCATATCGCCGATCGTGGCGACCACAACTTGCCGGTTGGTATCTTTCTGCAAGGCCTGCAACTTGGCGGTCAAATCCGCTTTCACATTGGCGGGCAAGACATTGGCATCGTCGACGACCAACCCGGTAAACTTGGGGAAGGTCTGTGCGGAGAGCGGGCTCGCCCCGATCAGCATAAAGCCGATCAGGGCGAGGAACAGACGGAGCGAACGCATCATCCGATCTCCTGGGTGAGCCTCTGGTGGGACAAAAGTCAGCTATTATTTCCGAAGGCATTAGACACCGACGGCGCCTTGTTGGCATCCGGCGTCGTCGCCTGGAACGGCACGATCGGCTTGGCACCATAGAAGATCTTGGCACCGATGGCGTCGGGGAAGGTGCGGATCGTGGTGTTATAGCTCTGTACCGCCGTGTTGTAATCGGTGCGCGCGATGGTGATGCGGTTCTCGGTGCCTTCCAGCTGGCTCATCAGGGTCGTGTAATTGGCCTGGCTCTTCAACTCGGGATAGGCTTCCTGCAGGCGCTGCAATGACATGGTCACGCCAGACTGGGCGCGCTGATAGGCCGCCATCTTGTCCGGATTGGTCAGATCATTGCCCGACACCTGCACCTGATTGGCGGATGCGCGTGCCTGCGTGACTTCGACGAGGATGGCCTTTTCCTGCGCACCCGCCGCCTTCACCGTGGCGACGAGGTTGGGGATCAGATCGGAACGACGCTGATACTGGTTCTGTACATCAGCCCATTTGGCCTTGGCATTCTCCTCGGCAGTGGGAACGCTGTTTACCCCGCACGCGCTGAGCGCGACGGCGGACATCATTGCGAAAGTGGCACGATAGTTCATCTTGTCCCTCCAAAGCCTTGGCAAGCTCCACGATACGCGCGTAGCATTGCCGAGCGTGAGCTAAATCGTAAGGGAGTGCGTCATGTTCAAGGAGTTCAAGGCTTTCGTCCTGCGGGGCAACGTCCTCGATCTCGCGATCGCAGTGATCATCGGCGCGGCCTTCGGCAAGATCGTCACCTCGCTGACCGACGATATCATCATGCCGATCATCGGAAAGGTTTTCGGCGGGCTCGATTTCTCCAGCTGCTTTGTCATCCTCGGCAAAGTGCCGAGCGCACTCGCCGGATCGTCGGATTACGTGGCGCTGAAAAAGGCGGGCGTGCCGCTGCTCGGTTATGGCGCGTTTATCACGGCCGCCGTCAATTTCGTCATCATCGCCTTTATCATTTTCATGATCATCCGGGCGGTGAACAAGGCGATGCCCAAGGCGGAGGAAGCGCCGGTCGAGGCCGCTGTGGAACCCGCCGATATCGCGTTGCTACGCGAAATTCGCGACGAATTGAAGAAGCGCTAAGCTTGCCAATCCCTCCGGCGGGAGAGGGATTCAGGCGGCGACCAGTTCGTCCAGCCCGGCATCGGCCAGGCTGGTACCATCCAGGATACGCGCCGTCTCGTCACGCACACGCATCATGGCAAGGCGGATGGCGCATCGCGCCTCGTCCTTGCAATCGTTGCAAGCGCGGTACGCGGTCCGGCTGACGCATGGCACAAGCGCCAACGGCCCCTCGATCACGCGGATGATCTCCCCCAGCGAAATCAGGTGCGTCGGACGTGAAAGACAATATCCGCCCATCTTGCCGCGATGACTGTGCAGGAAGCCAGCCTCGCGCAAATCGGCCAGGATCAATTCTAGGAACTTGCGCGGTACGTTGGCCTCGTCCGCGATACGATTCATTGGGATCGGCGGGCCGCCGGGCTTGGCCTCGGCCAGGAACAACATGGCGCGCAAGCCATAACGGGAACGCTGGGTAAGCATAATATCAAGGCCAATGAACCGGATTTGTGGCGAGTAAAAGGCGGGCTTGGCAAATCCGTGCGCAAATCCCATATAGAGATTGTCGCAAGGGGCTTGCCCCGGAGACTATGGTGATAAATTGCAGCGTAAAATAGACGCAACGGACCCGGGGGCAGTACCCGGCGGCTCCACCATAACCCGTCTTACGCCTTTCGGGTGGGGGACAGGTTTTGACGGGGCCGAAGCAGGATCGACGTGTGTTCAAAGGCGCTGTTTTTGCCACGGCTGAGTAACCGTTTATAGGCTCAAAACCACAAGTGCTAACGATAACCATGCACTCGCGATTGCGGCGTAAACCGGACTTAACGGTCTAGTTTACTAACGACAAAAGCGCGGTTGGACCGCACCGGGCAACAGAAGCGGATTCCGGCGGTACGGGGAGCACCGAGCAACAGAAGCTCCCCACCCTGGTTTCTGGTCCTTCGTCATCCCAGCTCCTTTCGAGGAAGCTAAGCGACACGCGTGGCTGCAGCGGCATGGGCCACAGTTGCGCATGCCGACCACGATGCTAAGCATTCGGTGATAACCTGCTTAGGAACACGCTTCATGACATTCCGCACTCTCGCGCTCTCGGGCGTGGCCCTGTCGGCTGTTGTTTCCGCGCAAGCATTGGCTACGCCCGCTCGGGCAGCGCCGGTTGCTGCCAAGCCCGCCCCCGTTGCGGCGCTCGTCAAGCAGGTCGATATTCCCTATCAGCAATTCACGCTACCTAACGGCCTGCGCGTGATCGTGCATACCGATCGCAAGGCCCCGATCGTGGCCGTTTCCGTCTGGTACGATGTCGGGTCGAAGCATGAGCCCAAGGGCAAATCGGGTTTCGCGCATCTGTTCGAACATCTGATGTTTAACGGATCCGAGAATGCTCCGAACGATTTCTTCGAACCGCTGAAACAGGTCGGCGCGACCGATTTCAACGGCACGACCTATTTCGACCGCACCAATTATTTCGAGACGGTACCGACCGCCGCTTTGGACCGGGCCCTGTTCCTCGAGTCCGACCGCATGGGCTATCTGACCGGCGCGATCACGCAAGGGGTGCTCGATGAACAGCGCGGCGTGGTGCAGAACGAAAAGCGCGGCAACGATAACCAGCCCTATGGCCTGATCCGCTACAAGATGAACGAAGGTGTGTTTCCCGCCGATCATCCCTACGGCCACACCACGATCGGCTCGATGGCCGACCTCGACGGTGCAAGCCTTGCCGACGTAAAGGGCTGGTTCAAGGATCATTATGGTCCAAACAACGCTGTCCTGGTGCTTGCCGGCGACGTCGATCTCGCCACCGCAAAGCTCCTGGTCGAGAAAAATTTCGGTGCCATTCCAAGCGGACCGCAATCCAGACTCCCCGATGCGCCCGTGCCGGTGCTGGCGACGAGCAAGACCGAACAGATGAAGGACCGCGTCGCCGCCACCCTGTTGGTCCGTTCCTGGCCAGTGCCGGGGTTGAACGACCGGGATTCCAGCGCGCTCGACGTGGCGGCGGGTGCCCTTGGCGGCCTGTCCAGCTCGCGCCTGACAAATATCCTCGTGCGGCAGGAAAAACTTGCGGTCGAGGCCAGCGTCAGCAACCAGAGCTTTGCGCAGGTCGGCACCTTCGACATCTACGTCGTCGTCCGTCCCGGTGTCGACGCTGCCGTCGTCCGCAAGCGCATTGATGAGATCCTGGCAGACTTCCTCAGGACCGGGCCGACGGCCGACGAAGTACAACGGTATGTCACTAACACCGCGGTAGGCCGGATCGAGGGACTGGAATCCGTCGGCGGCTTCGGTGGCAAGGCCGTCGCGTTGGCCGAGGGCGCGCTCTATTCGAACGATCCCGGTTTCTACAAAAAACAGCTCGCCGAACTTGCCGCGCAAAACCCGGCCAGCGTGAAGACGGCGGCGGACAAGTGGCTGTCACGCCCGTCCTATAACCTGTCCGTCATACCCGGCGCGCGCGATGCGTATGCCGAGGCGCAGGTGCCCAAGGAAGTGAAGATCGTTACCGCCGAGGTCGCAAAGGCCAAGGGCACGCGCGGGCCCCTGCCCGCGGTCGGCCAGGTCGCGGGTCTCACCTTTCCGCCGGTCACGCGCACGCGACTGAGCAACGGCATCGAATTGGTCTATGCGCAACGGGGCGCGGTGCCGATCACGCAGGCGGTGATCAGCTTCGACGCAGGTGTGGCCGCCGATGTCGCGGGCAAGCTCGGCACGCAGCAACTGACGCTTAACATGATGGATGAGGGCACGACCCACCTCGATTCGACCCGCCTCGCCGAAGCGCGCGAGCGTCTGGGGATGAACATCAGCACCGGCGCCAGCCTCGACCGTACGTTCGTGTCAATGTCCACCCCGAGCGTCAATCTCGGTGCGGCGGTGGATTTGTTCGCCGATGTGACGCGCAACCCGGCCTTTGCGCCGGCCGAAGTGGCGCGCGTCAAGCAGCAGCAACTGGCCGGCATCGCCCAGGAGCTGACCAGCCCGGGCGGTCTTGCCGGTCGGGTGCTGCCCAAGCTGATCTATGGCCCCGCCTCCCCGTATGCCAAAGCCTCGGGCGGCGGCGATCCGGCGGCGGTCGCCAGCCTGACGCGCGACGATTTGGTCGCGTTCCAGCAAAAGTGGCTGCGTCCCGACAAGGCCAAGATTTTCGTTGTCAGCGATTTGCCGCTGGCGACGGTGAAGACTGCGCTCGATGCGCGCTTCGCCGACTGGAAGGGTACCGGCTCACCGGGGACCAAGACGTTCGGTCCGATCTCCGGCACCGCGAGCCCGAAAATCATTTTGGTCGATCGTCCGGATTCGCCGCAGTCGCAGATTTCCGGCGGCTTGGTCACCGGGTTGAACGGCAGCGACGATCTGCTCCCGGTGCTGACCGCCAACGACGCGCTTGGTGGCAGCTTCCTCAGCCGCATCAACATGGACCTGCGAGAAGGCAAGCACTGGTCCTACGGCGTCAACGGCAATTTCCAGCGCAGCGAAAACGGCGCCCCTTATGTCATTAGCGCGCCGGTACAGGCCGATAAGACCGGTGCTTCGATCGCCGCGCTGCGCGACGACATTACCGAGTTCGTCACGACCAAGCCGATGACCCAACCGGAATTCGACCGCGCAATTGCCGGCGCGACCCGTTCGCTATCCGGCAATTTCGAAACCTCCGATGACGTGATGCGCGCGATGCAGCAGAACGACCTCTACAAGCGTCCCGACGATTTCTACGCGACGATCACGCAAAAATATCAGGCGATGACCTTGCCCCAGCTTGACGCTGCGGCACGCGCGGCAATCGACCCGAAGCGGTTCGTCTGGGTGGTGGTCGGCGACGCCAAGGCGGTCCGGCCGCAGCTTGACAGTCTTGGCCTGCCCGTCGAGGTAATCTCGGCGGCGTCCGTGGCGGGCGTCGCGCAAGCTTCAGGAGAGAAATGATGGCTGATGTCGACGGGACCTGGGAAACGATCGTCAAGTCGCCACTGGGCGACCAGAAGAGCACGCTGACCGTCAACAGCGACGGCGACAGCTTCACCGGCAGCAATGCCGGCGCAATGGGCTCGGTCGACATCACCGACGGCAAGGTCGCTGGCAACACGATCACCTGGACGATGAAGATGACCGTACCGATGCCGATGACGCTGGATTGTAGCGCGACGATCGACGGCGACACCATTACCGGCAGCGTCGGCGCAGGCGCGTTCGGCAGCTTCCCGATGACGGGCACGCGCGCCGCCTGATCGTCAACGCGTCCAATCCAGCGGAAAGGGCCCGCTTCCATTTCGGAAGCGGGCCCTTTCCCCCTAAGCCGATAGCGGGTGCAGACTACTTCCCGACCCAATCGGCAACTTCGGCCGCAACCTGATTAGCGGCTTGGTTTATACCACGTGCCACCGGCCCGGCCGTGATGGTATCGACCCGCACCCGCGCCTCGAAGCGACGCTTTTCGACGACGTTTCCATTCGTCCTGATCAGTGCCGCGTCGAACGTAACCACCGCTTCGCTGGTTGCGGCATCCACGCCGAAATTGCGCAGTTCGCCGGAAAGACGCGCACCGGGATCGGAGAAGGACTGCGCGGTGCTCAGCACGACCCGGCCGGTTTTTGCCGCAACCGTATCTGCGGTAAGGCGCGCGAAGAGGGGGGCGGGCAATTCAACCCAGATCGCATCCTTCACGTAAGCGAGCGACGTATTGGACGATTGTACCGGCACGCGCGTTGTCGCCAGTGCCTGCGATACGGCCGGCACCGCGATCGTAATCGTCTGGGCGTTGGCGGAACTGCGCGTCTCGCCTGCGGGCACGCTCGAAACCGATTCCAGTGTCAGCAACGAGGGTGGCGGTTTCGCGCCAAAAGTGATGCAGCCACCAAGCGACAGGGCAGCAGCGACAGGCAGCAGGATGGAAAGCTTATTCATGGTCATGCGCCTCACTTCTTGCCCTTATAGTCGGGCAGCTTGGGCGATCCGATCAACGCCCCCGCCCCACCCTGATCGATCTTCTCCGCGACCGAGGTCAGCGAAGCCGACATAACGCGCAGGTCGCGAACCAATTGCCCTACCTCGGGAATCGTCTGCTTGGAGAAAGCCTGCAGGCCAGGCCTTGCATCGCCAATCGCGGCGTTCAGCGACTCCATGCTCTTCTGCGCGGATTCCACCGCCTTGTTGAGATTAGCCGCTGCTGGACGAACATCTTCGGCCAACATCGTGTTGGTCGTACCGGCAAGCTGACCGATCTGTTCTGCCGCAAGGCCCGCTTTCTGGATCGCCACGCGTGTCTCTGCCAACGTCGCGGCGATTTCCGGCCCGCGATCGGCCAGCGCGCCGGACAGGCGGTTGGTGTTGGCCAATATCCCAGCGATCGAATTCTGGTTCCGATCCGACAGCATATCGGTCAACTTCTCCGTCAGGGTCGACAGGCGTTCGAGTAATTGCGGCGCCGAACTGAGCAGCGCGCCGAAGCCGATCGATTTGGTCGGGATCACCGGCACGCCATAAGGACAGGCATTTTCGGCAGTCTCCGCCGGGCACGCGATTGGCGGCGCGCCCTTTTTTGCCCCATCGAGCTGGATCGTGCTGGTGCCGGTAAAGCTGCCCTGCACGCCCGCCGTCGTGCCCTCCAGCACCGGGGTCTCGTCCTTTACGGTGATGCGCACCCGGACGAACTGCGGATCGCGCTTCCACAAAGCAATCTCCTTCACCTGCCCCAGCGGCACGCCGGAAAATGTGACAACCGAGCCCTTGGCCAGGCCATCGACCGATTGCTTGAAGAAGATGTCGTATTCCTTCTCGCTCGATCCGTTCAGCCGCGCGATCCACACCGTGAACAGCGCCAGCACGGCGAGCAGGATCAGCACGATGGCACCGACCAGCACATGGTTAGAACGGGTTTCCATCAGCCTTCAGTCCCTGTTGTGCCCGCAGCATCTGGCGTGTGTTCGCGCAAATCCGCTGCGCGCTCGACCGACGCCGTTGCGGCGCGGCCGCGCGGTCCGTTGAAATATTCCTGGATCCACGGATGATCCAACGCGAGAAGTTCCGGAATCGTCCCCACCGCGATAACCTTCTTGTCTGCCAGCACCGCGACACGATCACAAATGGCATACAATGTGTCCAGATCATGCGTGATGAGGAACACGGTGAGGCCGAGCGTCTTCTGCATCGACTGGGTCAATTCGTCGAACGCCGCCGCACCGATCGGGTCGAGGCCCGCTGTCGGCTCATCCAGAAACAGCAATTCCGGATCCATCGCCAAGGCCCGGGCGAGACCGGCACGTTTCTTCATGCCGCCCGATAGTTCGGAAGGGTATTTCGGACCGGCATCGGCGGGAAGACCAGACATCACGACCTTGT
The DNA here is from genome assembly GCF_025363195.1 of Sphingomonas sp. Classification (GTDB taxonomy): domain Bacteria; phylum Pseudomonadota; class Alphaproteobacteria; order Sphingomonadales; family Sphingomonadaceae; genus Sphingomonas. Next base: position 10,929 of record NZ_JANYEK010000246.1, read on the forward strand.
AGGCGGCAATCTCGTCGAGCAGCGCCGGATCGAGATCCGGGTAGAATTCGCGCAAAGGCACCTGGACGTTCTCCGCCACGGTCAGCGTCGAGAACAACGCACCGCCTTGGAACAGCACGCCCCAGCGCTTGCGGACATCGATCGCATCGGTATCTTCGCGGTCGATCATCTCCTCGCCGAACACGGTAATGTCGCCCTCGATCGGCGTCTGGAGGCCGATGATCGAGCGCATCAGCACCGATTTTCCCGTGCCGGAACCACCAACCACGCCGAAGATCTCGCCACGCTTGACCTCCAGATCAAGCCCGTCATGCACCAACTGGTCACCGAAGCCGTTCTTCAGCCCCTTCACCGAGATGATCGTTTCATCCTTGCGCACCATCAGACCCAGCCTACCCAGGTGAAGAACATGGCGAAGAACGCGTCCAGTACGATGACCAGGAATATCGCCTGAACCACCGCTGCGGTGGTGCGGATACCGACCTGTTCGGAATCGGATTCGACCATCATGCCCTGAAAACACCCTGCGATGGCGATAATCGCTCCGAACACCGGCGCCTTGACCAGGCAGATGAACAGATCGGTAATCGGAACGACTTCGCGAATTCGCTGGATGAAGGTGACAGGCGGAATGCCGAGCGAGACCCAGCACAACAAGCCGCCACCAATGATCGCGATCAGCGAGGAATAGAAAGCGAGCAGCGGCATCATCATCACCACCGCCAGCGTGCGCGGCACGACCAGCGCCTCCATCGGCGACACGCCGATTGTGCGCATCGCATCGATCTCTTCGGTCAGCTTCATCGTACCGAGCTGCGCCGCAAAGGCCGATCCGGAACGCCCGGCGACCATGATCGCAGTCATCAACACGCCGAGTTCGCGCAGGGTGAGCCGCCCGACGAGATTGATCGTGAACACTTCGGCTCCGAATTGCCGCAGCTGCACCGCGCCTTGCTGTGCGATAACGATACCGATCAGAAAGCTCATCAGCGCGATGATGCCGAGCGCGGAGACCCCCACGACTTCAAAGCGCATCACCGTGGCGTTGAAGCGGAAGCGGCTAGGATGGCGGATCAATGTGCCGAAGGCGAGCACGGTCGCACCTAGAAAGCCGAGCAGGCCGACCATCGTGTGCAGCGAGGTCATTACCGCATCGCCGATCTCGCCCAGCACGCGCGAAAAGCCCCGAATATGCGCCGGGCGCATCTCTACTGGCTGATCGGCATTCTGCACCTGCGTCAGCAGATGCTGGCTGTCTTCGTTAAGCCCGTCGATTGCGGCGTCATGTTCGGCGGCGAAGCGCTGCACGACCCAGGCACCGACCGTATCCATACGGTCCACCCCCGACAAATCGAGTTTCGCCACTTTCCCGTCATAGGCGCGCAGCCGTTCGGCCAGATCACCGATCCGCGCCAGCGTCAGGCTGCCGGAAAAGCGGAGGACATCCTGTTCCGGGCTGAAGGTCGCGGTTTGATTCATCGACTTAGTCATTGCTGCAATCGCGTCGGATCGGCAAGTGAGAGTGTGTGACGATCAAACTCGCAATCTATGACATGGACAAGACGATCACGGTGAAAGCCACCTGGAGTGGCTTCGTAATCGGCGCGGCGCGGCGGCAAGCACCGTGGCGGCTGGCCATGCTCCCGCTGGTCGGGCTGGCCAGCGCGGCGTACGGCATGAAGCTGATCGACCGCGCGCGATTGAAGCAGGTGACGCAGCGCCTGCTGCTCGGCCATACGATGAGCGCCGCCGCGACCGCTGCCGCCGCTGACCAATTCGCGACGCGTGTGCGGCTGTACGATGGCGCACGCGAACGAATCGCGGCGGACCGCGCAGCAGGATATCGGCTGGTGATGGCGACCGCATCGTATCGCTTTTACGTCACCGCAATCGCCGAGCGGCTGGGCTTCGATGCGGTAATCGCCACACTCTCTCGCGATGGCGACGATGGTGCGGTGCGTTCGGGCATCGCGGGCGAGAATTGCTACGGTCCGGCCAAATTGCGCATGATCGAGGACTGGATGGCCGGACAGGGCATCGCGCGCACCGATGCCGAGATCCGTTTCTACAGCGACCATGTATCCGATGCGCCGACTTTGGCCTGGGCGGACGAGGCATTCGCGGTCAATCCACATGCCCCGTTGCGCGCGCTGGCGCTGGTTAAGGGTTGGACGGTGCTCGACTGGGACGAATGAAATCAAAGCAACACATCAAAACTGTGGATCAATAGACCGACCAATCCACCGACCAGCGTGCCGTTGACGCGAATATATTGCAGATCTCGGCCGACGGCATTTTCCAGCCGCGTGGTGATCGTGTCGGCATCCCAACTGCGCACCGTTTCCGACACCAGTCGCACGATGCTGTCGCCATAATCCGCTGCGGTGCCCACCACCGCGCGACGCACGAAGCGATTGAGCGTCGCACGCAGACGCGCATCGTTCTGCAGCGTCTCGCCCAATTGTTGCAACGCTTCGCCGATTTTGCCTCCGAGCATCTTTTCGGGATCGCGCGCGATGCGCAGCATGGCGGTGCGCGCCTGTTCCCACAGCCCGTTGATCCAGTTTTGCATCGCCGGATTGTCGAGCATGCCGAGCTTCAGCGCATCGACGCGCGCGCGCATTTCGGGCGAATGCTGCAAATCGTGCGCGAGTTGCGCCAACCCCTCTTCCGCTTTGTCGCGCAACGGGTGATCGGGGTCTTCGGCCATGTCGCGAACCAGGCCGTTCAAACCGTCGATGATCTTGTTCGACAGCGTTTCATCGAGCCCGGTCCAGCGCATGATCGATCCGGCTCGCTCATGCACCATCGCGCGGACCAGATGCTCGTTGGCCGCAAGAATCTGCCCGGCCCACCGCACGATGCCGTCAAGGATCGGCAGATGGCGCTTGTCGGCGATGGCCGCGCCCAGCGCTTGGCCCAGCAACGGTGCGAGATCGAGATCGCGCACCTGCTTGACCATCGCACCGCGCACCATGCCGCCCAAGCGATCCTGATCCAGCGCCTGCAAGATCTCCACCGCAATCCGCGAGGCACCGCGCGTCAGCCGCTTGCTCGCCACGCCGGGGTTGGCCAGCCACCCCCCGGCAATACCGGCCATGTCCATGCGCCGCATCCGCCGTGAGATCACCACCGGGGTCAGGAAATTGTCGCGCAGGAAGATAGCCAGCGTATCGCCGATCCGATCCTTGTTGCGCGGAATGATCGCGGTGTGCGGGATCGGAATTCCAAGCGGGTGCCGGAACAACGCCGTCACTGCGAACCAGTCGGCCAACCCGCCCACCATCGCCGCCTCGGCAAAGGCGCGGACGAAACCGAACACCGGATGCCCGGTGTCGAGCGCGCGGCTGGCGAGGAACAGGAGTGCCATCGCCACCAGCAGCCCTGTCGCGACGATCCGCATGCGCCTCAGGCCTGCGGGAGGAGCCTCCGACAGGCTTAAAGATCGGCCCGAAGAACCTCGGGGCGCACGGGCAAACAGCTTCATGGGTGAAACAATCCCCGAACGGCGGGAATGTTCAAGTGGCGTGCGATTCTATCCCGCAATTATAATGTCCATCAGCATCACATTTGTTCTGCTTTGAAGGTCTGACAGAGTGCGGGAAACCCCATCAGGCCAGAGGATCAAGCAGCGATGGAATGCTCCGGCCCATCGTCGTCATTGGCCGGCGCCCGCGGCTTGCGGGTGCGCCGGGCGCGGGGTTTGCGGCGCGGCAGACGAGCCTGCACGATATGGCGGATGGTCCGCAGCCGTAGCACGGACGCGGTCGTGATCGCCGCCACCACGACGTCGAGCCACGTGGTGATCTCGAACATCGTTACGAAAGTGGTGATCTCAGGCGCCATCATACCAAGCAGGCGGAGCCCCTCGCCTTCCAACTGCCAGGCCACCAAGGCGACGAAAATGGCGAGCGGGACAACGAGGATCACCTTCCCGCGTGTTATGCGATCCAGCTTGCGCGCGGGCATTGCGACAAGCCAAACGTGCAGGACGCGCGCAACCTTAGTCTCCGGGACCGCAACCAACACCAGCCAGCAGGCAAGCAGCAGGATCATGACGGTCGGCAACGGAGCGCCTCTTTATTCCGCCGGCTGCGGATCGTCGCTGCTGTGGCCACCCAGTCGCGGCGGTGTGCCGGGGAGGCGCGCCTTAGGATCGTGATCGATGACTGGCAGGCCATCGTCCCCGGGCTGATAGGTCAGCAAGCTGCGGCGCAGTTTCGGCCCGATCCACACCTCGATGCTCGCCGCGAGGCTAAAGCTGGCGGGCACGATCAACAGCGTCAGCAATGTCGACAGCGACAGGCCACCGATAACCGTGATGCCCATCGGCACGCGCGCCGATCCATCGCCGTTCAGCGCCAGCGCGGTCGGCAGCATGCCGGCGACCATCGCCACCGTCGTCATCACGATCGGCTGGGCGCGCTTGTATCCGGCATCGACGATCGCATCGAACAGCGGCACGCCCTTGCTCATCTCATCCAGCGCGAAATCGATCAGCAGAATCGAATTCTTGGCGACGATGCCGAACAGCATGATGATCCCGATAAAGACCGGCATCGACATCGGAATGCCGGTGATCAACAGCCCGATCAGCCCACCCAACGGCGCCAGCAGCAGAGACCCCATGTTGACCAAGGGCGGCAGGACGCGGCGATAGAGCAAGACCAGCACCGCGAAGACGAGGAAACACCCGGAGGCCAGCGCGATCATGACGTTGGTGATCATCTCCTGCTGCCATTTGTCTGACCCGACGACGAGTTCGCCGACACCGATCGGCAGGTTCTTCATCGTCGGCAAATCGTGAATCAGCTTCTGTGCGGTGCCACTGACCAAGCCGGGTGCAAGATCCATCCCGACGGTCAGCTGGCGTTTTTGCGCGACCCGCTGGATTTGCGTCGGGCCGGCGCCGAAGCCGATCGTTGCGACCAGGCTGAGCGGCACCGACGCGCCGCTTTGTGTGGCGACCGGTAGGTTCTGGATCGTCGACATCCGCTGGCGCGCATTCTGGTCGAGCGCGACACGGATCGGCACCTGACGATCGCTGAGCGAGAATTTCGCGCTGTTCTGGTCGATATCACCCAGTGTCGCGATGCGAATTGCCGAGGACAGAGCCTGGGTAGTGACACCAAGGTTCGCGGCCAGATCCATATGCGGGGTGATAACGATTTCCGGTCGCAACAGATCGCCCTCGATGCGCGGCGCGATCAGCCCTGGAACCTTGCCCATTTCCTCGACCAGCTTGATCGCCGTCTGGGTCAATTGCTTGGGATCGTCGCCGCCGAGCACGATCGACAGCTGACGCGAACTGTTGCCCCAACCGCCCTGTGCACGGAACGCGACGCGCGCGTCCGCAATCGTCGCGAGCTGCGGCGACATGGCGCGTTCGAACTGCGCACTGGTCTGCGATTTCTTCGCCTTGTACATCGCCGTGACGCGACCATTGCCGACGAAGGTGCGGGCATAGACGTGTTGCACGTCTGACTGGCGGCGGAACAATTCGGCGACACGGTTCACCACCACCTGCGTTTCGGCCAGCGTCGTGCCGGGCACCATAGTCACGAGCGCCGTGGACGAATCGAGATCGCGATCGGGATTGAAGGTTTTGGGAAGGCCGATCATCAACACCACGGTCAGCGCGAACGAAACCACGCCCGCCACGATCGCCGACCAGCGATGCCTGAGCGTCCACCGCAGCGTTTTTATATAGACGTCCATCAACCAGCCTTCGCCGTGCGACGCCTGCCCCTTGGCCTTGAGGAAATAGGCCGCGACCATCGGCGTGATGAGGCGCGCCACCCCCAGGCTGAGCAACACAGACACCACCACGGTCAGGCCAAAATTCTTGAAGAATTCGCCTGACACGCCGGGCATCAACCCGACTGGCAAGAACACCGCGACGATCGACATGGTGGTGGCGAGCACAGCGAGTCCGATTTCGTCCGCCGCGTCGATCGACGCCTGATACGCGCTCTTGCCCATGCGCATGTGGCGGACGATGTTCTCGATCTCGACGATCGCATCGTCGACCAGCACGCCTGCGACCAAGCTGAGCGCCATCAGCGTCATGTTGTTGAGCGTGAAGCCGAGCAGGTCCATGAACCAGAATGTCGGGATCGCCGACAGCGGGATCGCCAGCGCCGAGATGATGGTCGAGCGCCAGTCCCGCAGGAACAGGAACACCACGACCACCGCAAGCAAGGCCCCCTCGACCATCGCTTCCATCGCCGAATGGAATTGCGCCTCGGTATATTTGACGCTGTTGCTGATCATCTGGAAATGGACTTGCGGGTTGCGCTTCTCCAGCGCTTCCAGCTTCTTCTGCGCTTCGTGGAAAACCGTAACGTCCGAGCCGCCCTTGGCCCGTTGGAAGTCGAAGCTCAGCACCTGCTGTCCGTCGAACTGAGAGGCAGAGCGCTGTTCGGCATAAAGATCGCGCACCCGACCGAGATCGTCGAGCCGCACGGTGCGCCCGCCGCCGACCATGATCTGGGTCTCGCCCAACGCATAGGCGGTGCGCGCATTACCGAGCACGCGAACCGATTGTTCGGAACCGGCGATCTCGGCGCGTCCGCCGGCTGCGTTCAAATTCACCTGGCGCAATTGCTGGTTGACCGCGCTGGCAGTGATGCCCTGCGCCTGCAGCTTCAGCGGATCGAGGATCACGCGGATCTCGCGATCGACGCCACCGTTGCGGTCGACGCCGGCCATGCCGGGCACACTGAGCAATTCTTTGGCGACCGTGTTGTCGATGTACCAGCTGAGCTGTTCGACCGTCATATCGGTCGAAATGGCGGCATAACTGGCGAGATCCTGCCCGGTCGTATTGGCGCGGCTGACTTGTGGTTCCAAAATCCCATCGGGCAGATTACTGCGGATCTGCTGGATCGCCGATCGCACATCCTCGACCGCGCGATCGATCGGCGTGCCGAGCGCGAGCTGGATGACGGTGGTGGACTGGCCTTCCTGAACGGTCGAATCGATCTCGTCGATGCCCTGCAGGCTGCGCACCGCCGCCTCGACCTTTTGCGTGATCTGGTTTTCCAGTTCGGTCGGCGCGGCACCCGGCTGGCTGATCGAGACGATCACCACCGGAAAATCGATGTCCGGCTGGTTGTTGACGTCCATCCGCGCGAAACTCACCAGCCCGGCCACCGTCAGCATGACGAAGACAACGATCGACGGTATCGGGTTCCGGATCGACCAGGCAGAGATGTTGCGGAAGCTCATGGGATCAGCCTTGCGCGGTCTTGAGGATCGGTTTCACCTTCTGGCCAGGATTGAGAAATGCACCGGCCGACAGCACGACACGCTCCGTACCGTTCAGACCACTGGCGACCATTACGCCCTCATCGGACACGCCGCCAAGCGTGATCTGGCGGCGCACAACGCGATCCTGCCCGTCGAGGACATACACGTAATTGCCCGCTGCGTCGCTTTGAATCGCCGAGTTGGGCAGTTGCGGTGCGCGCGCCCCGCCGCTGGTGATCTGTGCCGCTGCGAACCCGCCGGGCCTAAGCGCGGGATCGTAAGCCAGCGCAATCCGCGCGATGCCCTGCCGCGTGGTCGGATCAATCACCGGCGACACCTGCCACACCGCGCCCTTGAAGCTTTGCGATCCGCCGACCGGCGTTACGCTGGCCGCGACGCCGACCGGAAGCCCGGCGAGATCGCCTTCGGACAGCGCGGCGCGCATTTCCATATCGCCGCCCTGGGCCAAACGGAACAACGTGCCCGAGGCCGAACTGACGATCTGGCCCGGTTCCACGCTGCGCGTCAGCACAAGACCAGCGGCCGGCGCGCGAATGTCGAGGCGGCCGTTGCGCGCGCGCTGTTCGCCGAGCGCGGCCTGCGCGACGTTCACGCGAGCCAGGGCGGCATCGTGCGTCGCCGCCTTGCGTTCCAGATCGGCCTTGGAGATGAAACCGCGATCGACCAGCGATTGCGCGCGTTTGAGTTCCGATTGGGCAATCGCCGCGTCGGAGCGCGCGACGTTGATCTGCGCGGCAAGGCTTGCCGCCGTCTCGGACTGGACCGAGCGATCGACCCGAGCCAGCACCTGTCCGGCCCGCACCCATTGGCCGGGTTGCACTAGCACGTTCGTCACCATGCCACCCTCGCCCGCCACGCCGACCGGCATCTCGCGCCGTGCCGCCAGCGTGCCCGTCGCCGAAACGACGCGCGCCACCATCTTGCTGCCCGGCACCACGACCGAGACGTTGGGCAGCTCATCTTTCTTGACCGCCACCGCCGTCGGCTTAGCACTATGCCCGAAGCCCCAGAAGGCGATGCCCACCGCCAGCACCATGGCGACGATGCCGATGATCCACCATTTGCGATTCGAGCGCACCTCGCCCTCGATCGCAAGCCGCCCGTCATTGTCGAACGTCGTGGTTTCGTACTTCATCCGTGCCACTTCCCGATGCCCCCACCCGGCGGTCGCGCCGGTCTCTCCCCAACTGTATTATCGAAATAACTCACCGGCCTCAAGAGGCTCTTTTCGTAGACCGCCGATCATCTTCGCCTGTCCACCTGCGCGAAGGTTGTGTGCCAATGCCCTTTCCAGTTGCCTTTCGCAAGTTCCACGGATCAACAGTGGCGGTTACTTTGCCCCGTTATCATCGATTTGCGCTTAAAAGTTCAGGCTAGGATATTCCGTCTTTCCAGCGTCGAGAATTCTCGATGTCGTTTCGTCAAAGAAATGGTTGCAATAAAAGTTTAAGGGAACAACTCTACGCGTCACGTTATACGACGGGAACAGGGTCAGGACGATGGAGCACGGTATTCTCGGCTGGCTGGCAATTGGATTGGTCGCGGGTGTTCTGGGCAAGCTGATCATGCCGGGGCGCGATCCTGGCGGGATCATCGTGACTATCGTCATCGGCATCGCAGGGGCGCTGTTTGCCGGGTTCGTGGCCCAGGCGATGGGCTGGGAATTTGGCGGCGGTTGGCATAATTATGCCGCCGCGACGGCGGGTGCAATAGTGTTGCTGGCCCTGTATCGCGTGGTCCTGTCACGGCGTGGACGCTGAGATTTTTAGAGACTGAACCAAAACCGAACCTTTTTCCGTTCAGCTTTTGTTGTCCGGTCGGCCGTCATGGCCGGTAGGCAGGCCGGCCGGCCCTTCCAATAACAGGAGTTTCAACAGATGAAGTTGCTCGCGACCGCTTTGATGCTCGCCGTACCGGTTCTCGCTACCGCGCCGCTATCCAGCGCCTCGGCCCAGAATGCGCCAAGCGTCGAATCGATGGTGCCAGCAAGCGGCACCGTGCTCGACGTGTCGGCCACTGGCCGCACCACCCGCGTGCCCGACGTAGCGATGATCCGGTCCGGCGTGGTGACACAGGATGCGACCGCGTCCGCCGCGCTCTCCGACAATTCAGATCGCATGGCGCGCGTACTTGCCGCCTTGAAGAGCGCCGGTGTTGCGGGACGTGATATCGCCACCGCCAACGTTTCGCTCAGCCCACAATATCGCTATGCCGACCATGCACCGCCGGTCATCACCGGCTATCAGGCGAGCAACACCGTTTCGGTGCGCTTCCGCGACATTGCGAAGGCAGGCGCGATTCTGGATGCGCTGGTCAAGCAGGGGGCGAACCAGATCGACGGGCCGAACCTCTCGCTCGACAAGCCCGAAGCGGCGCTGGACGACGCGCGTGCCGACGCGGTGAAGGTCGCCCGGGCTCGCGCCGAGCTTTACGCCAAGGCGGCGGGGATGAGCGTCGCGCGAATCGTCTCGATCGGCGAGGGCGGGGAAAATGCCGGCAATCAGCCGCCGATGCCGCAATTCCGCATGCTCAGGGTATCGGCTGATTCGGCGCCTACACAGATCGTTTCGGGCGAAACCGACGTCACCGTGACCCTCAACGTTCGCTTCCTGCTGAAATAAAGCGCCCACCTTTTAATTACGAAAAAGGGCCGTCCGGTTGCCCAGGCGGCCCTTTTTCTTACAATATTACAAAAATATTTAGCTCAGCGGACACTACCGCGACGTACAAGATTTACGATCGCGAGCAGGATCACCGCACCGATCAACGAGTAGATAAACGTCGTGATCGTGATCGCCTGGTTGATGCCAGCGCCGAAAATGAACGAAGCGATCACCGAACCGATGATGCCGACGACAACATTCAGGATAATGCCCTGCTGCCCATCGGTGCGCATGATCATGCTGGCCAACCAGCCGCAAATACCACCGATGACGAGCCAAATGATGATACCCATTGTCGCTTCCCTCTGTTTCCGCCCGCCGTTCGGGCTACGGAAAGCAAGACTCGCAACGCGCCGAATTTGTTCCGGTAGCGGTTTGTTTTCGGTCGAAACGAAAACGGCCCGCGCCCTGATTGGGGCACGGGCCGTCATCCATCGCACGGACGAGCGGTCAGTATTTCTGCTGCCGATCGTAGAGCGAGCGATAATGCTGGATGCGCGTCACGCGCAGGCCGGGCATGCCTGAGCGATCGATAGCGCGTTGCCAGCCGGCGAATTCCTCGACCGTCAGGCTGTAGCGATCGCACACTTCGTCGACCGACAGCAGCCCGCCATTCACCGCTGCGACCACTTCGGCCTTGCGACGCACGACCCAGCGGGTCGTCTCGGGCGGCGGCAGGCTGTCCAGCGTCAGCGGCTCGCCGAGCGGGCCGATGACTTTGGCCGGACGAATTTTCTGGTTCTCGATCATTCTAACCTCGGATCGGGGCGGGGGCCCCCGTTCTGTGTTTTACGTGACTACATTCTGTAGGACGGGATGTATCTCTTGGACTTGAACGCCGGCTAAAGCGGCTCGGTAAACAGCGGCTTCATCTTTCTTTCCAACGTATTAGCGATGCGGCCATATCGGCATTGAAAGCCCCGTGCAGCGGCGCGAACAGGCTGCGGACAGCGGGGGTATTAAATAAGCGGGCCTGGAACCGTGCGGTCGGGCTGGCCGCCTGACGGGCGGCGATACCGACCATCATCACCGCAAGATCGGCCGGCAACACCGTCAGCGGAGTATCGAACTCGAAACGGGAGAAACTCAGGTCCAACGCAGCGCCTTTTGTAAGGAATGAACCTCCTGATAGCGCGCACGTCTGAAGGCCGGGTAAAGCGGACGAAAATCCTTTGGAAAGCATGTGTTTTGCAATGGGACACTTCGCACCTTATGGGAGCGTTGCATGACCGAAATCAGCGATTTTCAGCTCGGGGACACCCTGAAAGGCAAGCGAATCGTCGTGGCAATGTCGGGTGGCGTCGATTCGTCTGTCGTCGCCGCTTTGGCGGCGCAGACCGGGGCGGAGACGATCGGCATCACGCTCCAACTGTACGATCATGGCGAAGCGGTGGGTCGCGCGGGATCGTGTTGCGCCGGGCGCGATATCCGTGACGCCCGCGCCGTTTGCGATCGCCTGGGCATCGCGCATTACGTTTACGATCACGAATCCAGCTTTCGCAAGACGGTGATCGACGGGTTCGTGGACGAATATCTCGCCGGCCGCACGCCAATTCCCTGTGTCCGGTGCAACATGGGGCCGAAGTTCACCGATCTGTTCGGGCTCGCCCGCGATCTCGGCGCGGATTGTCTGGCAACCGGCCATTACGTCCGCCGCGTTGAAGGCCTGGAAGGCGCCGAATTGCACCGCGCGATCGATCCGGCGCGCGACCAGAGCTATTTTCTGTTTGCCACTACCCAGCACCAGCTGGACTATTTGCGGTTTCCGCTGGGAGGCCTGCCCAAGGCGAAGGTGCGCCAATTGGCGGCGGACATGGGTCTGGGCGTTGCAGCCAAGCCTGACAGTCAGGACATCTGCTTCGTCCCCGACGGCAATTACGCCGATCTGGTGCGCAAGCTTCGCCCGGAAGCCGATGTCGGCGGGGAGATCGTCGACGAGAGCGGTCGTGCGCTTGGCCTCCATCGTGGCATCGTCAATTATACGGTCGGCCAGCGCCGCGGGCTGGAGATCGGTGGTACGCCCGAGCCGCTGTATGTGGTGCGCCTTGAACCCGTAAGCCGCCGTGTCGTCGTCGGCCCGCGCACCGCGCTGGCGGTCGATGCGGCTCGGCTGACCGAGATCAACTGGATCGGCGGCGATATTTCGGGCCCATTGACGGTGCCAATGACAGTCAAGGTCCGTTCTATGGCAAAGGCTGTTTCCGCACGGCTGGAGGCGGGCCGGCTCGCGTTCGATGCGCCGGAATATGGCGTGTCACCGGGCCAGGCGGCGGTCTTCTATTCGGGTGAACGGGTTATGGGCGGCGGGTGGATCGCCGAGACCGAACGGGCACGAGCCGCAGCCTGACGTTTTACAGGAAGAACGTTCCCTCAATCACGGTGACGCAGGTGCCCGCGAGCACGACCCGGCCGCCGTCCAACCGGCACGCCAGATGTCCGCCGCGTGCGCTCGCCTGAAACGCGGTAAAGCTGTCACGCCCAAGCCGCTTCGCCCAATAGGGCACCATCACGGCGTGCGCCGAACCGGTCACCGGATCCTCGTCGATGCCGCCGCCAGGCGCGAAGGCACGGCTGACGATATCGGTCTCAGTACCCGGTGCGCTGACGATCGTCAGCCAGTCGCCATAAGCGGCCAAGCGGCGAAAATCGGGGTCGACCGCGCGCACCTGCGCCTCGTTTTCCAGCACGATGAGGGCGTAACGGTGTTCGTGCCACAAAGTCTCGACCGCGTCATCGAGCCCGAGCGCCGCGAGGACCTCCGGCAGCGGTTTCGGGCTCGGCGTCCAGGTGGGCAACGCCAGTTCATAGCCATCGCCCGACCGTGTCACGTCTAGCAGGCCCGCCTTGCGGGTGGCGAAGCGGACGCGGTCGCGCGCCGGATCGCTCGACAGTACGAAATGCCCGCTGGCGAGCGTGGCATGGCCGCACATAACCACCTCGCTGGTGGGCGTGAACCAGCGCAGTTCGAAATCCGCCATCCCGTCTTGGCTCGCAACGATGAAAGCCGTTTCGCTGAGATTGTTTTCCGCCGCGATCGCCTGCAAAATCGCGTCGTCGAGCCATGAACCCAGTGGCATCACCGCCGCGGGATTGCCTTCGAACGCAGCACCCGCGAACGCATCGATCTGGACGAAGGGTATTCTCACAGGCGTTTCCCGAACCAATGTGGCGTAACATCCGCCTCGACCAGAGGATTGTCTGTATCGACATGACCCTCGGGATCAAGATGGATCAGCACCTCGACCTTGGGATAGACCTTGCGCAATGCCAATTCGACACCCTCGACGATGTCGTGCGCCGCAATCATCGTCAGGTCACGCCCGACCTCCATATGGAATTGCGCGAAATCGTGGCTGCCGGAGCGCCGCGTGCGGAAATCGTGGATACCCTTGATCCCTGGCTGGCGCGCGACGACTTCAATGAAGCGGGCGCGCTCACCCTCCGGCCATTCCTTGTCCATCAACTGGTCGATCGCGTTGGACGAAGCCTGGAACGCGCCCCAGGCCAGCCACAAGGCAATCACGATCCCCATCACCGGATCGGCCCCGCGCACGCCGATATATTGATCGAGCACCAACGCAACGATGACCGACCCGTTGAGCAAAACGTCCGACTGATAGTGAATATTGTCAGCCATGATCGCAACCGATCCGGTCTGGCGGATGATGCGGCGCTGATAGCCCAGCAGCACGATCGTCGCGAGGATCGCGACCAACGATACGCCGATGCCGAAATCCGCGCCTTGCGTGGGGGTTGTCTCGCCGAACGCCATGATCGCGCGCCACGCGATGGCACCAGCGGAGGCGGTGATCAGGGCGACCTGAAACAATGCCGCCAGCGCCTCCGCCTTGCCGTGGCCAAAGCGATGATCGTGATCGGCGGGTTCCGCCGCGAGCTTCACGCCGTACAGGGTGACGAGGCTGGCGAGCAGATCGAGCCCGGTATCGGCAAGTGAGCCCAGCATCGCCACCGACCCCGTCACCCAGGCGGCATAGCCCTTTAGCAGCAGCAGGAAGCAGGCCATCGCCACACTGGCGAAAGCGGCGCGGACGGCGAAGGGAATGGCGCGGCGCTGGTCTTCGGTCATGGGTAGAGCAAGCCTTCGTCCCAACCCGATGCAGTGCGCGTGAACAGGCGGCGTTCGTGCAGGCGGTGCGCGCGATCCTGCCAGAATTCGATTGCCGAGGGCGTCACGCGGTAGCCCCCCCAATGTGGCGGGCGCGCCACGTCGCCACCGGCGAAACGCGCTTCCATTTCGGCAAAGCGCGCCTCGAAGGTTTCACGATCGGCAAGCGGGCGCGATTGGTCCGAGGCCCAGGCACCCAGTTGCGAATCGCGACTGCGGCTGGAGAAATACGCGTCGGACTCGGCATCGGTCGCCAAGCCGATGGTACCTTCAATCCGTATCTGGCGGCGCAGCGACTTCCAGTGGAACAGCAATGCAACATCCGGTGCGACCGCCATGTCGCCCGCCTTGCGGCTCTCGCGATTGGTGTAGAAGACGAAGCCGTCCGGCCCATGCCCCTTGAGCAGCACCATCCGGGATGACGGTCGCCCGTGGGCATCCACCGTCGCCAGCGCCATCGCGTTGGGGTCGTTCGGCTCGCTTACCTTCGCTTCCGCGAACCAGACGTCGAACAGGGCGAAGGGATCGTCAGTCATGATCGCGCTGTAGCGAAGCTTGGCGGTGAACGAAACCTCGTTCCCCGCAGGCCGGGGAACCCTACAAGTTTGCGAAGTCCCGTGTTGCACCCGCGAAAAGTTTGTGGCCAAGACGGTTGTGGGTGGGAGAATGATCGCAATGGCAGCATTCGAGAATTGATGGCGACTGCAGCCGCCTCGTCCCTGCTCGATGCAAATACCCATGCGCGACGCTGGATCGCCGACTATTGCCAGCAATATCTACACGGTGACGTATTGTGTGCCGCGCAGGCAGACCCCGCCTGGACCGCGGTGTTGGAGGAACTGGCGGCGGTCGCGGGTGATAATCTTGGGCATGCGCGCGAGCGGGCGCAACGCCATGCCGAGGATATCGGCACCGGTTTTCGCATCATCGGGGAGAGCGACGAGAGGCCTTGGCCCGTCTCTCCAGTACCACTGCTGATCGAGAGCGACGAATGGGCCCATATCGCCGCCGGGGTGCGGCAGCGCGCCGAGTTGATGGAGACCTTGCTCGTCGATCTGTACGATCAGGCTCGTTATGTCGAAACCGGACTGATCCCCGCGGCGTTGGTCGGGGGAAGCCCGTATTTCCTGCGCCCGATGGTCGGCCTGACGCCGCCGGGTGGGTATCACCTGCATTTCATCGCGATGGATCTGGGTCGCGGACCAACCGGCGAATGGCGCGTACTCGGCGATCATCTGCGCGCCCCCGCCGGGGCCGGGTATGCGCTGGAAAACCGGCTGGCCGTGTCGCGTACACTCGGCGGCCTGCAATCGCGGTTGAATGTCGAACGCCACGCGCCGTTCTTCGCCGCTTTCCGCGAAGGCCTCGCCGCCGCGTGCCGTCGCGTCGAGCCGCGTATCGGCCTGCTTACACCGGGGCGCTATTCGGCGAGCTATGCCGAGCAGGCGCATCTCGCGCGCTATCTAGGGCTGTTGCTGGTCGAAGGCGATGACCTCGCGGTGCTGGAGGACCGGCTCTACGTTCGCACGATCGGCGGGCTCAAGCGCATCGACGCGATCTGGCATCGCAGCGATCCACGCATGCTCGATCCGCTGGCGTTCGATTCGCATTCGCGCATTGGCGTGCCCGGGCTGATCGATGCTATGGCGGCCGGCGAAGTCGTCGTCTCCAATGCACCGGGCGCGGGCGTGCTGGAAAGTGCCGCATTCGGAGCATTCCTGCCGCGCCTCGCCGCAAGGCTGACCGGGCGCGACCTAATCCTGCCCAACATCGCGACCTGGTGGTGCGGGCAGGAAGCCGAGTGCGCACGCGTCATCGAGGATTTTGAAGCGCTGCTGATCGGCCCGGCGTTTGGAGTCGCCCCGTTGGGCTTGCCGAAGGGGCGACCGGTCCACGGTGCCGATCTGTCGGCGGAGGAGCGCACCGTCCTCCTCGCCGATCTGAAACGCCGCCCGCAGGATTATGTCGCGCAGGAGATCGTGCGCCTGTCGACCATGCCGGTCGTCGCCGACAATGCGTTGGTCGCTCGCCCCTTCACCCTGCGTGTCTTCGCGGCACGCGGCGGCGACGGAAATTGGGTCGTGATGCCCGGTGGCTTCGCGCGGATTGGCGAAGACAGCGATTCCCGCGCCAGCGTGATGGGCGAAGGCGCGTGGTCCGCCGATGTCGTCATCCACGGGCCACATACGGTCGAGCCCGTCTCGCTGCTGCCCGCAACCGATTCGGTCCACATCCGTCGCAACCCCGGCACCTTGCCGAGCCGGGTCGCCGACAATGTTTTCTGGCTCGGGCGTTATCTCGAACGCGGCGAGGCGTTGCTGAATATCATCCGCGTGATGCTGGGCAATTCGATCGACGCGGATGCCGGGGCAGCGCTGAACGCGGCGACGGTGGGCAAGCTCGTCGGGCTGGTCGTCAACGCCGGCGCGGCTCCGCATCCGGCAAGCCTGCGCCGCACCGACCTGACGCAGTTCGCGCGCACCGCGATGGATGCCGAAACCGACTGGCAGAGCGTGCGCGAGATCAATCGTCACGCTCGCAGCATCGGTCAAGGATCGCGAGATCGCCTGTCGGCCGACGTCATCCGCCTGCTCGATGCGCCGCACCCGACGCGCGGCGGCATGCTCGATCGTGCTGGATCGCTGCAGCGCCGCTACGCCGCTTTGTCGGGCCTGTCGGGCGAGCATATGAGCAGGACCGCATCTTGGCGCTTCCACGATCTCGGGCGGCGAATCGAACGCGCACTAACCCTGACACGCGCTGTTTGGGCGTTCGGCCTAGGCGGCGCGAGCGCGGACGACCTGTCCACCCTGCTCGACCTCGCCGACAGCCAGATCAGCTATCGCCAGCGCTATCTGACCGGCATCGCCCGCGTGCCGGTGGTCGATCTGGTCGCACTCGACCCTGGCAACCCACGCGCGCTGGCGTTCCAGATCGAGGCGATCTGCGCACACATGAAGGCGCTGCCGGTGCTGGAAGATGACGGCATGGACGAGGCGCAGCAGGCGCAGGCGACCGTGCTCAACGCGATCATTTGTACCGCGACGGCGGCGGGGCTGGATGCGGACGTTTTGGGCGATATCGAACGCCGGTTGTTCGCCCTGTCGAACGCGGTGGCGCGCCGGTATTTCCTGCAAGGCGCAGAGCCACTGCGTGCGGCCGGGATGACGTTGGCGTGATCTACGACATCCGCCACGTCACGCGCTTCGATTACGGCAATAGCGTGAATTTCGCGCGCTGCAATTTGCGGCTGAAGCCGATTCACTGGTCCGGCCAGACGCTGGAGGACTATCATCTCACTATCTCCCCATCCGGCCGTACCTCGCCCGCCCGTGCCGAGGCGGGCCTCGCCAATGTCACCCGGCTGGTGATCGAGGAGCCTGTGCGCCATCTCCTGATCGAAAGTGTGTCGCGAATCTTGGTCGATCGACGGATCCCGATGCCGTCCGCTGCCGACCCGACGCTAGCCGAGGTCGCCGCACAGGCACGCGCCAGCCGCGACCCTTCGCCTGCCGGGCCAGCCAATTACCTCTTCCCCTCGCCGCTGATACCGCTCGACCGCGATATCGCAGAATGGTGTGCGATTGATCTCGCGCCCGATCGACCGTGCCTCGACGCCGCGATCGCGCTAGCGCGGCGCATTCAGGAAGAATTCGAGTTCGATACCGAAGCGACCTTGGTCGATACCAAGCCGCACGACGCCTTCGTCAAGCGCGGCGGCGTATGCCAGGATTTCGCACAGATCATGATCACCGGCCTGCGTGCCGCCGGGTTGCCCGCCGCTTACGCCTCGGGTTATATCCGCACGATCCCGCCGCCCGGCGAGGACCGTCTGGTCGGTGCCGATGCCACGCACGCCTGGGTGCTGTTGTGGTGCGGCGACCAGCTCGGCTGGGTCGGTGTTGACCCGACCAACGGTATTTGGATGGCAGGCGACCATATCGTCATGGCCATCGGTCGCGATTATGCCGAGATCGCGCCGATCGACGGCATCGTGCTGGGGTCCGGCGCGCAGAAGATGGAGGTCAGCGTCGATGTTGCGCCATCGGTCCAACCGATCGTCTGACCACGCGAATTCAGCGCGGGGTTTGCACTCGCCGTCGCGATCCCCCAAATAGCCAGCGACAAGTCCAAACCAGAGGAACCCCGTGGCCGATCCCTATAAAACGCTTGGCGTAGAACGCACCGCCAGCGAGGCCGAGATCAAGAAGGCGTATCGCAAGCTCGCCAAGGAGTTGCACCCGGATCGCAACAAGGACAATCCCAAGGCGACCGAGCGCTTCAGCCAGACGACCAACGCGTATGATCTGCTGACCGACAAGGACAAGCGCGCGCGCTTCGACCGCGGCGAGATCGACGGCGATGGCAACCCGGCTGCGCCGTTCGGCTTCGGCAATGGCGGCAGTGGTGGTGCGGGCCAGGGCGGATTCCAGGGCGGCAATTTCGGCGGCGAAGGGGTCGACGTCAGCGACCTATTCGAGGGCCTGTTCGGCGGTGGCCAACGCGGCGGTGGAGGGTTTTCCAGCGGCTTTGGCGGGTTCGGTCGCAAGCAGCCGCAGCCCAAGGGCGCGAATATCGGCTATAAGCTGAACGTCCCGTTCACCGATGCGGCGACCCTAGCGCCGCAACGCGTGACGCTGGCCGACAACAAGACGATCGACTTGAAATTGCCCGCCGGGTTCGAAAACAATATGCAGATGCGCTTGACCGGCAAGGGGCAGCCCGGCCCCGGCGGCAATGGCGACGGCATGGTGACGATCACCGTCCAGCCGCATCGCTTCTTCACGCGTGACGGCGACGATGTGCGGCTCGATTTACCGGTCAATCTGGCTGAGGCTGTGCTGGGCGCGCCCGTTCGCGTACCGACGGTCGAGGGGGCGGTGATGCTCTCGATCCCCGCGGGATCGACCTCAGGCAAGACGCTCCGCCTGCGCGGGCGCGGCTTCCACCGTAAGGATGGCACGCGCGGCGATCAGCTTGTTACCCTGATGGTCGACCTGCCGGTCGGTGACGATGCGCTGGTTGAATTCGCGAAGAGCTGGGATAACAAGGGGAACCCGCGCGGCAATCTGGGCGTCTGACTCCTCGTGACCGATGTATCTCCCGCCTCGCCCGAAGAACGTGCCGCTCATGGCGAGGCGGGGCCGAAACCCGAAGACGCGCCGCCCGTCATCAAACCGTTCGCCTTCGCCTGGCGCACGTTCAAGCGGGCCGCGATCGGTGTTTACACTGACGGCTTCACCTTTGCCGGCAACCTTGCCTATCTGACGTTGATGACGCTGTTTCCTTTTTTCATCGTTGCCGCCGCCGTGCTGTCGATCTTCGGGCAAAGCGCGGAGACGCAACGCGCGGTATCCTCCTTCCTCCACGTTTTGCCGCCCGATGTCGGCGACCTGTTACGCAAGCCGATCTCGGATGTGCTGAAGGCGCGAACTGGATCACTGCTCTGGTTCGGTGCGCTTGTCGGGCTATGGACGGTGGGCAGTTTCGTGGAGACCATCCGCGACATCTTCCGCCGCGCTTATGGTGCGCAGAGTACGTCGCCGATCTGGCGGGCGCGACTCGGCCTGACCTTGGCGATCATCGTTTCGGTGATCCTGGCGCTTCTGTCGTTCCTCATCCAGGGGCTGTTGCTCGCCGCCGAACAGTTCGTCTACCGTCTGCTCCCCTTCGCCGAGAATGCGGCGGGATGGATCGGTCTGTCGCGAATCATTCCCGGTGTGGTGATGTTCGGCGCGCTGTACATGCTGTTCTACTCGGTCACGCCGTCCAAATATCGCTACAGCAAATGTCCGAAATGGCCCGGCGCTTTGTTCACCACTGGCTGGTGGGTCAGCATAACCGCTTTGTTGCCGCTCGTTCTGGGGCAACTCGGCGGTTATAACTTGACCTACGGCAGCCTTGCCGGTGTCGTGGTGATGTTGTTGTTCTTCTATCTGGTCGGGCTGGGCATTGTTTTCGGCGCACATCTGAACGCGGCACTGGCGGAACCCCCCGATAGCGGCGTACAGACGCCAGCAACACATGCCCCGAGCATGGGCAAGGATGCGGAGGCGGCAACGGCGTGAATGGATTGATGCAGGGCAAGCGCGGGCTCATCATGGGGCTCGCGAACGACAAGTCGCGCGCCTGGGGTATCGCGCAGAAGTTGGCCGAACATGGCGCGCAACTTGCGTTTAGTTACCAGGGCGAGGCGCTGGAAAAGCGCGTGCGACCACTCGCCGCCCAATTGGGTCAGGACTTCCTTATTCCCTGCGACGTATCGGATATGGGTGATCTCGACGCGTGCTTCGCTACGCTGGCCGAACGCTGGCCGACGATCGATTTCGTGGTCCATGCGATCGGCTTTTCCGACAAGAACGAACTGCGCGGCGGCTATGTCGACACCAGCCTCGATAATTTTCTGATGACGATGAACATCAGCGTCTATTCGTTCGTCGCGGTGTGCAAGCGCGCCGCGGCGATGATGACGCCGATCGACCCGGAAACGGGACAAGGCGGCGGATCGCTGCTCACGCTCAGCTATTATGGCGCGGAAAAGGTTATCCCGCACTATAATGTCATGGGCGTGGCCAAGGCGGCGTTGGAGACCAGCGTGCAATATCTCAGCGTCGATCTGGGGCGCGACAACATCCGCGTCAACGCGATCTCCGCCGGGCCGATCAAGACGCTCGCCGCTTCGGGCATCGGCGATTTCCGCCTGATCCTGAAGTGGAACGAGTTAAACTCGCCGCTGAAGCGCAACGTTACGATCGAGGATGTCGGCGGCGCAGGGCTTTATCTATTGAGCGATTTAGCGAGCGGCGTGACCGGCGAGACGCATCACGTCGATGCGGGTTACAACGTCATCGGTATGAAGGCCGAGGATGCTCCGGATATCGCGTTGGTGTGATGATGCTGGCGCTGGACCATGTTCAGATCGCCATTCCGGCCAACAGTGAAGTGACGGCGCGCGACTTTTACGGTCGAATTCTAGGGCTGAGCGAGCATGACAAACCAATCGAACTCTTCGGTCGGGGCGGATGCTGGTTCGATCTTGGATTTCACCAGCTTCATCTCGGCGTTGATGCAGATTTCCGGCCAGCCAAGAAAGCGCATATTGCGCTGACTACCGATGCGCTGGACACGTTACGCGTGCGCATCGAAAATGCGGGATTTCCAGTCCATGGCGACGTACCGATCAACGGTCGCCATCGATTCTTTACCGAGGATCCATTCGGCAATCGGCTCGAAATTCTACAAATGGATTTTATCGGATGAGCTACAACACGTTCGGTCGGGTATTCCGGTTCACCACTTGGGGCGAAAGCCACGGCCCGGCTTTGGGCGCAGTGGTCGATGGGTGTCCGCCGGGATTGCCCCTGACCGAGGCGGAAATCCAGCCGTTCCTCGACCTGCGTCGCCCCGGCACCTCGCGCTTTACGACGCAGCGGCAGGAGCCGGATCAGGTCCGTATCCTGTCGGGTACATTCGAGGGGCGTACGACCGGCACACCGATCAGCCTGATGATCGAGAATGTCGACCAGCGATCGAAGGATTATTCCGAGGTCGCGGTCGCCTACCGCCCCGGCCATGCCGATTACGCTTATGATGCGAAATACGGCTTCCGCGATTATCGCGGCGGCGGACGGTCATCGGCGCGGGAGACAGCGGCCCGGGTCGCGGCGGGTGCAGTGGCGCGGCTCGTCATCCCGCAAGTCAAGATACTCGCTTGGGTCGAGGCGATCGGCGGGGATGCGATCGATCCCGCCAATTTCGATCCCGAGCAGATCGGCCAGAACCCGTTCTTCTGCCCCGACGCCAAGGCCGCTGCCCGTTGGGAAGGCGTGATCGACGCCGCGCGCAAATCCGGATCGTCCTTGGGCGCGGTGATCGCGTGCGAAGCGACTGGCGTTCCCGCCGGCTGGGGTGCCCCACTCTATGCCAAGCTCGACAGCGAACTTGCCGCCGCCTGCATGAGCATCAATGCGGTGAAGGGTGTAGAGATCGGCGATGGTTTCGCCGCCGCCACCTTGCGCGGCGAGGACAATGCCGACGGGATGCGGCCCGGTGAGACCGGTCCCGAATTCCTCGCCAATCATGCGGGCGGGGTAGCCGGCGGTATCTCCACCGGCCAGCCGGTGAAGGTGCGGGTCGCGTTCAAGCCAACCAGTTCGATCCTCACCCCCGTGCCCACTATCACCCGCGACGGCGATGCGACTGAGATCATGACCAAGGGCCGTCACGATCCGTGCGTCGGCATTCGAGGCGCGCCGGTGGTCGAAGCGATGATGGCACTGGTGCTCGCCGACCAAGCGTTGCTCCAACGCGCCCAATGCGGATAGGCTTCGATCAGCGGTTCGAATCCGGAGATAGAGAGAGCCACCGTTCAAGCATTGGTGCGTTTTATTTACTGACCCGAATGAATCGGGACAGGAGAAGTATGATGCGCAACTTTATCATCGGCATGGCCGCGATCGGCCTTTCGAGCGTAGCAATTGCCCAGACCGCGCCCCAGACTGTACCGGCCAAGCCGGGCACCAACACAACTCCGACTATGCCGGCACCGACTACCTCGTCGGACACACCCACGACGACGGACATGAGCGCCCAGGATGCGATGACGGCACCCGCCCCGGCTGAAGCGCCGCGCGCGGATCCAGCGAAAACCAACGCGGAGCCGACAATGTCATCGAGCGAGACGCCGAAGAAGTCGAAGAAGAAGCCGAAATAATTTTTCGAACGGAACCGGGTTTCGTCATCCGGCTGCGAGTCTCTGGGTTCGCAGCCGGTTTTTTGCAGGCTCAATCCGCGAAAGGATCTCGCACCAAAATCGTGTCATCGCGCTCAGGACTGGTCGATACTAGCGCCACAGGGCAGCGAATCAGTTCCTCGATTCGGCGAATATACTTGATCGCCTGACCCGGCAGATCGGCCCAACTGCGCGCGCCCGCGGTAGATTCGCTCCAGCCGGGCATTGATTCGTACACCGGCACGACCTGCGCCTGATCAGCGGCGTGCGAAGGGAAATAATCGAGTGTCTCACCGTTCAGGGTGTAACCGGTGCATATCCTCACCTCTTCGAATCCATCTAGAACGTCGATCTTGGTCAGTGCGATGCCGGTGATGCCACCGACCGCCGCCGATTGCCGCACCAGCACCGCATCGAACCAGCCGCAGCGCCGCTTGCGTCCGGTCACCGTACCGAATTCATGCCCGCGCTCGCCCAGCCGCTGGCCAATCTCGTCTTCCAATTCAGTCGGGAATGGCCCAGAGCCGACGCGCGTTGTGTAGGCCTTGGCAATGCCCAGCACGAAGCCGACCGCGCTCGGGCCGAGGCCGGAACCGCCCGCCGCCGTACCCGAAATCGTATTGGACGACGTGACGAACGGATAAGTGCCGTGATCGACATCGAGCAGCACGCCTTGGGCACCTTCGAACAGGATGCGCCGCCCGCGCGCGCGCATCTCGTTGAGGTCGCGCCACACCGGCTTGGCGAATTGCAGCACGAACCCGGCAATCTCGCGCAGTTCGGCCAGCAGTGCGTCGCGATCGATCGGTGGCTCGCCGAACCCGGCACGCAGGGCGTCGTGATGGGCGGTAAGGCGATCGAGTTGCGGGCCGAGCGCATCGAGGTGTGCCAGATCACACACTCGGATCGCGCGCCTGCCGACCTTGTCTTCATACGCCGGGCCAATACCACGTCGCGTAGTACCAATCTTGCCTGCGCCGCTGGCATCTTCGCGCAACGCATCCAGATCGCGGTGGAACGGCAGGATCAGGGCACAATTGTCGGCGATCATCAGGGTGTCGGGGCCAATAGCCACGCCCTGGCCGCCTAGCTTCTCGATCTCGGCCTTCAGCGCCCAGGGATCCAGCACCACGCCATTACCGATGACCGACGGCGTGCCGCGTACGATGCCGGAAGGCAGCAGCGACAGCTTGTAGACCTTCTCGCCGACAACGAGCGTATGCCCGGCATTGTGCCCACCTTGAAAGCGCACGACGACATCCGCGCGCTCGGCGAGCCAGTCGACGATCTTGCCTTTACCCTCGTCGCCCCACTGGGCTCCGATCACCGCTACGTTTGCCATGAGATACAGTCCTCCGCCTGCCGGACAACTCCACGCGCCCTTCGACAGGGCTCGACGCGCGGAGGATCTAGAAACTGCGCGTGCGCCCCTGCCGGGGTGCCGCCTTCGAGTCAACCCGCCAGTGGTCGTGCCTGACCGTCGAGGATGATATGAGTGCAAAGCTGCGCCTCGGGCGTGTCGCCCGGCTCAAGCGCCGCGACCGTTACCCAGCCCCCCGCTCGCATCCGCGCCGCCATCGCCGCATCGGTGCCGAGTGGCACAAACAACCGCCGCCGCTCGACTCCGCCGATCCCCGCCGCAACGATACCGTCGGCGAACAACGAGAAGCCGACCGCAGTCTCCTCCGCGCCGCTTTCGTGCATGATGGCGTAGCTACCACCGCGCCCGATCTCGCCGCGCACCCCGTCCGCAAAGATCGAAAAGCCGAGCCAGCTTTGATATTCGAACCCGTGCCGCTCGGTCGGATCGAGCGTGAGCGCGATGCGGCCCTTGAGGCTCTCGGCGATCTTCCACAGCCCGTCGAGCCGGCTGGTTAGCGCACCACCCGCATCGAACGCGCAGAGTCGCTGATGCGCCGCCTCGAACGGGCCCGCCGCTTCGATAAGCGGCAGATAGGCGGGTGCGATGGCCGCGACGCCACCCGCATCCTTGGCATCGAGCCGGTCGCGCAACGTATCGATCGCGTCCGCCGCGACCGGGAACGGGCCTGCCGCGAGAATGTCGACCAGATCGGGCAGCGTGAAATCAATCGACACGCCGGTCACGCCCGCCGCCGCCAGCGCCTCGACCGCGACCTGCGCGATCTCGACTGCTGCCGCCACCGTATCCAGCCCGATCAACTCGCAGCCGATCTGGCGCAATTCGCGTTCAGGGCTGAGTTGAGAGGCGCGCAGCTTCAGGATCGGCCCGGCATAGGAAAGCCGCACCGGGCGTGGATGATGCCCCATGCGCGTCGCCGCGATCCGCCCGATCTGCGCGGTCATGTCCGGGCGGATCGCCAAAGTCGCCTGGCTGACCGGATCGACGAAGCGCACCGAATCCTGCGCGCGCGCAGACTTGAGACGTCCGGCCAGCCCCGCCTCGAATTCGGCCAGTGCAGGATCGGCGCGTTCATAGCCATATGCATAGGCCGCCCCCAACACGGCCGCCTCCAGCCGCGCAGCAGCATCGGCATAGGGAGGCAGGCGATCGCGAAAACCCTCTGGCAGCAAAGCAGTCATATGCTTCTCCCTGCCCGAAGGACGATGGTGGCGAAAGCCGCAATCGTACGAGGCAAAACTCCATAAAGCCCGAAGCGCGATGGCGACGAAAGCCGCAATCGCGCTTCGGCCGTGTCAGAAGCTCAGGCCCATCGCCGTGCGCACGCCCGGGAGCGCCCGCACCTTGGCAATCAAATCCTGCGTCACCTTCTCGTCCACGGACAGCAGAAGGATCGCCTCGCCCCCGGCCGAGCGACGGCCAAGGTGGAAGGTGCCGATGTTGACGCCCGCCTCGCCCAACAGCGAGCCCAGGCGACCGATAAAGCCCGGCGCATCTTCGTTGACGACATAGAGCATGTGCCCCGCCAGATCAGCCTCGACCTTGATCCCGAACAGTTCGACCAGGCGCGGTGCCTGATCGCCGAACAGCGTACCCGCGACCGAACGATCACCGGCTTCGGTCTTCACCGTTACGCGTAGCAGCGTGTGGTAATCGCCCTCGCGGTCGTGGCGCACTTCGCGCACATCGATGCCGCGTTCCTTGGCGAGGAAAGGCGCGTTGACCATGTTCACGGTATCGGTGTGGACGCGCATGAGCCCGGCCAGCACCGCGCTGGTGATCGGCTTCTGGTTGAGGGACGCCGCCGCGCCCTCGACCTCGATCGCGATGCCCGAAAGCGCGCCATGCGCCAGTTGCCCGATGAGGCTGCCGAGCTTTTCGGCCAGCGCCATATAGGGCTTCAGCTTCGGGGCTTCCTCGGCACTGAGGCTCGGCACATTGAGCGCGTTGGTGATGCCCCCGGACATCAGATAATCGGCCATCTGTTCCGCGACCTGGATCGCGACGTTGACTTGCGCTTCGTTGGTCGATGCGCCGAGATGCGGCGTCGAGATGAAATTGGGCGTGCCGAACAGCGGGCTTGCCTTGGCCGGCTCGCTGACAAACACGTCGAGCGCCGCGCCACCGATATGACCCGAATCGAGGCCCGCCTTCAACGCGACCTCATCGATCAGCCCGCCGCGCGCGCAATTGATGATGCGCACGCCCGGCTTGGCCTTCGCGAGATTTTCCGCCGACAAAATGTTGCGCGTCTGGTCGGTGAGCGGCGTGTGCAGCGTGATGAAATCGGCACGGGCGAGCAAGTCGTCCAACGTTACCTTCTCCACGCCCATTTCGATCGCGCGTTCGGGGGTGAGGAACGGGTCGAACGCTACTACCTTCATGCGCAGGCCCAGCGCCCGATCGGCGACGATTGAGCCGATATTACCCGCACCGATCAGGCCCAATGTCTTGCTCGTCAGCTCGACACCCATGAAGCGATTTTTCTCCCACTTACCGGCCTGCGTGCTGGCATCGGCTTCGGGAAGCTGGCGGGCGAGTGCGAACATTAAAGCGATGGCGTGTTCGGCGGTGGTGATGGAATTGCCGAACGGGGTGTTCATGACGACCACCCCCTGCGCCGAAGCCGCGGGGATATCAACATTATCGACACCGATCCCGGCGCGGCCGATGACCTTGAGGTTGGTGGCGGCGGCGAGGATAGCCTTGGTCACCTTGGTGGAGCTGCGGATAGCGAGGCCGTCATAATTGCCGATGATCGCGATGACTTCTTCCGGTGTCTTGCCGGTAATCTCATCCACTTCGACGCCGCGCTCGCGGAAGATCTGCGCGGCCTTGGGGTCCATTGCGTCGCTGATGAGTACTTTTGGCATGGGGAATTCCTTCTTCTCCTCTCCCGGTGGAAGAGGGTCGGGGTGAGGGTGACGGCGGAGGGGTTTTCACCCTCACCCGCCTCATTGCGTTCGGCACCCTCTCCCGGTGGGAGAGGGGAAGGGGTTAGGCGGAGGCCTTCACGGTGAGGTAAGCCCAGTCGAGCCACGGCCCGAGCGCGACGATATCGGCGGTATCCACCGTCGCACCGCACCAGATGCGCAGGCCCGCCGGAGCATCGCGGTAGCCCGCAATGTCATACGCCGCATCGGCCTTTTCGAGGCAAGCGGCGAACGCCTTGATGAATGCCTCGTCGGCGCCCTCCACGGTCAGGCACACGCTGGTCCTGGAGCGCGACGCCTCGTCCTGCGCGAGATGGCCGAGCCACGAACGATCGGCCACGATCTGACCCAAAGCCGCAGCATTGGCATCGCTGCGCGCGATCAGCCCTTCGGAACCCCCGACTGACTTGGCCCATTCCAGCGCAAGGATCGCATCCTCCACCGCCAGCATCGAGGGCGTGTTGATCGTCTCGCCCTTGAATACGCCCTCGATCAGCTTGCCCTTGGACACGAGCCGGAATACTTTCGGCAGCGGCCAGGCCGGGGTGTAGCTTTCGAGTCGCTGGACCGCGCGCGGGCCGAGGATCAGTACGCCGTGGCCGCCTTCGCCGCCAAGCACCTTCTGCCAGCTGAACGTCGCGACATCGATCTTCGCCCAATCGATATCGTAGGCGAACACGCCCGATGTCGCGTCGGCGAAGCTGAGGCCCTCGCGGTCAACCGGGATCCAGTCGGCATTGGGCACGCGAACGCCGCTGGTCGTGCCGTTCCAGGTGAACAACACGTCGTTCGACCAATCGACCGCGCTCAGATCGGGCAGTTGACCATAATCGGCACGGATCACCGTCGGGTCGATCTTGAGCTGCTTGACCGCATCGGTCACCCAGCCCTCGCCAAAGCTTTCCCATGCCAGCGTCGTGACGGGCTTCGCGCCGAGCATCGTCCACATCGCCATTTCGAACGCGCCAGTATCGGAGCCCGGGACGATGCCGATACGGTGCGTGTCCGGCAGGCATAGCAACTCGCGCATCAGGTCGATGCAATATTGCAGCCGCACCTTGCCCAACTTCGAGCGATGCGAACGACCGAGCACGGCGGTGTCGAGTTTTTCGGAAGACCAGCCGGGCGGCTTAGCGCACGGGCCGGAGGAAAAATAAGGACGCGTCGGCTTCGTCGCCGGTTGTTCGATATGCGCGGCAAGAGGCCGCGCGGCGGCTGCCGGTAACTCAGTCATATAGTCTCTCCTCACAGAGAGCACGCGCGGCGTTGGGACCGCGTGGCCCGACGCCGCCTCTAAACACGCATGCTCCGCTGTCAACCACCGTTCGCCGCAAAGCCATGTCGCGTTCACCCAAGCGGCGCTAGATTTCGCTCCGTGAAACGCCTTGCGATCCTGCTGCCATTTTTTATGTCCGCCTGCGCGGGCGGCGGCGGGAATAACGATCGTCCGCCACCCCGCCCGGCAGGCACACGCCCGGTGACGCTCAACATCCCAACCTCCGGCGAAACGCGCGCCTGTTTCGCCGATTTGTCGCGCATCGGGGTGCGTTATTCGCCGCTGCCGGACCGCGATTTCGGTGGCGGGTGCCAGGTGATCGGCGCGGTGCAGTTGATCGACATCGGCCTACCGGTCACGGGGATCAAGGGGATGCGCTGCGGCTTGGCACGGGCGTTCATCGGTTGGGCAAGGAGCGGCGTGGCGCCAGCCGCTCACCAGATCCTCGGCAGCGATGTCGTGAAGATCGACACGATGGGCACTTATGCCTGCCGCAACACCGTCGGCACTTCAGCCGCCACCACGCGCCTGTCGGGTCATGCCACGGCCAATGCCGTCGATATTTCGGGTTTCGTGCTGGCCGACGGGAGGCGCATCACGATTCAGCAGGACTGGCACTCCGCCGACGCCACCGTCGAAAACTTCCTGCGGACGATCCGTGCCTCGGCCTGCAAGCGCTTCGGTACGGTGTTGAGCCCTGATTACAACGCGGTGCATTACAACCACCTGCATCTCGAGGACGATCGCGCCAATTTCTGCCGCTAGGGTTCAAACGGTGGAAAATATACTCTAGGCTCTCAGCAATGACCGATACAAACGTTCCAACGCGCGTCTTTCCGCGCGCGCGCCAAGATGCCGAAACCGCCAATGCCGGTTTGCATACTCCACAAACCGAAAATCCCAGCTTCCGCCTGGCCTTTCAGGATATGGACTTCCTGTTGCGCGAGGATCTGCGCCCGGTTCGCTTTCAACTCGAACTGTTGAAGCCGGAACTGATCCTGAAGGAGGCGAACATCGCCTCGACTTTCGTGTTCTACGGCTCGGCCCGCATTCCCGAACCGGCCAAGGCCGAGGCGCAACTAGCGGCGGTGAAAGCGAATCCGGCCAATAGCGAACAGGCGATCCGCATCGCCGAGGGACTGGCCGCCAAGTCGAAATATTACGAGGTCGCACGCAGCCTCGCCCGCAAGGTCAGCCAATTCCCGGCTGATGCCGAGGGCAATCGCCAGTTCGTGGTCTGCTCAGGCGGCGGCCCCTCAATCATGGAAGCGGCGAATCGCGGTGCGGCGGATGCGGGACAGGAATCGATCGGCCTGAATATCGTGCTGCCGCACGAGCAGGCACCCAACCCCTATGTTACCCCGCACCTGTCGATGCAGTTCCACTACTTCGC
Source organism: Sphingomonas sp. (assembly GCF_025363195.1). Lineage (GTDB taxonomy): Bacteria > Pseudomonadota > Alphaproteobacteria > Sphingomonadales > Sphingomonadaceae > Sphingomonas. Next base: position 40,704 of record NZ_JANYEK010000246.1, read on the forward strand.
GCTGCGCAAGATGCACTTTCTGCTCCACGCCCGCGCGCTCGCGGCGTTTCCGGGCGGATTCGGCACATTCGACGAGTTGTTCGAACTGCTGACTCTGATCCAGACCGGCAAGATCAAACCGATTCCCGTGCTGTTGTTCGGCAAGGAATTCTGGACGCGAGTGGTGAATTTCGAGGCGCTGGTCGAGGAAGGCGTGATCGGACCGAACGACCTGAAGCTGTTCACCTTCGTCGAGACGGCGGACGAGGCATGGGACGTGGTGCAGGCGTTTTATCGCGAGCCAGCGGTTTAAGGGCTGCCGAACCTCAGCTTAGTTTCTTCGTCACCCTGACCATGTTTGAGCGTCCATTCGCGACGGCCCGACCCACGACCGGGCGTCCATGATGGCGAATGGAGCGCATGGATACTGAAATGAGTTCAGCATGACGATGAGGGTGTGAAAGCTCGCAACATCCTCACCCGCCAATCGCCCCCTGCCAACGCAGGGATGGCCAATACTCTCACTTCGTCTTTGCGGTTTCCTTCGCGCCGCGCACAGCAGCGGCAGGATCAATCGACGGTGCACCGGTCGCCGGGGCGGCGGTGTTGCCGCCGAGATCGGCTGCACCCGGAGTCGCCTTGCCACCTGGATTGGCGGGGGCGCCCGCCGGCGCCCCTGCAGCCGGAGCAGCGGGCAGCGGCAGGTTCGAGCCCATCGAGTTGATATAGGCCAGCACGTTGGCGCGGTCCTGGCCGTTGCCGATGCCGGCAAAGGTCATCTTGGTGCCGGGCGCGAACTTACGGGGGCTCGTCAGCCACGCGCTCATATTCTCGAAGTCCCACTTTCCGCCCTTGGACTTCAGCGCGTCCGAAAAGGCGAAGCCGCCCTTGCCCTCGGCAACGCCTTCGCCGAGCGTGGCATACAGGTTCGGGCCGATGCCGTTGGGGCCGCCCTGGGTGATCGTATGGCAGGCCGCGCATTTCTTGAACACTTCAGCGCCCTTCGCCGGATCGGCCGTTGCCAGCAGGGTCGCGATCGGCACTTCCGCTGCGCCGCCACCAGCGGCGTCGTCCGCCGCAGCCTCGATCGGGAAACCGAATTTCTCGGGCTTTTCAGCATGAAATGCCAAGCCGCCGACGATCGAAAGGCCAAGGGCCGCGCCGCATGCCGCGAGCACCCAGCCCGCGATCGTGTTCGTACGATTGTCCATCTCAGCCCCAGCCTGTTCCGCGTAAGTCGGCTTCCTTTAGATTCGCGTTGCCCACACCGCAAGCGGCGCTTAAGCGCTGGCCCCTTCATGGAGAATTTCGCCGCCCCTGCCCGTCCGATCGTCAGCCGGATGATCGCCGCCGCCGCCGCCGATCCTGCGCGCGCCGTCGCGTTTCAGGGCGCGCCCGGCGCGAACAGCCATGTCGCGGCGCTGGAAGCCTTTCCGGATGGGCTGCCGTTGCCCTGTTTCGACTTCGCCGACGCGATCGATGCGGTGCGCGAAGGTCGCGCGGATTGTGCGATCATCCCGATCGAAAATTCGCTCCATGGTCGCGTCGCCGACATGCATTTCCTGCTGCCCGAATCGGGGCTGGTGATCACCGGCGAACATTTCCTCGGGATCAAGCACGCGCTGATGGGCCTAGGCTCGCGGGACGAAGTGCGCGAGGCCATGAGCCATCCGCAAGCGCTGGGCCAATGCCGCCACTGGCTGCGCGAGCATGACATCAAGCCGATCAGCTATCCCGATACGGCTGGCGCAGCGGCAGTGGTGGCGGAACGCGGCGATCCTAAGGTCGCGGCTCTCGCCCCGCCCGGCGCGGCGGAGATCTATGGGCTCAAGCTGCTGGCTGAAGGCTTGGCGGATGCCGAACATAACATGACGCGCTTCGTGGTGCTGGCCCGTGCCGGCCACGCCACTTTTGGTGACGGGCCGTACATGACGACGTTGATCTTCGAGGTGAAGAACGTGCCCGCCGCATTGTACAAAGCGATGGGTGGTTTCGCGACCAACGGGGTCAACATGACCAAGCTGGAAAGCTATCAGCGCGGCGGTACCTTCGCCGCGACCGAGTTCTTCGCCGATGTCGAAGGCAAGCCGGGCGATCCGGGGCTTGACCGGGCGCTGGAGGAATTGCGCTTCCACACCAAATGGGTGCGACTGCTCGGCACGTACCGGCAGGCCCGCGCGCGGGGCTGACGGGTTAACCCAGCCGCCGCACGCCCTCTGCGCGCACCGCCGCGATCGTCGGATAGCCGTTGACCGCCATCATCAGATCCGCCTCGGCCAGGATGCATTTCAGCACATGCGCCGCGCCCGCCGCGCCATCGAGCGCGAGGCCGTAGCTATAGGGCCGCCCAACGCCGACCGCCGTCGCGCCAAGCGCCAGCGCCTTGACGACATCCGACCCTGAACGGATCCCCGAATCGAACAGCACCGGCACCTCACCCGCCCCGGCGACGACCTCCGGCAGCAGGTCGATCGCGGCGATCCCGCCATTGGCCTGCCGCCCGCCGTGATTCGAGCAATAGAGGCCGTCCGCCCCAGCATCCACCGCGCGGCGCGCATCGTCACCGTGGCAGATGCCCTTCAGCACGATCGGCAATTTGGTCAGCGATTTCAGCCAGGCCATGTCGTCCCAGGTCAGCACCTTGCCGAATAAGCGGCTCCACAGCCCGATCGCCTCGGGCAGATTCCCCGCCACCGGCTTGCCGAGCAGTTTCTGGAAGACGGGATCGACGAAGTAATTTTCCAGCACATGGCCGCGCAATTGCGGGAAGTTGCCCGAATTCAGATCGCGGGGTCGCCAGCCCGTGACCCAGGTGTCGAGCGTGACTACGATCGCCTTGTAGCCCGCCGCCTCCGCGCGGCTTATGAGGCTGGCGGTCAGGTCCGGATCTCGCGGGGTGTAGAGTTGGAACAGGCCGGGCGTCTCCCCGCTCGCCTTCAGCACATCCTCCAACGGATCGTTGGCCAATGTCGAGGCGCACAACGGAACACCGGTCGCAGCGGCGGCCTTGGCGGCCGCGATGTCGCCATGGCCATCCTGCGTGCAGATTCCGGTAACCCCGATCGGGCACATGAAAAGCGGCGTCGGCAGTTTCATGCCAAACAACTCGATCGATAGGTCGCGTTCGCTGGCATCCACCATCATACGCGGCACCATGCCCCAATGATCGAAGGCAGAGCGGTTGCGCTCCTGCGTGCGCTCGTCCCCGCAGCCACCTTGCACATAATTTAGAACGTAAGGCGGCATCGCCGCCTGCGCGCGCGCGACGAGCGTGGCGTAATCCACCGGCACCTTGGGAAGTACGCCGCTCAGCGCCGCGCCGTAGAGTTCGTTCTGATAGGCACCGTAATTGGGCATGCGGCCTCTCCATTGATCTGCTTTGATGACCAGTGTGCCACAATGGCGGGCGAGGTCCATGCGTTCGTTAGCCGCCCACCCCTGGCGCAGAGGCTGGCTACCGCAGCAGATCAACCGCAAAGGCGCGCACCGCGTCGCCGATGTCGGGCCGGCCCAGCGCCACGGCGAGGTTCGCCTGCACATAACCCGCCTTGTCGCCGCAATCGTAGCGCCGCCCGTCGAATGTCACACCGTGGAACGCCTGATCGCCGATCATCCGTGCCATCGCATCGGTCAGCTGGATTTCGCCGCCCGCGCCCTTCTGCTGCGTCTCCAGCACGCGCATCACCTCGGGTTGCAGGATATAGCGCCCGATCACCGACAGGTTGGAAGGCGCGGTGCCGGGCGTTGGCTTCTCGACCAGCCCGGTAACCTCGGTGAGCGCGCCGTCGCGCTTGCCCGGCGTGATTACGCCGTACATATGCGTCTGATCCTCCGGCACTTCCTGCGCGCAGATCAGATTGCCGCCGACCTTGTTATACGCCTCGACCATCTGCTTCAGGCAGCCGGGTTCGCCGACCATGAAATCGTCCGCCAGCAGCACGGCAAACGGCTCGTCGCCGACTATGTGGCGCGCGCACCACACCGCATGGCCCAGGCCAATCGGCTCCTGCTGCCGGACATAGGCGACCGCGCCGGGCTTCAGAAGCGTCTGGGCGAGCACCTCAAGTGATTTGCCGCGACCCGCCATCGTCGCCTCGAGCTCGTAGGCGATGTCGAAATGGTCCTCGATCGCCGATTTGCCACGACCGGTGACGAAGATCATCTGTTCGATCCCGGCCTCCAGCGCCTCGTCTACCGCGCATTGGATCAACGGCCGATCCACCACGGGCAGCATCTCCTTTGGCATCGCCTTGGTTGCGGGCAGGAACCGCGTTCCCAAACCCCCCACCGGAAACACCGCCTTGCGCAGTGGCTTGATCATCGTTTCATTCCCAAAATGCTGGCGTTGCCTAATCCGTCGCCCCATATCGCGCAACGATGTAAAATTTCCGTGCGTCGACAGGGCTGATAACGGCCGAAAACGATTCGTGCGTCGGCGTCCGTCTTTCGTATCAACGCCCGGACCGTTCATGCGATGCGCGCGTTCACGCTGCACCAGTGAAGATATGAGGACTATTCGATGCCAGATGGCCAGCCGGTTCTCGACCATCACGACCTGATCCTTCGCCCGGACCCCTCCCGCACCGTCGTCCGTCCATTCGCGCTCGAATATCCCGGTCGCTTCAAGGTCGAGGGCCATTCGCGCACGCAAGCGATCGTCGATCGCATCCTGACGCTGGACGAAATGGACCTGCAGAGCGAACTCGATCTGCTCACCCACTCGCTCGACGAGCGTCACCGCGATGTCGATGGCATGTTGATGCGCCGCTATGGTGAAATCGCGAAACAACTGCCCGAACCGATCGACGCTTCGGATGCCCAGCAACGCCTGATCGGTGCCTATTTCAGCGAGGAATTCTCCTTCGAGGCCGCCGCCTTGTTCAACCCCAGCGCAGTGTTGTCCCCCGACCAGAGCAATGCGCCGGAAGGTGGCGTGCGCTTCGTCATCTCGCTCCGCGGCATCGGCGAGGGCCATGTCTCCTCGGTCACGTTCCGCACCGGAACCTGGGTGCCCGACGGTGAGATCGAGGTCGATGCGCCGAGCCTCGCTGCGGTGCCGCCGATCGTGGAGGGCAATGACGACGACGACACGCTGGCCATCGTGCGGCTGCATTGCGGCGGCAGCCGGGAGATATCGGAGACGGTGCTGTTTCCCGTCCTCCCCAGCCAGCGTCAGGGGATCGAGGATCTGCGGTTGGTGCGCTTCACCGAGGATGACGGCGTGGTGACCTATCACGGTACCTACACCGCGTTCAGCGGGGCCGAGGCGCGGCCCGAATTGCTCACCGGCAGCGACTTCCGCAATTTCGAGATGCGCGCGCTCAGCGGTGATGCGGCGGGGGCCAAGGGCATGGCCCTGTTCCCACGCCGGATCGACGGGCAATATGTGATGCTCGGGCGGCAGGACAGCGAGAGCATCTGGCTGCACCGCTCCGACGATCTGCTGGTGTGGAACGGAGGCGACCGGCTGGTGTCGCCGAAATATCCGTGGGAATTCGTGCAGATGGGCAATTGCGGATCGCCGATCGAGATCGATGAGGGCTGGCTGGTGTTCACCCACGGCGTCGGCACGGTGCGCAATTATTGCATGGGCGCGTGCCTGCTCGACAAGGCCGACCCATCGAAACTGCTCGCCCGCACGCCCGAACCGATCCTCGCGCCGAGCCCGAACGAGCGTGACGGCTATGTGCCTAACGTCGTCTACAGTTGCGGCGCGCTGCTGCACGGGCGCGACGTGATGATCCCTTACGGGGTAGCGGACAATTTCGCGGCGTTCGCGACGACGACGGTGGAGCGGTTGCTGGCGGCAATGGAATAGGCGCGGCTGTTCTTGGCTGCCCGATGGATTTCCACCGCTCCCGTCTTCCCGGACGTGATCCGGGATCCAGCTGGCGGCAAGCGATCCGCTCAGAGCCTCTTTTGACTGGATGCGCGGCACGTTGGACCCCGGATCAAGTCCGGGGTGACGGTGGTAAGTCGCCTCCTTCCGCCCTCCCAATTTTAACCAGCATCGCGCCCTCGCTCACCTGCCCGCCGACGACGGCATCCAGCGCATCCACGATTCCGTCGAACGGCGCGACGAGGCTGTGCTCCATCTTCATCGCCTCCAGCGTGACCAACTTCTGGCCCTTGGCAACGGTGTCGCCCGCCGCGACTTCGACCGCGATGATGCGGCCCGGCATCGGTGAGAGGATTGCACCATCGGCGGCGGTACCTGCGGTCGTGCCGCGTGTTGCCAGCGTCACCCGGTGCGGCGCGCCGTCTTGAAACAAAATGAATCCCTCGCCGTCCCCGACAAAACGATTATCGAACGCGGCATCCAACGCGACATCGACAAATCGACCTTCGCCGAGAAGTGCCGCAATGGCGTGTCCGTCCACGACAAGGGTGCCGATCTCGCGACGGTCGGCGTTCAGCCGAAAACCGCCTAATTGGTTGCCGATGGGCCAAGCATCGCTCAGGCCCTGCCGCAGCAGCGTCATGCCGTGCGCGAGCGATACTGGTGACAAGTCAGATGGTGTGAGCAACCGATCGCCCTCCGCGGCGATAAAATTGGTTGTTACTTCGCCAGCGCGGAATGCGGACTCGCGGAGCAAAATTGCGAGGAAAGCGGCATTGGTCTTGACCGGCCATACCTCGATTGCCGCACAAGCATCGCCCAACCGTTTGGCGGCGGATTCACGTGTATCTGAGTGGATAATCAGCTTGGCGATCATCGGGTCGTAGAAAGGAGAGACTTCACCTCCTTGTTCGACACCGGTTTCCAACCTGAGCGGCGGCGAAGGCGTCCAATCCTCTTCGTTGCCCGAAAAGCCACCGGCCCGCATCATCTCGGCGACAGGCGCAAACAGAGTCCAGCCGTTTTGTTCGAGTTTGAGATGATCTAGTCTCCCGATCGATGGCAGGAAACCCTTGGCAGGATCCTCCGCATACAGCCGCGCTTCCATCGCCCAGCCGTTGATCGCCAGTTCGTCCTGCCGCTTCGGCAGCACCTCACCAGAGGCGACGCGCAACTGCCATTCGACCAGATCCTGCCCGGTGATCTCCTCCGTCACCGGGTGTTCAACCTGAAGGCGCGTGTTCATTTCCATGAACCAGATGCGGTCGGCGCGAAGCCCTTCGCTCGCGTCGGCGATGAATTCGATCGTACCCGCGCCGACATAATCGACCGCCCTCGCCGCCTTCACCGCCGCGTCGCAGATCGACGCGCGCGTGGCCGCGTCCATGCCCGGCGCGGGGGCTTCCTCGATCACCTTCTGGTGGCGGCGTTGCAGCGAGCAATCGCGTTCGAACAGGTGGACGACGTTGCCGTGTGTGTCGCCGAACACCTGCACCTCAATATGGCGCGGCGAGAGGATGTATTTCTCGATCAGCACCTGCGTGTTGCCGAAACTGGACGCGGCCTCGCGCTGACACGACACCAGCGCGTCGGCGAACTCGGCCGGATCATCCACCCGCCGCATGCCCTTGCCACCGCCGCCCGCGACCGCCTTGATTAGCACCGGATAGCCGACCTTGTCCGCCTCCGCCGCCAAATGTTCAGGCGCCTGATTCTCGCCGAGATAACCGGGGGTGACCGGCACGCCGGCGGCGATCATGCGCTGCTTGGCGGCATCCTTCAGGCCCATCGCGCGGATGCTGTCGGGGTTGGGGCCGACCCAGATCAGCCCCGCATCGATCACGCTTTGCGCGAAATCGGCATTTTCCGAGAGGAAGCCATAACCGGGGTGAATCGCCTCGGCCCCGGTCGCCTGTGCAGCGGCGATGATCTTGCTACCGACCAGATAGCTTTCGCGTGCCGGGGACGGGCCGATATGCACCGCCTCGTCGGCCTGACGGACATGCAGCGCCTTCGCATCCGCATCCGAATAGACCGCGACGGTGCGGATGCCCATCGCCCGCGCCGTGCGGATGATGCGACAGGCGATCTCGCCGCGATTGGCGATGAGGAGGGATTTCAGCATGTTGGCACCGCGAATGTTATCAACGTTGACACGCCGGCGGTGTTTTGGAGGGGCGTGTCAACATTCGCGGTGAATGTCGGGACGGTACGGGCGGGACAGCGGGTCATCGTGCGAGTGCTAACCCCATTCATCGTCTGTAGGACAGCGCGAAATACGCGGACGGGCGGGCGCACCATCACATCCGGAACACGCCGAACGCGGGGCGTTCGGGAATGGGCGCGTTGAGCGTCGCGGCAAAGGCCAGCCCCAGCACGTCGCGGGTCTGCGCCGGATCGATGATGCCATCGTCCCACAGCCGCGCGGTGGCGTACCACGGATTGCCTTCGTCCTCGTATTTCTGGCGCACCGGGGCCTTGAAAGCTTCGGCCTGCTCCTCGGTCCAGCTGTCCGCGTCGCGGTGGACGGTGGCCAGTACCGAGGCGGCCTGTTCCCCGCCCATCACGCTGATCCGCGAGTTCGGCCAACTGAACAGGAAGCGCGGGGCGTACGCCCGCCCGCACATGCCGTAATTGCCCGCGCCGAAGCTGCCGCCGATCAACACGGTGATCTTGGGCACCGTGGCGGTGGCGACAGCGGTGACAAGCTTTGCGCCGTGTTTGGCGATGCCCTCTGCCTCGTACCGGCCACCGACCATGAAGCCGGAGATGTTCTGGAGAAACAGCAAGGGGATGCGCCGCTGGCACGCCAGTTCGATGAAGTGCGCGCCT
>NZ_JANYEK010000259.1 GCF_025363195.1 Sphingomonas sp.
TCCGGGCCTGGGCATCGGGTACGGAGAGGAGAGCAGGGGGCATGGGAGATCCAGTGTCACGATCGGTGGGCGCGGGACAGGAATTTTGTGGCGATTCACTCATCTATCGACGTGCCGCCTCGGATTATCGAACAGGCGCGAATCCCGTCCGGGCTGCCGGCTTTGCGGGAGACTACGGAGCGGCAGATCGCGAAGATATTCGCGCCCGTTCGCCCCGGTGTGTCCCCAAAAACACAGCGCGATCATTTCGGTTGAGGGTCGCGCCTGTGTCACGATTCGGTCTCAATCGTTGCATAATGCTTCCGACAAGGCGGGGACCAGCCAGATTTTAGTGAGAGACATAGCGGCGTGCGCAGTGGCGGACGGCGTTTTTTTTGCGCGTGAATTCCCTTCGAGTCAGTAGCTTAGCTTACCCAATTTCAAATTTTTAGATTTTCAGAATTCAAGGACAGATGATGTTGAACAAGACTTTCGCCAAATCGGCTCTGCTGATCGGCACGGCCTTTGGCGCGATGATGATACCGGGCCTGGCCGCCGCGCAGGTGGTTCCTGCCGCAGCGCCGACCGATACCGTCAGCAGCGATGCAGAGATCGGCGAGATCACCGTAACGGCCGAGCGCCGCAGCGAAAACCTGCAGAAGGTGCCGGTGTCGGTCGCCGTCGTCGGTGGTGAGGCGCTGCGGACGATCCAGACCGGTGGCGAAGATATCCTGTCGCTCGCCGGCCGCGTGCCCGGTCTGTATGCCGAATCGACCACCGGTCGCATCTTCCCGCGTTTCTACATTCGGGGTCTGGGCAATATCGATTTTTATCTCGGTGCGTCGCAGCCGGTGTCGATCATCCAGGACGATGTCGTGCTGGAGCATGTCGTGTTGAAGTCGAACCCGGTGTTCGACGTCAATCAGGTGGAGGTGCTGCGCGGGCCGCAGGGGTCGCTGTTCGGGCGGAACACGACGGCGGGCATCATCAAATTCGACACGATCCGTCCGAGCCAGGTGTTCCTGGGTCGCGGTTCGGCATCTTATGGCAGCTTCAACACGGTAACGGCGGATGTCGGCGTCGGCGGGCCGATCGTTGCGGACAAGATCGCGTTCCGTATTTCCGGCCTGTACCAACATCGCGACAATTGGGTCGACAACCGCTTCACAGGCGTCGGGCCGGACGGCACGACCGGGGGCAAGAATGCGTTGGGCGGCTTCGATGAAAAAGACGTGCGGCTGCAACTGCTGTTCACGCCGACCGAGGCGCTGAGCATCAACGTGTCGGGCCATGCCCGCGACTATAAGGGCACGTCGACGATCTTCCACCGCGCTGCTTTGCTGCGGGGTTCAAACAACGTGCAGAACGAACCACGCGACAGTGTTGCGCTCGATGAAGCCGTCGGCAACCCGCAGGCGTACAAGACATATGGTGCATCGGTTAATGCGGCGTGGGACTTCGGTGCCGTAACGCTGAGCTCGATAACCGCTTACGAGACGACCAAGGGCTATAGCCGCGGCGATACCGATGGCGGCGCGGCGGTGAACTTCCCCGGCTTCGGCAATCCCGGCCAGAGCCAGGGCCGGATCCGCAATCTCGACCAGTGGACGCAGGAAGTGCGCCTTGCGAGCAACGGCGAGACCGATTTCAAGTGGCAGGTCGGCGGCTTCTATTTCGACCAGCGCGACCTGACCGAATTCGACCAGCGCGCGTCGCTGCTGCTGCCGACGGCGGCGGCGTACAATGCCCGCAATTTCGTGCAACTGCATGATATCAACACGTCATGGGCAGTCTTCGGGCAGGCCAGCTACCGCATCGGCGACCGACTGACGCTGACCGCCGGCGGTCGCTACACCGTCGACAACAAGCGGACCATCCTGGCCACCCCGGCTTATACGCTGGCCGGTGCGGTCAACTTCCCGGCGACGGCGTCGCGCGACGTGCGGCTGAAAGGCAAGGAGCCGAGCTTCGACGTTTCGGCGCTGTACGAAGTGTCGCCAGCGATCAACCTTTATGGCCGCGTCGCACGCGGTTTCCGCGGACCGACGATCCAGGGGCGGTCGGCGGTGTTCGGTTCGGCCTTCACCACGGCCAATTCCGAGACGATCATGTCGTACGAAGCCGGCATCAAGACGCGCCCGTTCAGCAACATGACCTTCAACCTCACGGGCTTCACCTATAAGGTGAAGGACATCCAGCTGAACGGCAACGATTCCAACGGTAACGGGGTGCTGTTCAACGCGGACCACGCCAATGCTTACGGCCTCGAAGCGGAACTGGAGTGGAAGCCGATCCGCAACATCAGCATCTCGCTGGGCGGAAGCGCACTGCACACGGAGATCAAGGACAAGAACGTCTACGCACAGGTCTGTGCGATCGGCGCGATCGTGACTTGCACGGTGCAGAATCCGACGATCGTCCGCCCGGTGTTCGGCACGCCGACCACGTTCGCACAGATCGACGGCAACCCGCTGCCCAATGCGCCGAAGTGGCAGCTGGATGCGACCGTGCGGTACGACATTCCGCTGTGGACCGGTGGCAACATGTTCGTCTCGAGCGACTTCAACGTGCAGGGTTACACCAATCTGGTGCTGTACAAGACGGCGGAATTCTATGCCGACGGCAATTTCGAAGCCGGTTTGAAGGTTGGCTACACCACGCCGGACAAGAAGTATGAGGTGGCGGCGTTCGCGCGCAACATCACCAACGAAAAGAACCTGAAGGGTGTGATCGAGAACTTCACCGCGGCGGTGTTCAACGAACCGCGCGTGATCGGCGTGTCGCTTAGCGGGAAGTTTTGATCTCCGATCGTGCCATCATCCTTGCATAGGCGAGGGGTCCGCTGCTTCTGCCGGAAGAAAAAAGCGGGATCCGGCCTTTGCGGGAAGTAATATGGGGTGCCCGACGAAGGGCGGCGGATCAGGCGAAATAATCGCCCGATTTGCCGCCCTTTTTCGTGAGCAGGCGAACGCCTCCTATAACCATGGCTTTGTCGATCGCCTTGGCCATGTCGTAAATCGTCAGCAAGGCGACCGAGACGGCGGTGAGCGCCTCCATCTCCACCCCAGTCTTGCCATCGGTACGCGCGGTGGCGGTGACGGTGACGCCGGCATCGTCGGTTTGCAGATCAATCGCGACTCGGGTCAGTGGCAACGGGTGGCAGAGCGGGATCAGCTCGGCGGTGCGCTTGGCTGCCATGATCCCGGCGACGCGGGCGACGGCGAGGACGTCGCCCTTGGCCGCAGCTCCGGTGCGGATCGCGGTGGCGGCGTCCGGCGACATCGTGATGCGGCCTTCGGCGACGGCTTCTCGCGCCGTGATGTGCTTGGCGGAGACATCGACCATATGGGCGGCACCGGCGGCGTCGAGGTGGGTGAGAGTGGTCATGAGCCGCATTCTAGCCGCCTGTTCGTTTGGAGCGAAGTAAGGAAACCGCGGCAGGGGCAGGTTTCTCGACTTTGCTCGAAACGAACGGAGTGGGCGCGGGGTGGGCGCGGGGCAGGCGACCGGGTCAACGGCGCGGAATATTTACGCGATCAGCACGCGCGTTGCCGCCTCGACATCTACCTGCCGCATCAAAGCCTCGCCGATCAGGAAGCATTTCACACCGTGTTCCGCCATCGCATCGAGATCGGCGCGCACGGTCAGCCCGCTTTCGGCGACGAAGGTGCACCCTTTGGGCGCCTTGGACACCAGTTCGTAAGTGCGGGCGAAATCGACCGTGAAATCGCGTAAATTGCGATTGTTGACGCCGATCAGGCGCGATTTGAGTTTCATCGCACGGTCGAGTTCCTTCTGGTCGTGGACTTCGATCAGGACGTCCATGCCGCAGTCGATCGCGCTGGCCTCGATTTCGGCGAGCAGCACATCGTCGAGCGCGGACATGATGAGCAGGATCGCGTCGGCGCCGATGCTGCGCGATTCGGGCACCTGCCACGGATCGACCATGAAATCCTTGCGCAACACCGGCAGGGTGCAGGCGGCGCGGGCGTCGATGAGGTAAGAATCGGCACCCTGGAACCAGCGTTCGTCGGTCAGTACCGACAGGCAGGCCGCACCGCCGGCTTGATAGGCGCGGGCATGGGCGGGGGGATCGAAATCCTCGCGGATCAGCCCCTTGGACGGGCTGGCCTTCTTGATCTCTGCGATCAGCGCGTGGCCGGTTTCGGCCTTGCGGTCGAGCGCGGCGCGGAACCCGCGCGGTTTCGATTGTCGGGCGATCAGCGCGTCCAGAGTCGACAGCGGGGTGGTCGCTTTGCGCGCGGTAACGTCGGCGCGCTTGGTTTCGAGGATGCGGTCGAGAATATCGGTCATGAATAGGCGATCCAGCGGTCGAGCAATGCGTTCGCACGGCCAGCGTCGAGCGCTTCGGCGGCGGCTGCTGCGGCATCGGCGAGGGTAAGGCGATGCCCGGCGACGACCAGAGCGGCCGCAGCGTTGAGCAATACGGCGTCGCGATAGCCGCCGGTTTCGCCTTCGAGCAGGCGGCGGAGCGCGCGGGCGTTATAGTTCGGATCGCCGCCGTGGATCGCGGCGATCGGGTGGCGGGGCAGGCCGACATCCTCGGGCGCGATGCGGTTGGGCAGGGTGGCGGTGCCGACATTGACGACGACACTGGGGCCGGCACCGGACAGTTCGTCCAAGCCCTCTTCGCCCGAGACGACGATTGCGGCTTCGGTGCCGAGTTGTTCGAGCGCGTCGGCATAAAGCGCCGTGTAATCGGGGCGGGCGATGCCGATCAACTGCCGGGTGACGCGCGCCGGATTGGCGAGCGGGCCCATCAGGTTGAAGATCGTGCGTTTGCCGATGTGACGGCGGATCGGAGTGATACGGGCCATCGCCGGGTGTCTCAACGATGCGACGTTCAAAAATGCCGTCTTCATCTCCTCGACGCCATCGATCAAAACGCGCTTGAAGAATCAACATGAAATGAACAATCTGGAATTCATCGAGAACTTCTATCTGTTTATTCAATGTTTGAATCTCTTTCAATCATCGGCGACCTCCTCGTGCTGTCAACTCTATCAAGAGATGATCGAGAAGATTCACCTTCCTGAACATATTGCAGTCTATCGACGACTGCTGCAAATATTCTACTTCTATCACGTGATGGAAAAGTCCAAAGAACAGACATCGAGCAATGTCACGGATCCGAAGAAAACAATTGTCATCGAGTGAGTACACACGATAGCCCTAAGTGACTGATTGTG
>NZ_JANYEK010000261.1 GCF_025363195.1 Sphingomonas sp.
TCATCGTCTGCGGCGACTTGGTCTTGAGCGTGGCGAGGTGTTGCTGCGCCCATGTGCTGTCGTCGGCTGCGAGCGCGGCGAAGATATCCTCGAGTCCGTCCGACGCGAACAGCCGGTCGATTTCCGCGCGATGCGCGAGGATGCGGGCCTCCGGCGCAGGTGCCGACACCTCCGCCAGGATTGCCGCAACCGCCTGCGGATCGGCGGCGATGCGCGTCTTTGCCGCATCGAGGCGATCGCTCGACACATAGTGCGTCGCCAGACCGAGCGCGAGGCACTCCGCCCCGTCGAGCCGATGCCCGGTCAACGCGAGATACTGGCCCGTGCGCCCCGCCAGGCGCGACAAATACCAGCCGCCCCCGACATCCGGGAACAGGCCGATGCCGGTTTCAGGCATGGCGAACCGGGTATTCTCGGTCGCGACACGGAAATCGCACGGGCAGGCGAGGCCGACGCCGCCGCCCATCGTGATCCCGTCCATGAACGCGATCGTCGGCTTGGCATAGGTAAACAGCCGGTGGTTCATCCGGTATTCGACATGGAAGAACGCGCGCGCCTCCACCCCGTCCTGCGCCCCCGAGTCCGCCAGCATGCGGATATCACCGCCGGCGCAAAACCCCCTGGACAGCTTTGGATCGCCATCCGGCGACGGGGCATGATCGATCAGCACGGCCTCGACCTCGGGGTCGGCGGACCATGTGTCGAGCGCCGAGAGGATCGCTTCGCACATCGGCGTGTTGAGGGCGTGGATCGCCTTGGGGCGATTGAGCCGGATACGGGCAATCGTGCCGTCGATCGCGGTGAGGACCTCGCTCACTGACGCGTCAAATCGCGGCCGATGATCATGCGCATCACCTGGTTGGTGCCCTCCAGAATCGAATGGACGCGCAGGTCACGCCAAAAGCGTTCGATCGGGTAATCCTGTAGATAACCATAGCCGCCATGCAGTTGCAGCGCGCGATCGACGATCGAGCTGCCACTGTCGGTCGACAGGCGCTTGGCCATTGCCGAGAAGCGCGATTTGTCGGGCGCGTTCGCGGTCACCTTGGCCGCCGCCATGTAGAGCAAGGCCCGCGCCGCCTCGAGGTCGGTCGCCATGTCGGCAAGGGTGAATTGCGTGTTCTGGAAATCGGACACCGGCTGGCCGAATTGCTGGCGCTCCTTGGTGTATTTGATCGATTCGTCGAGACAGCGCTGCGCGCCGCCGAGCGAACACGCGCCGATGTTCAGCCGCCCGCCGTCGAGCCCGGCCATCGCGAAGCCGAACCCGTCGCCCTCCGCGCCGACGCGGTTCGCCACCGGTACGCGGCAATCCTCGAAGATCACCTGCGCGGTCGGCGAGGCGTTCCAGCCGAGCTTGCGCTCCGGCGCGCCGAACGACAGGCCGGGCGTGTCCTTCTCGATCACCAGGCATGAAATGCCCTTCGACTTGTGCTCGGCCGTGCGGACCATGCAGACATAGATGTCGTTATAACCCGCGCCACTAATGAACTGCTTGGTGCCGTTCAGCACATAATGATCACCATCCAGCTTGGCACTTGCCTTCAGCGCCGACGCATCCGAGCCCGAGCCCGGCTCGGTCAGGCAATAGCTGGCGATCTTGTCCATGCTGACGAGGCCGGGCAGGAAGCGATCCTTGATCTCCTTGCCGCCGAACCGGTCGATCATCCATGTCGCCATGTTATGGATCGAGATAAACGCGCTGGTCGCGGGGCAGCCGTACGCCATCGCCTCCATGATCAACGCCGCCTCCAAACGACCGAGCCCGATGCCGCCGCTCTCCTCACCGACATAGATCGCGCCGAAGCCGAGTTCGCCCGCCGCCTTCCACACATCGACGGGGTAATGGCGCTTCTCGTCCCATTCGCTGGCGAACGGCGTGATCCGGTCTGCGGTGAACTTCCGCGCCAGATCCTGGATCTCGCGTTGATCGCCCGTAAGATCAAATTGGGAGGTGAGGTCGAACTGGTTGGTCATGAGGGTCTCTTTACAGGATTCAGGAGCAGCGAGTGAAGGCGCGATCGCCCGCCCCGCCGCCCAAAAGGCGCAACTGGCCGGGTGGCGTGCCGAGCGCATCGGGGCCGAGGCTGAGCGTGCGCGCCAGCGTGCGGCGACCACGGGGCGTGGGTAGCAGGAAATTTCCGTCGATGCGACGGGCGGCGACATGCGAGACCGAATCCGCCATCGCATAACGCTTCGGCGTACCGGCGATTTCGATCATGGCATGACCGAGGGTCAAATGCGCGCGAGCATCGGGCGATTGCCAGCAACCGCGCAACCGCATGGGGATATGCGGCAGCGACTCGGCCCTGGCGAGCGCGGCGCCATCGGGCGATGGCGATGCGACGCCTGCGTGCAGGACCCGATCGGTGAACAGGGCCGTCGCCACTTTCCTGTCGTTGCGCCGATACCAGCGCTGCCCCGGCAGCTTGTGGGCCCAGGCGAGCTGCTCGGCCAACGTGCCGTTGGCCCAGGGGATGTCGGGTGCCGCGCGATATGCCGCATCGGCGAACGCCGCATCCGCCGTGATGATCGTCCAGCCATCGCGCCTGAGCGCCGCGACGAGATCGGCGACGAACAACGCCGCGATATCGGTTTCGTGCAGCAACAGCATCTGCGGCACTCCGCGACCCAGGGTCCGCCGCATCAGCGCATCCGAAAAATCCGCCGATTGAACCATCGTTTCGACATACAATTGGCGCAACGCAGCCATGTCGATCGCCTCGCCCACCTTCTTCGCGGCGATCGTCTGGCCTTCCATGAACCAGTCCGAACCATCGACGCTGGCATAGCCATTGCGCAGTCCCCGTGCCTTGAGCGCAGCGCGCACCGCATCGCGCTTCGTCTTGTTCGGGCCGCCCTCGTCGAGCGCGGGGAAGCGGAACCACGGGCGGAAGCCGGCACGCCCCTTCAGCCAGTCGTCGGCCTTGTCGATCTGTTCGATGAACGCTTCCGCCGAGGTCGCGGAAAGCTTGGTGTGCAGGAAAGTGTGGTTGGCGATGACGTGCCCCGCCGCGACATAGCGGTCGATGCGCTGCTCCGCGCCGTTGCCCGCCGTAATGCGACCGGGGTTGATGAAGAACGCCGCCTGCTCGACGTCGGCATCCCGCAGCGCCGCGATCAAGTGCGCATTCCGCTGCCCCACGCTCAGAAACGCGCCCGGCCCGCGCGGGGCATCGTCGAAACTGAGCGCGATCGTCTTGCTCGCCAGCACGGGAATCACCCTGGCCACCGCCACCGGATCAGCCCGCATAGCAACCAGCATTGCGGCCAGGGCGAGGAGCACGCGCACCCGTCTATGCCCGCCGCGCCACGCGGATCGTCGGGCCAGAAAAGTCGCGCCACGCTCTCATCCATGCTGTCTAGCAGCGCACATAACGGTACGTCTTGGCCGGAGATGGGCCGGTGCGCATCACGCCGGTGCGCAGCAGGACTGTGCCAGCAGCGGTCAGCTCCAGCGTCTCGCGCGTCTGCCACTCCTTGCCCTCGCCTTTATAGGACAGGTCCGCGATGACCTTGAAGCGGGATTGGCCGCCGACCACCTTGGCCGTGGCGGTCGCCGTGTAGAACGTCATCGTGTTGCCCTTTACGATCAGCAAGCCCCTGGTGTCGGCGCGCGAGATGTCGCAATCGGCGGCGCGCATGCCCCAATGCCCCTCGAAAGCCGGCGGCAGGGCGGTGGGCGCAAGCGGTTTTGTGGGCGTCGTGCCGACCGGCAGACCGCGCTTTAATGTGCTGTCCGGCGACGCCTCGGCCTTGGCGACGACCGCCTCGGCATGCGCATCACTGTCGGTGTCGGGCGATTTCGAACACCCGGAGAGCGCGGTTGCGGCGCAGAGGCCGATCAGGACATGGCGGATCATGGACGCTCCCTTGCGCGACTATCAGGCGAATATTGCAGGGAGAACGCAGGGATATGCTCGCGCGATCCCTGCTCACGATCCGAACCCATCTCCGCCATCAGCCCATCGTCGGAATGACGAACGCATTCCCACCGTCGGGCGCGCCATCCGGCCAGCGCTGCGTGACGGTCTTGACCTTGGTCCAGAACTTCACGCCTTCCATGCCGTGCTGGTTGGTGTCGCCGAACGCCGAACGTTTCCACCCGCCGAACGTGTGATACGCCACCGGCACCGGGATCGGCACGTTGATGCCGACCATGCCGACATTGACGCGCGCGGCGAATTCCCGCGCGGCATGCCCGTTGCGCGTGAAGATCGCGACGCCATTGCCATATTGGTGATCGCTCGGCAGGCGGACCGCCTCTTCGAAATCCTTGGCGCGCACCATCTGCAGCACCGGACCGAAGATCTCCTCCTTATACGCGCTCATGTCGGTGGTGACGTGATCGAACAAGGTCGGGCCGACGAAGAAGCCCTGTTCATGGCCTTGCAGTTCGAAGCCACGTCCGTCAACGACCAGTTCGGCGCCTTCATCGACGCCGGTCTGGATCCAGTCCTCGATGCGCTTCTTGTGGATCGCGGTGACGACCGGGCCGTAATGCGCGCTTTCATCGGTCGAAACGCCGACGCGCAGCGCCGCGATGGCAGGAATGAGCTTTTCACGCAGCGCGATGGCGGTCTTCTCGCCAACCGGCACGACGATCGGCAGTGCCATGCAGCGCTCCCCCGCCGACCCGAACGCCGCGCCCGAGAGATCGGCGACGACCTGGTCGAGATCGGCATCCGGCATGACGATGCCGTGGTTCTTCGCGCCCCCCATCGCCTGCACGCGCTTGCCCGCCGCGACCCCGCGCCGATAGACATAATGCGCGATGTCGGAGCTACCGACGAAGCTGACCGCGCTGATCGCCGGATGATCGAGGATCGCGTCGACCATTTCCTTATCGCCGTGCACGACCTGGAGGATACCTTCCGGCAGGCCGGCTTCGAGGAACAATTCGCCCAGCCGCACCGGCACCGACGGGTCGCGTTCGCTCGGCTTCATGATGAAAGCGTTGCCGGTGGCGATCGCAACGCCGGACATCCACAACGGGATCATGCCGGGGAAGTTGAACGGGGTGATGCCCGCGCCGATGCCGAGCGGCTGGCGCATCGAATAGACGTCGATGCCCGGCCCGGCGCCCTGTGTATATTCGCCCTTCAGCACATGCGGGATGCCGCAGCAGAATTCGATCACTTCCAGACCGCGCTGGATATCGCCCTTGCTGTCGGCGATCACCTTGCCGTGCTCGGACGACAATAGATGCGCCAGTTCGTCCATGTTCTGCTCGACCAAAGCCTTGAAGTTGAACATCACGCGTGCACGGCGCTGCGGGTTGGTCGCCGCCCAGCCGGGCTGCGCCTTCAACGCGGCGGCCACTGCTGTGTCGAGCAGCGCGCGATCACCAAGATTGACGGTCGCCTGAACCAATCCGGTATTGGGGTCGAACACGTCGCCGGTGCGTGCCCCCGCTCCGCCCGAATGGCCCGCAATCAGATGATCGATGATGCGCATGCTTACTCTCCATTTTTCTTTGGCACCGCTATTTCAGGCATCGATTTGGCATTCAACCCATCAATTTCGCCGTGGGGCTGTGCATTTTTGTCGGGCCTCGTGCGAAAGCCGGGCGGCGACCGAGCCCAACATTGACGGACCGGTATAGGACGGACTTCGTCAAGACGCGACGGAACCAGACCTGATCGGGCCGCCTCGGCACCTGTCGCTGGCGCTTACACCTCGGCTTTTTCGCGTTCCGCGAATGGCGGAAAGCCGGGACTGACATGAGACCTGCTTGTCCGGGATTGCGAGTTATTTTTCATATTACCGGGGGATGCGTCCCTGGCAACGAAAGGAGCTCGATCATGAGTTTCATGTCCAAAGTCACTACGGCTGCCGCCGTTGCAGCCTTCGCCGTCGCAGCCACCCCGGCCAGCGCGGCAGTCATCTACACCGTTATCGGCGACACCACTGGTGGCCCGACCTTCAACCGCACGACCGCCGGCACCCCGCCGACGACCACATCGTCTGTCGGCACGGCCGTCGCCTACAACACGTTCCTGTTCTCGCCGGTCGCTTCGGGCTCGTACACCTTCCTGCTCAACAGCACGACGGCCAATTTCGATCCGTTCCTGGCGCTCTACACCGGCGTGTTTAATCCAGCGACTCCGCTGACCAATGTCCTCGTGGCGAACGACGATCTGACTCCGGGCAACTTCACGCAGTCCGGCTTCGCGGTCTTGCTGAATGCCAGCACGATCTACACGGCGGTGATCACCGGCTTCGGCAATAACGACTTCGGCACCTACACGCTGACGATCGCCAACACCGGTGCGGTTCCCGAGCCCGCAACCTGGGCGATGATGATCGCAGGCTTCGGTCTGGTCGGCTTCGGCCTGCGCCGTCGCGCCAAGCCATCGGTTCGCGTCACCTACGCCTGATCTTCCGGCTTAGCGTAGCGATGAAGGGCCGCCACCTCGCAAGAGGCTGGCGGCCTTTTCTTGATGCGCGATGGTGCTCCGCTCCGATGACCGCTAACCGAGCGCGGGCAAGGTCCGATCACTCGCGCAACGGCTCTTCGTGCCCGCTGCGTTCCCAAACATGGCGCAACGCCCGGCCGAGCATCGCGGGCAGGCCCGGACGTACCAGCAACCAGTCGCGGATCGCCGGGCCTTTTTCGGCGCCGATCGCCTGTTTGTAACCACTATCGCCAGCACCCCAATCGACCGTTCCGATCCCGTCCCCCAGCGCGCGGACCAGGTTGCGATAATAAAGCAATTTGCCCGGCGAATACTTGGCGAAGGCCGGATCGTAACTGTTGGCGATGGCGTATTTCAGGGCACCGGCGTTGAGGTCGAACGAGAATGCCGCCGGTGCGCCATCGACGCGCAACATGGCCGCCGACATCATTTCCGCCAGCACCGGGTCCGCTGCCGCGCTGCGCCAGAAGGCGCCATGGCCGGTGGTGGTGAACTTGGCATCCGACCCGTCGGTGCGCGCGGTGATCCAGCTTTTCCGTTCGATGCCCGCCAAGGCATCGAAGGTTCCCGGCAGCATCGTTTCACCGGACAGGAACTGCCAGTCGAGCATGCCATGAAGGCCCAGATGCTTTTCGTGGGACCGGTTCTTGCGCAACGTCGAGTTGCGCGGCCAGACGCCGTCTGCTTGGACCGCCGCCATATCCAGCCGGAAACTGTCGGCGACGAAACGATCCAGTACGGCCCAGCCCGCCGCTCGGGCTGCCGCCAGCAAGGGGCCAGCGGAGGCGTCGCCATCATAGACCGGCCCGATGCGCAGCGCGTTGACCTCCTCACCCAAAGTCTTGAGCAACGCCGCATAGGCATCATCCGCGGCATCGGCGCGCGCGGGGAAGCTGCGGAACGGCCAATAACACCCGGGCACCGCCGCCAGCCGGGCCGGACCGGGGCCGAAGCGCACCATCGGCAGCGCGATCACCGGCTCGCCATCCGCCTCGACCACGATCGTCCGTGCCCGCCCGCCATAGGCCGGCCCATAGGCCTTCAGGGCAGCGGCGAACCATTGGAAGCGCAGGAAGCGGTGGCTGGCCGGGCTGCTGACCGCGACCAGATCGATCAGGCCGGACAGGCCATCCAGCGCCACCGCGCGCGTGGCGGGCGGCAATTGCGGGAATTCGGAAAGCAGCATCGGGGCGTTCATGGCACCGCGCCATAAACGATCAGGCGTTACCAACCGGTTCGCGCTTGACCATCCGGGCCCCATCCCCGCACAACCGGGGCCATGTTTTCGATCCCCGCCGTCACCACCATCGCCCAGACGATCCAATTGTCGCTCAGCCCGGTCTTCATGCTGGCCGGTATCGGGGCGTTGCTCAACGTGCTCGCCGGGCGCCTGTCCCGCGTGGTGGATCGCGCGCGGGCGGTGGAGCAACTCCACCCGCGCTCGACCGGTCCGGAGCACGCCCGCCATGTGTGGGAGTTGCGCCTGCTCAACCGGCGCATCTCGGTGATCAACGCGGCGTTGGTGCTCGCGGTGTCGAGCGCGGTGATGACCTGCCTGGTCGTCGCCTTGCTGTTCGTCGCCGAACTGGTGAAACTGCACATCGGCACGATCGTGGCGCTATCGTTCATCCTGGCGATGGCGCTGCTGATCTCGGCGCTGGCCTCGTTCCTGATCGAGGTGCGGATGTCCTTGAACGCCATCCGCATTCGGCCGGAATTGCTGGAACGCTGATCACCGTACGCCGTCGAGCCCCGGCCCCGCATCGGCGACCGGCAGATAGCGCGGCGCAGCCCGCTTCTTGCTCACCTGCTCATAAGCGTAGCCCGCCTCCAGCGCCTTCTGGTCGTCATAGGCGGTAGCGATGAACGACAGGCCGACTGGCAGCCCCTTGACCAGCCCCATCGGCACGGTGAGGTGGGGATAGCCGGCGATGGCGGGCAAATCGCTCGCACTGGGCCCGCCACTATGATCGCCCGACACGCTGTCGCTGAGCCACGGCAAACCAACGGTCGGCTCGACCAGGATCGTCGCCTTGGCCGTCTTCAGCATCGCATCGATCCCCTCCGCGCCCGCCAGCCGCAGCGATTTCGCCCGTGAACCGAGATATTCGGCATCGGACAGGCCTTTCGTCTTCGCCGCCATCACGAACAGCTCTTGCCCGAAGAACGGCATTTCCGTCGCGCTATGGGCGGTGTCGAAGGCAATCACCTGATCCAGCGTCCGCGTCTTCACGGCCGCCGGAGTGCTGGCGAGATAGGTGTCGAGATCGGCCTTGAGTTCGGTTTTCAGCACGTCGAACTCGGCATCGCCCATCCCTTCGGCCTTGGGTTGTTCGACCTCGATCAGGATCGCACCCGCCTGCTTCAGATCGGCCAGCGCCGCATCATAGACCAGCTTCATCGCCTTGGGCATATCGGGGCGCAGCACCGCGACCCGCACGCCTTTCAGCGCGGCGGTCGACAGGCCCTTGGCGTAATCCCGCACATATTTCGCCGCATTTGCCGTCGCCGGATCGGCCGCGTCCACCCCGACCATGCCCGAGAACAGCAGCGCCACGTCGCGCACGCTGCGCGCCATCGGGCCGGGCGTATCCTGACTGTGGCTGATCGGCACGACATAGGTGCGACTGACCAGCCCGACCGTGGGCTTCAGACCGACCAGCCCGTTCATCGAAGATGGACAGACCACCGAACCGTCGGTCTCGGTGCCGAGCGCAGCGGCGGCAAAGCTGGCGGCGATCGCCGCGCCCGATCCGCTGGACGACCCACACGATGTCCGGTCCAGCGCATAGGGATTGCGTACCAAGCCACCGATCCCGCTCCACCCGCTCATCGAACTGGTCGACCGAATATTGGCCCATTCGCTGAGATTGGTCTTGCCCAGGATCACCGCCCCGGCAGCGCGCAGATTGGCGACGACGGGCGCGTCGCGGTGCGTGATGTTGTCCTTGAGCGCAAGGCTGCCAGCGGTGGTCGCGACCGGATCGAGCGTCTCGATATTGTCCTTGATCAGGATCGGCACGCCATCGAGCGGACCGAGCGTCTTCTTGGCCCGCCGCCGCGCATCGCTTGCCCGGGCCTGCGCCAGCGCATCCGGGTTGATCGCGATCACCGACCGCAGCGTGGGCCCGGCGCGATCCATCGCCGCGATCCGCGCGAGATAGGCGCGCGTGATCGCCTCGCTGCTGGTGCCCTTCGCCATCGCGGATTGAAGATCGCCGATCGAACGTTCCTCGACCTTCGTCTGGGCGAAGGCGGGGGCGGCGAAAAGAAGGGTTCCGGCGATGAGCATGGGCAACCGGGATGGACGAATCATGATCGATCTTTCATTGGACCGCCCGGCGATGCCGAACGAATGTTGACATGTTGACACGATGACGAAGTTTTCGCGGTGATGCGACGGCGACGCGACCGGATCGCGACCATGACGCGACAGCAGCGCGACACGACCGCGCCGCGGACGCATCATCGATGCGACCATATTCTGCTTGTGGTGCCACGAATACACATCGCGGAAGCCCGATGTTCGACCGGGATTTCCTACCGCAACGAGGAAGGCGCACGGCAGATCTGCGGGCTTCGCGAACGTATCGCATCGCTAACGAGGGAAACACACGCGCCATCGCGCGATAGTTGCATGAAACCGTGCTTGTAGGACAGACCTTACTCTCACCCCAAAGCGGACAGTCCGAAATCGCCTAGTGGTTCTCGCCTGACGGTTGAGTCCGATTATGGATTCCCAGCGGACTGTGGCCGTGCGAGTCAGCGGGGATGCGCAGCGGTATAGTCATCG
>NZ_JANYEK010000031.1 GCF_025363195.1 Sphingomonas sp.
CGCCGCGACCTCGACCGGCGGCGTGACCGGCAAGCGTTGGGGCCGGATCGGCGATTCGCCGCTGATCGGCGCGGGCACCTATGCCGACGATCGCGCCGGGGCCGTCTCCGCCACCGGATCGGGCGAGTTCTTCATCCGCGCCGGCGTGGCACATGAAATCTGTGCCCGGGTCCGGCTGACCGGCGAGGCGTTGCAAACGGCGGCGGACGCGGTGATGGCCGACGTGCACGCGTTGGGCGGCAGCGGCGGGGTGATCGTCACCGGGCCGGACGGCGATACGGTGTGGAGCTTCACCACCTTGGGAATGAATCGCGGACGGGCGACCTCGGCGGGTGAGCGCAGCGTGGCGATCTATAACGACGAATAAGTCGCCTTTTTTAAAGCAAGGAAGCTGGACGCAGCGTTGAGCCCGGGGTGTAGAGGAATGGCCGTCCCCCTCAGCACAGGCTCTACATACATCAAAAGGCCCACTTTCAGGCCGGGCCGCTGCGATTTCCGGGAGGGGCGAAGAAGGCTCGACCGACGGCCAACGGACGCGGTATGGCTCGGACCATGACCCGTATCCTTACCCCCTTCCTTGCGCTGATCTCGATCGGCATCGCCACCCCGGCTTCGGCCTATTGGGAATATGGCCACGAAACGATCGGCGAAATTGCCTATCGCAACATCACGCCGGAAACGCGGCGCGCGGTCGATGCCTTGCTGCACCAGTCGAAGCTGCTCGAAACGCCGAATTGCAAGGCGGGGACGATCGAGCAGGCGGCGATCTGGGCGGATTGCATCAAGACGCTTGGGCCGCGCTTCAGCTATGCCTATGATTGGCATTATCAGAACGTGAACATCTGCAAGCCGTTCGACCTGAAGGGCCCATGTAAGGACGGCAATTGCGTGTCGGCCCAGATCGAGCGCGATGTGAAGTTGCTAAAAGACAAGAGCGTCCCGGTGCGCGAGCGCGTACAGGCGCTGGCGTTCCTGATCCATTTCGTCGGCGACCTGCATCAGCCGCTGCATGCCGGCGACCGGGGCGATCTCGGCGGCAATCAGGTGCTGGCGGCATATGGCGATTACGCGCCGGAAAAGCTCAACCTGCATTCGATCTGGGACGGCTATCTCGCCGAGCGCGCGATCTCAACGCCACCTTCGCCCGTGCGCGTCTATTCGGCGGCGGAGAGAGCGGAATTGCAGCTCGGCAGCGTCGAGGACTGGAGCCACGAAAGCTGGCAGGTCGCCCATGACGTGGCCTATGCCAGTGCGCTCGGCGGCGACGCGTGCGGGCCGGAGCCGAAGCGCGCGAAGCTGGACCAAGCGACGATCGCGCGGATCCTGCCGGCGGCGAAGCTGGAGGTCGAACGAGGCGGTCTGAGGCTGGCGAAGCTTTTGGACGAGGCTTTGGGCTGAAGCGACTTACGGGTCTATGGGCGCCATTTCCACCCGCCGCGCGTATGGCGGGCAGCGACCACCGCCATGACGATCGTGGCGGCGGCGGCCACGGCATAGAATGGCACCGGGTGCATGGGCATCAACGCGAAGGACAGTCCGGCGACCGCGCCGACATAGCCCGCAATCAGGGCCCAGCCCTGCCATGCCACCGGCCGTCCCGATCCAAAGCCAATCCGCTTCTGTTCGAACCAGATGCCGTCCTCACTGCTCATCGTCAGTCTCCCTATTCTTCTCCGACGCCCTTGACCGGACGCCCGCGCTTGGGCGTCTCGCTGTGCGCCACTTTCACGCCGCGCCTGGCCAACGCCTCGCGCAACAGGCATTCGACCTGTGCGTTCACGCTGCGCAGATCGCCCCCCGCACTGCGCTCGACCGCCTCATACAGCGCGGGATCAAGGCGCAACGGAAAGGCTTTTTTCGGGGGTACGCTCACACATCCGGCCTATTGATACAGCGTGCCTGTGTTCACCACCGGCTGGGCATCGCGATCGCCGCACAACACGACCATCAGGTTCGACACCATCGCCGCGCGGCGCTCGTCGTCCAGTTCGACCACGTTCTTCTCGCTGAGCAACGTCAGCGCCATCTCGACCATGCCGACGGCGCCTTCGACCAGAGTGGTGCGCGCTGCGACCACCGCCTGCGCCTGTTGCCGCCGCAGCATCGCGCCGGCAATCTCCTGCGCATAGGCCAGATGCGTGAAGCCGCATTCATCGACCGTCAGCCCCGCCGTGACCAACCGCGCGATCAATTCCGCGCGCAATTCCACGGCCACCTGATCGTGATTGCCGCGCAGCGTCACCTCCTGATGCTCGTAATCGTCATAGGGATAGCGCGCGCCGATCGTGCGCACCGCCGCCTCGATCTGGACGATGACGAAGGCCTTGTAATCGTCGATGTCGAACAGCGCTTGCGCGGTGTCGGTAACACGCCACACCACTTGCGCGGCGATCTCGATCGGGTTGCCGCGCAGGTCGTTCACCTTGAGACGTTCGGAAATCATGTTGTTGGCGCGCAGCGAGACTTTCCGGCGCCCGAGCCACGGCAGCAGCCAGCGCAGGCCCTCGTGCCGGTCGGTGCCCTTATACGCGCCGAACAGGGTGATCGCGGTCGCCTGATTGGGTTGTTGCATGTAGAAACCGCACGACACGAACAGGAAGCTGAGCGCGCAGGCAACGATGATCGTGCCGCCGAGGACCGGATTCAGATCGATCAGGGCGCCCCCGCCCGCGCCAACGATGAGGCTGGCGACGAGCACCATGAGCATCAGATAGCCGCTCGACGTATGCGCCGGCCGCTCCGCCGACCGGTTGATCGCGCGATCCCCGGATACTGTGTTCATCGATTCCCTCCTTTAATATGATATCATATTTATATCGGATTTCGACGAGCCGCAAGGGGAAACCGATGGGGTGACCGGCATGAACAATCTGCGCCCCGGCTCAAGGCCGCGGGACCGAGAGTTTACTAAACAAAAAGGCGGCGCGCACGCCAGGTGCACGCCGCCCTTTTCGGGTCGTCAAGGAAGACCGATCAGTTCACCACGATCGTCACAGCGCGGCGGTTCTGTGCCCAACTGGCTTCGTCAGAGCCAAGCGCGATGGGGCGCTCCTTGCCATAGCTGATCGTCGAGATGCGGGCCGGGTTCACCCCCCGCGCCGCGAGATAGTTCTTGGTCGCATTGGCGCGGCGATCGCCGAGCGCGAGATTGTATTCGCGTGTGCCGCGTTCGTCGGCATGGCCTTCGAGCGTGATTGGCACGTTGGGATAGCGCGCCAGCCATTGCGACTGACTATCGAGAATTTCCCGCGCGCGCGGATCGATATCATATTGGTCGAGCGCGAAATTGACCGTGTTGCTGACGACCGAGCGTTCGAAATCGGCGCGCGATCCGGGGCGGACGCTGTCCGCCGACGGCCCGGGAGCGGTCACCGTCGCGCCGGGGGCCGGGGGCAGCACTTGGGGCCGCTTCTTGGTGCAGGCTGCGGTGGCGAGCAGGGCGCTCGTTACCATGAGCGTGGTGGTCAGTCTTGCCATCAGGCGTCTCCTTCGCGTGGTTGCGCTTGGGGTGGTGCCGCGATCGTACGAGACCGCGGACGGGGGTAAACGGAATGTGCGGCTCAGGGGCGTAACGGTCCCCAGCCCGGATCGGATCCATCGAGCGGGGTCGGAATTTTACGTTCGTTGACACCGGTAAGATCGACCGACCACAGATCGGCGCGGCCATTACCGCCCTGCGTTTGGCGATAGAAACTGAGCACGCGGCCATTGGGCGACCAGCTCGGCCCTTCATCCTGCCAATCGTTGGTGAGCAGTTTTTCACCGCTGCCGCTCGGGCTCATGATGCCGATGCGGAAATTGCCGGCGATCTTGGTAAATGCGATCAGATCACCGCGCGGGCTCCAGGACGGCGTGGCATAGCGCCCGCCGCCGAACGAGATGCGCTGCTGGTTGGTGCCGTCTGCATTCATCGTGTAGATTTGCTGCGCGCCGGAGCGATCGCTTTCGAACACGATGCGCCGCCCGTCAGGCGAATAGCTGCCGCCGGTATCGATACCGGGGCTTTCGGTCAGCCGCTGCGGCGATCCGCCCGACATCGGCACACGGTACAGATCGGTGTTGCCGGCCACCGCCATCGAGAACAAAACAAAGCGTCCGTCCGGCGAAACCCTTGGCGCGAAGGTTAGGCTGGGGTTATTGACCAGCAAGCGCTGGTTACCCGAAGCGATGTCGTAGACATAGATCGCCGGGCGCTCGTTCAGATAGCTCATATAGACGATCGACTGCTGGTTCGGCGCAAACCGGGGCGTCAGCACGATCGACTGGCCGTTGGTCAGGAAGCGGTGATTGGCCCCGTCCTGATCCATGATCGCAAGTCGCTTGATGCGCTTGCCCTTGGGGCCCGTTTCCGAGACGTAGACCATGCGGCTGTCGAAATACGGTCCCTCGCCGGTCAGCTTGGCATAGACCATGTCGGCGCATTTATGGCCCGCGCGCCGCCAGTCGGACGGCTGGACGACGAAGCCCTGTCGCGCGAGTTCCGCACGGGAGAACACGTCGTAAAGGTAGCAGCCGACGGTCAACGTGCCATCATTATTACCACGTACGAAACCCTGCACGAGCGCCGAGACATGCGCACCGGCCCAGAAATCGAACACCGGCGCGGTGACTTCGGCGAATTCGACGTTCTTCATCGCGCCCGCGCCTGCCGGGTTGAACAGGCCGGAATTCTTGAGATCGGTCGTGACGATCTGCGCGAGTTGTCGACCCAGTTCATCGGTGCGTCCGGCGGCGGTTTCCGTCACCGCCGCCGCCGGCATCGTCGGAATGGCGATGCCGAGGGGGGCGGAGATGCCGCCGACGACATCGACGACAAGTTCGCCGGACTGGCCACCCGCGGTAGGCGGAGTCTGGCCCTGCGGTGCCGTGGGCGCCGGGGCAGGCGGTGCCACCTGCGCACTAGCAGGGGCAACAGCGGCCAGACAGAGCGCGAAGGCCAGCGCCGAAGATCGGAAATGGTGCATCATGGAATCGTCCTCAATCGGGCTCAATCGGGCAATTTGTAGCGCAGGCTGAAGGTTTTCCAGCCCCGTGGCACGTCATAAAGTTCCGGCGGCAGGCCACGCAGAGGTGCGCAGCCCATGAAACTCGCGATGGCGTTGCGATCGACGGCATCGACATAGCGACTGTTTTGATCGTCCACGCCGCCATGCGCATCGGCGACCGTCGGGCGACCGTCGAGCGTGCCATCACGGTTGAGCTTCAGCCGGATCGTCACGATGATCCGCGATGCGCCCGGCCCCGGATTGACCTGACGATCGGCGCAGGGCTGCACCTGCCGCTTGATCGCGGACCCGATATCGGCGGCGGCGGCGGCGTCCATCGTCGCGCCGGGCGCGGCGGGCGACGGTGCCTTCGCCCTGGTCGGCGTGGCGGTCTTGCCGGTCAAGGTTTCGGGATCGAGCACAAAGCCTCCCGCGCGAGGCTTTTTTGCCGCCGCATTGGTGCCGGTGCCCTTGGCAGTGCTGACCTGCTTTGCCGGAGCGACGGCAGACTTGATGCGTGAAATCTTCGGTTTATCCGGCGTTTCGGGTTTCGTGACCGGGGGCTTCTTGGGCGGTGGCGGGGCCTTGGGCGCTGGTTTAGGGGCCGGCGCAGGTACCGGCGCGGACGGCTTGACAGGCACGGGCCTAAGCTCCGGCTTCGGTTCGCGCGCGGTCTCGGGTGGGGCCGCTTCCTCCGGCGGCGCGGGCTCCGGCGCGCGCGACTGGGTCGGCGGATCGACTGCGGGCGGCGCGGTGGATTCGAGCGCAACCTTGTCGACCAATGAAATATCGATTGCTCTGGGCTTGATCTCTTCCGTTCGAGGTTCCGACAGGAAACCGATCGCGAGCAAGGCGAACAGCGCGGCATGCCCGACGATTGCGACAGCCAGGCCGATCTTCTCCGTCCGCTCCATCGGCAAAACCTAGAAACCGTTCGTTGCGAACGCCGCCGAGAAACGGGCCGCAAGCGCCACGCAAGGTTTCTCGACTGGACTCGAAACGAACGGAGGCTGGGTAGCAGGATTCACTTCGGTTCGTCCCCCACCGTAACAAGCGCCACGCGGTTTAGCCCGGCGGCGTTGAGATCGCCCATCACACGCATCACCCGGCCGTAATCGAGCGTCTTGTCGGCGCGCAGGAAGATCTGCGGCGGCTGGCCGTTCTGCGCCTTCTTCGCGACTTGCGCGAACACGTCGGGCAGGATCGCCTCGGTCACCTCGTCCTTGTCGACAAAGATCTTGCCGGTCGCATCGAGCGACACCTGCACGGGCTGCTGATCCTGCTCGAGCGGCTTGGCACGGCTATCGGGCAGGTTGACCGGCACGCCAGCCGTCAACAGCGGCGCAGTGACCATGAAGATGATCAGCAGCACCAGCATCACGTCGACCATCGGCGTAACGTTGATGTCTGCCATCGGCGCGCGCCGCCCGCGACCACGCTGCGAGGGGAGATTTATCGACACAAAAGCCCCCTCACTTTTTGCCTTCGCTTTCCAACTGACGGCTGAGCGTGGCGTGAAAGCCGTCGGCGAACCGGTTCAGCGCCGCCTCGATCCGGTTGATGCCGTGGCTGAAGCGGTTGTAGGCGATCACGGCCGGGATGGCGGCGAACAGGCCGATCGCGGTAGCGAACAAGGCCTCGGCAATGCCCGGCGCGACGACCGCGAGCGAGGTGTTCTGCGCCGAGGCGATGCGCGTGAAACTGTCCATGATGCCGATCACCGTGCCGAACAATCCGACGAACGGTGCGACCGAACCGACCGTGGCCAGGATGTTCAGCCGATCCGACAATTTGTCGATCTCGTGCGCCACCGATGCGCCCATCGCAGTCGCCAGCCGCTCCCGCGTGCCCTCGCGGTCGACCGATCCGCCGACGGTCGAGCGTCGCCATTCAGACACACCGGCAGCAAACACCTTCGCCACTGGCAGGTCGCTGTCGCTTTCCTTGCGGTAGAAAGCGTCGATATCGTCGGCCTTCCAGAATTCGCGTTCGAACGTCTCGGTCTTGCGCCGCGTGCCGCCGATCTTGATCGCAAAGCTGACGATGATCGCCCAGGTCCACACGCTGGCGAGCAGAAGCCCGACCATCACGATCTTGACCACGATATTGGCGTGGAGAAACAAGCCGATCATCGACATGCTGGCGTCTGTGTTCAAGATTGCACCTTCATTCTTCACATATCCCCTGGCATTCTTCAAATATCCCCTGGCGCATCAGCGCCTCGAACGCCGCGATCCATTCGCGCGGTTGCCTCTTTGGCCGACCCGAGGGCGCGACCAGAGCCGCGGTCACCTCCGCCTCGCTGAGTATCTGGTCACCCAGCATGACCCTCTGATGAATATCGACCGTTGCGGCGCTGATTTTGGTCAGGATGCTGACAACGACCAGCGCATCGTCGAGTTTCGCGGGGCGCCTGTAGCGGATGCTGAGCGCGGACACGGCATAGGCACCCTCCCCGGCATCGTTGAACGCGCGTTGGTCGATCCCGGCGAGACGCAGGAAATCGGACCGGGCGCGCTCCATATACCGCAGGTAATTGGCGTGATAAACCATTCCCGACAGGTCGGTATCCTCGAAATAGACCCGCACCGGGAAACGATGTTCAGACCCTGCGAAGCGGCCTTCGGCGGGCTGGTCCTGTAACGATGAT
>NZ_JANYEK010000034.1 GCF_025363195.1 Sphingomonas sp.
GACATGGGTTTGCGACAGCAGATCGAGCATGGCGCTGCGATCGATGATGCGGCTGGCCATCAGATGGACAACGCCTTCCGGGCTGCGCTGGATTTCGCCTTCGACCAGCATCAGCCGCGCCGCCATGATCGGGCGCCGGAAGATTTCGAACAGGCGCGCCCAGATGACGATGTTGGTGACGCCGCTTTCATCCTCGATGGTGACGAAGATGGCGTTGCCGTTGCCGGGCCGCTGGCGCACCAATACGATACCGGCGGTGCGGATGCGGCGGCCGTTGCGGGCAGCGGTCGCTTCGGCGCAGCTGAGAATGGCTTCGGCGGCAAAATGCGGGCGCAGCAGCGCCATGGGGTGGGCCTTGAGGGACAGGCGCAAGGTCTGATAATCGGCGGCGACCTGTTCGCCGGGGGTGAGCAAGGGCAAGTCGGCGGCGGGTTCCACCCCCAGTTCCCGGGCAGCGGCGGCGGCGAACAAGGGCAGGGTGTTGGTGGGGGTGCGGAGCACGTCCCAGGCGGCGGCACGGCGATCCAGGCCCAAAGAACCACAGGCATCGGCATCGGCGAGGAGGCGCAGGGCGCGATCGGGGAGGCCCGCCGAACGCGCCAGTTGTTCGATGCTGGTGAACGGCCGCGCGGCCATGATGGCGTCGGCCCAGACTTCCCGAAAGCCGGTGACCTGGCGCAAACCAAGGCGAAGGTCGGGGCCGGCGAGGCTATTATCCCAATCGCTGAAATTGACATCGACGGGCAGCACGGTGACGCCGTGTTCGCGGGCATCGCGGACGATCTGCGCCGGGGCGTAAAAGCCCATCGGCTGGGCATTGAGCAGTGCCGCCGCAAACACCGCCGGATAGCGGCATTTGAGATAGGCCGACACCCAGACCAGCCGGGCAAAGGCCAGGGCGTGGCTTTCGGGAAAGCCATAGCTGCCGAAACCCTGGATCTGGCGAAAACAACGCGCGGCAAAATCGGGATCATAGCCGCGCACCGTCATGCCATCGACCATCTTGGTTTCGAAATTGTGCATGGTGCCGACATTGCGGAAGGTCGCCATGGCGCGGCGCAACTGGTTGGCCTCGGACGAAGTGAAGCCGGCGGCGGTGATGGCCAGCTTCATCGCCTGTTCCTGGAACAGCGGCACCCCCAAAGTCTTGCCAAGCACCTCGCGCAGTTCATCCGGATCATGCGGCGGCGCCGGCGAGGGGAATTCGACCTGTTCGCGGCCCTGGCGGCGGCGCAGATAGGGGTGGACCATGTCGCCCTGGATGGGTCCGGGGCGCACGATGGCGACCTGGATGACCAGATCATAGAATTCGCGCGGGCGCAGGCGTGGCAGCATGTTGATCTGTGCCCGGCTTTCGACCTGAAACACCCCGATGCTGTCGCCCTTGCACAGCATGTCGTAGACGACGGGATCGCTGCTATCGATATCCACGTTCAGCGTGTGCGTGCCGAAGCCGTGCCGTTCGAGCAGGTCGTAGCTCTTGCGGATGCAGGTAAGCATACCGAGTGCCAGCACATCGACCTTCATCAGGCCGAGCGCAGCGATATCGTCCTTGTCCCATTCGATGAAGGTGCGGTCGGCCATCGCCGCGTGATGCAGCGGCACCGTTTCGTCGAGGCGGTTCTCGGTCAGCACGAAGCCGCCGACATGCTGCGATAGGTGGCGCGGGAAGGGCGCCTCGAGAATCTGATCCATGATGAAGCGCAGCCGCGCGATCTCGGGATTGGCGAGGTCGAACCCTGCCTCCGTGATGCGCCGGTCCTCCATGTCGCCGGAATGACTGCCCCATACCGTGCTGGCCATGCGCGCCGGAATGTCCTCGCTCAGGCCCAGCGCCTTGGCCACCTCCCGCACCGTGCTGCGCGATCGGTAATGCGCCACTGTCGCGGCGATGGCGGCGCGGTGCCGGCCGTAGCGCTGGTAGATATATTGCATCACTTCCTCGCGCCGTTCGTGTTCGAAATCAACATCGATATCGGGGGGTTCGTCGCGCTCTTCAGACACGAAGCGCGAGAAGAGCAGATCGTGCTGCATGGGGTCGATCGAGGTGACGCCGAGCAAGAAACACACTGCGGAATTCGCCGCAGAACCACGTCCCTGGCACAGGATCGGCGGGTCTTGCGTGCGGGCGAATTTGACCAGATCGTAGACGGTGAGGAAATAATAAGCGTAGTTGCGTTCGCGGATCAGGGTGAATTCTTCGGCCAGTGTGGCGATCACCTTGGGGGGCATATAGTCGGCATAACGCTCGATCGCGGCTTGCCAGGCGATATGCTCCAGCCAGTCCTGCGCTTCCCAGCCCTCGGGCACCGGCTCGTGTGGATATTCGTAGGCCAGATCCTTGAGATCGAAGGCGATGCGCGCCGCAAATGCCTGTGTCTGCGTGATAGCGTCGGGATAATCGCGGAACAGGCGCGCCATTTCGGACGGGTGCTTCAGGTGGCGTTCGGCATTGGCCTCCAGCTTCCGTCCCGCCGCCGCAATCGTCGTGCCGAGACGAATGCAGGTCAGCACATCGTGCAGAGGGCGCTGCTCCGGGGCAGCATAGAGCACATCGTTGGTCGCAATCAGCGGTACGCGCGCTGCCTTCGCGATGCTGCTCAACCGAGCGAGATCGCGCCCGTCGCGGCCACGGTGGGGCATTGCCGCGCCCAGCCAAACACGATCCGGCGCCGCACGGGCCAGCCGCACCAAAGTGGCTGCGATGTCCACCGGCGGCATTTCGACCAGCCGCAGCGCTGGCTTGGACGGATCGGCTGGATCGTCGAAATCGTAATCGACCGGGTTGCGGTGCGCCTCCTCATCCTGCGCGGTGGAATAGGGCAGCACGATCAGCAGCAGGTCCTGCGCATAGTCGATCAGGTCGGCGAAGTTCAGGATGCAATCACCCTTCACCGCACGCAGATTGCCGACCGTTAGCAGCCGGGTCAGTCGCCCCCAGCCGAGCCGCGTGGCGGGATAGGCGACGATGTCCGGCGTGCCGTCTGCGAACACCAGCCGCGCGCCGACGACGAGGCGCAGGTCGATCATCTGGGCAGCAGATTCCTCATCGGTCAGAATTTCGGGTTCGCCATTTGCCTTCTTCGCAGCGAGCAGTGCCATACGCCCCTTGTCGGGTGCCTTCTTCAGCGCCGACCACGCCCGCACCACGCCAGCCACGGTGTTGCGGTCGGCGATTCCGATCGTGGCCATGCCCAGCGCCTCGGCGCGGTGCAGCAGGTCGCTCGCGTGACTGGCCCCGCGCAGGAACGAATAATTCGTCGCCACGACCAGTTCGGCAAATTCCGGTTCGACGAACTCCGTCACGCGAAAAGGCCGTGGACATACCATCCCGGCGTCTCGCGCTCGGTGCCATACAGGCCGTGGCGGAACACCCAGAAGCGCCGCCCGCGCGCATCCTCGATGCGGTAATAATCGCGCGTCGGCTTGGTCAATCCATCGCGCCACCATTCGGCGGCGATCCGTTCCGGACCCTCGAAGCGCGTCACCTCATGCAGACTGCGCCGCCAGCGGAAGCGTTGCGGCGGACCGTCCGGCACTTCGGCGACGACCTGGATAGGTTGTGGCGGATCGAACAGATGCAGCGGGCGGAGCGGTGGTTCGCCCGGTTCAGGCGCGTCCCAGGTGTCCGGTGCCGCCGCGACCGCCGGTAACGCCAGCACCGCTTGTTCCGGAATATGCGTGTCCTGCGCGCGTAGGCGGCGGAAACGCCCGCGCCCCAGCCGCGTGCTAAGCCGGTCGATCAACGCGGCCAGCTCGCCTTCGGCTACCGCGCCGCCCTCCAGCTGCAATTGTGTCGGTGCGAGCGGGCCCAGTGTCGGCACGGTGAGGCGGATCATATCGAAGCCGAAGCCGGGATCGATCGGATCGGCCAGCCCTTCGATCCGTTCTTCGAACAGGCGCATCACCACTTTGCGATCGCGCACCGCGAGACTGGTTTCGACCGCGAGATCGACCGCGAGGCCATCGCTGCGAAACAGCCGCGCGGCAAATCGCCGCCCGCCCTGATGCCGTTCGGCCATCGTCTCCGCCACTTCGGTCGCCAGAGCTTCGAGGATGTCGAGCGCGGCGGCGGTCTGCGTCACCGGTTCGGCCAGGCGTCGCTCGACCAGCAGGGCCGGGATCACGCGGCGCGGCACGATGCGACTGTCGGACTTGCCGATCAGCCGGGCGAGCGCCCCCACCATATCATCACCGAAACGCGCGGCGAGCGGTGCGGTCGGGCGGCCTACAAGGTCGCCGATCGTCTTCAGCCCCGCGCGGCGCAGTGCCAGTTCGGTCTCCTCGTCGAGCCTGAGCGCGACCACGCCGAGCCGCCGTACCGCCGCCACTTCGTCCGGCGCGGGCATGGTCTGGAACCGCGCCAGCGCCTGCGCCGCCTCGGGCGTGCCGGCCAGCGCATGACGCGCCTGCAGGCCGTAGGCGGAGAGGCGACGCTCGACCTCGGCGGCGAGATCGTCCTCGCCGGCACCATCATGGAGGCAGCCGGTGATGTCGAGCGTCAACCCGTCCGCGCCATCGATCGCGACAAGCGGTGTATACCGATCGCAGCCATCGGCGATCCGTTCGAGCAGCGCATCATCGGCGGCGGGATCGGACTCGACCGCGACCAGTTCCGGATGGCGTGCGCGCGCATCGGCCAGCGTCATGCCCGGTTCGATGCCCAGTGCGTGTGCGGTGCGATCGACCGCGACCAGCCGCATCGCCCCGCGCTGCTTTTCGACGAACGCGTAGGGCCTATCCGGCGCGCCACGCCGTGCCAGCCGGTCGGCCGGCAGGAACGGAAACCACAGCGCCAGAAAGCGCCGCCTGAGATCCTGCCGCCCGGAAGATTGCTTGGTCACGATCCCACTCCACACACCAGCGACCGCCGGCCTTTCCGCCGCGTTGCCGCGACAATTCCACATCGAGCGTCGGAAACCCCGGCGCGTTCGCCGCCAAGGGCACGGCTGCTGCCGATCGCACCTGCCAGCGTGTGTGCGCCGCGCTAGCCGAAGGTTCAGCCAATATGCGCAGCAACAACGCCGTCACGCCCGATCCTGCCGCCGCCACCGCCAGCCGCCGGCTCGCGGTAAGGTCCAATGCGCGGGGGGCACGCCAGAGTTCGATCACCACCGCACCGACATCGGCACAGCGCACCACCTCCGCTGCGACGCGCAACACCGACAGCGCATCGGGCAGCAACCCCAGCACCAGTCCCGCTGGATCGAAGCCCAGTTCGGCCAGCCCCGGCCCGTGCAGCGGCGCTTTGGCGTCCGCCTCCTCCTGCCGCAGCCACACCACTGCGCCAGTGCGATCCGCCACGCACCCCACAAGGTGCGCCAGCATCGCAGCAAACCCGGCGCCCGCACCCGCATCCTCTTCCTCGGATGCGAACACCTCATGCAGCCGCCCCCGCGCCAGTCCGCCATCCAGCCGCGCATCGATCTCGCGGTGGCCGAGCGCCACGGTGACCGCCGATTCGCTGACCCGCGCGCCCTCCAATCTGGCGATACGCGCGCGTAGTGCGCCAATAACTGTATTCGACTCGTACATTATCGTTCTCTATATGTTCCCTAGATGGGCGCACGTCACCCGATGAGTCAAGCGGGGTGAAACGCGGCGTCAACTACCCAAATGGCGAGGGCATACCCATCGGGCGCGGCGGCATAGCCCGAGATGGACAGGAGATCTTAATCGCCGCCCCGCCCCAGCGCGTGGTGACGACCCCATCGGTTTTCCCCAATGCAGAATATCCGGCTCACCGCTGGCGGCGGCAAACGATACAGCGCCCGCGTACCGTTTTGCGTCGCCATGAACAGGATCAATCCATCGGGTGCAAACGTCCCGTCGCTCTTGCCGCGTTCCCCGGTTTGGAACGTCAATTGGCGCGGCTGGCCATTCGGTGCCAGCAACCAGAGGTGCGGAGGCCGCCATTCGCGGTCGTCTCGGTAATCGCACCAAGTGCATGCCGCCCGTCCGGTGCCACGGCGAGCCCGCGCCCTTTTCCCGCCGATCGGGCAGATCGTAAGACGAGTCGGCAGACTGCGCTACCGCGAAGCCCCGACCAGCGCAGGAAATACGCCCCGCGAAGCGGTAACAAACGTTATCCATCTCTTGCGCTACGTCCCCCTTGCCCTCTGACCCCGGCATGCCATATTTTGCCGACACATGATCGATCATCACAATATCACGGCAATGGCCGAACGACGCGAAGATGGCGGAGAAGACGGGCCAGGCACGGGCCTCGGCATCGCCACCCGCACACGCGCCAAGACCAAGAGCCCCACGCCCTACCGCGTGCTGCTGCTCAATGACGATTACACGCCGATGGAATTCGTCGTCCTGGTCCTGCAGCGCTTTTTCCGCATGGACATGGAGGCGGCGACGCGGGTGATGTTGCACGTCCACCAGAAGGGCGTCGGCGTGTGCGGGACGTTCAGCTACGAAGTCGCCGAAACCAAGGTCGCGCAGGTGACCGAATTCGCCCGGCAGCACCAGCATCCGCTGCAATGCACGCTGGAGAAAGCGTGAGGGGGTAACGACGAAGGCGGACAGCGCATCGTCGCCGTCCGCCCCGTTTCCAGAATTCCGGTTATTTAGGCCGGTGGATGCCGCAGAGCTTGTTGCCGTCCGGATCGCGCACATAGGACAGGTGCATCGCGCCCATATTGCTGTCGCGCAGGCCCGGCGCGCCTTCGATCGAGGTGCCGCCATGGGCGACCGCCACGTCGTGCAATTGCTTCACCTGCTCAGGCGAATCGCACTTGAAGCCGATCGTGCTGCCATTACCATTGCTTGCCGCTTCGCCGTTGATCGGCTCGCTGACGGCGAAGGTGTTGCCGTCATGCACATAGAATAAGCGGGTCTGGCCTGCGTCGCTCTTGTGGCGGATCGGTTCGCCTGCGCCGAGCACGCCCAGCACCGCATCGTAGAACCGCTTCGACCGTTCGATATCGTCCGTGCCGACCATCACATGATTTAACATGACCGCTCTCCTGAACCCCCGGCCTGATGCCGGATGGAGTCCCGCCCGCGCTATTGGAGACGCGGCGTTGCTTCAAGCCGTGCATGCGACCAAGGGCGAATCAAAAGCAGACGAAACAAAAAGGGCGACCATTGCTGGCCGCCCTTTTCGATATCGGATCGCAACTCCGGAGCGATTTACGCCGGGGCCTTGTCCTTGTTGTGGATCGCGGCGGCCTTGCGCAGGATGTCGAGGATCTTTTCCTGTGCAGCCGGCTCGTCGACCTGCTCCATCGCGGCGAGTTCGCGCGCGAGGCGGCTGGTCGCTGCTTCGAAGATCTGACGCTCCGAATAGCTTTGCTCGGGCTGATCCTCGGCGCGGAACAGATCGCGCACCACTTCGGCGATCGACACGAGGTCGCCCGAATTGATCTTCGCCTCATATTCCTGTGCACGCCTGGACCACATCGTCCGCTTGACCCGCGGCTTGCCGGTCAGCGTATCGAGTGCTTCGCGCAGCGTCTTGTCGCTCGACAGCTTGCGCATGCCGACACTTTCCGCCTTGTTGGTGGGAACACGAAGCGTCATACGCTCCTTCTCGAAACGAAGGACGTACAGCTCGAGCTGCATGCCGGCAATTTCCGACTTTTGCAGTTCGATCACACGACCGACGCCGTGCTTGGGGTAAACGACATAATCGCCGACGTCGAAAGACAGCGCCTTGGCAGCCATCGTTGAGCCTTTCCGTGAACAATCCCCCGGTGGAAGCGCCCCGACCTTGGGTTAGGTCGAAGGACGCGCGATAAGGGGGATTTGGGTTTTGGTACGTCTCCAGAGCGAAATAGCGCGCGAACACACCTTCCGTCTTCTCGTGCTTAGCAGAGTCGTAATAAAATTACCAGCCTGACATCGTCGCGTGTCTTGGAATGGGGCTGAAACGGGAGAAAAGGGCGTGGTCGATTGGCTCGTCGCCGGCAAATCCGTCGGCCGGATCGAGGGCGACGCATCTCGTCCATCGGCCGCACCGCGCTACTGCGGCTGGCCGCCATGCGCCGGGCCCTGCGTCCGTCAGTCCCCCTTGCCAGGTTCCGGAGAGAAATACTTGTCGAACTTGCCTTCCTGGCCCTTGTGTTCATCGGCATCGGCGGGCGTCTGGCCGGTGTTGCGCGTTACGTTGGGCCATTCGGCGGAATACGTATTGTTGAGTTCCATCCACCGTTCGAGGCCGGATTCGGTGTCGGGCAGGATCGCCTCGGCCGGGCATTCTGGCTCGCATACGCCGCAATCGATGCACTCGCTGGGATTGATGACCAGCATATTTTCGCCTTCGTAGAAGCAATCCACCGGGCACACTTCGACGCAGTCCATATACTTGCATTTGATGCAGGCGTCGGTGACGACATAGGTCATGGCTTGGTCTTCCCGTTAGACGAACGCTGTTCTGCTATGCCCGACGTTCCGCGCCGTCAATCGTCCGTCCATCGATTGCGGCTTGATGCGAGACGTTCTCACCCCCCACCGGCGCCAGATCCTCATAGCAGGACTGCGCTTCCGATGCCGGGCCGCGGCGGATGGGCAGGGCCGCGATACGGATCACCCGGACGCGATTATTGTGGAGCAAGGTCAATATGTTGCCGGTACGGACTTGCGCGTGGGCGCGGTCGATCGGGCGGCCATCGATGCGCAGGCGGCTCTGCGCGGCGAGCGCCTGCGCGGCGTTCCTGGTTTTCGCGAGGCGCACGAACCACAGGAAACGATCGAGCCGCATGGTGCCTTCAGACATGGCGGAGATTCAGATCGGCCAGCGCCGAAAAGGCGTTGTCACGCGGCGGCGGTATGACGGGGGCTGGGGCGCGGCCGCGCCACACCCAGCGCGGAAGCTCGTCTTCGCCGCGCGCCAGCTTGAAGCCGAGCCCTACCATCAGCCGCTCCAGCGTCTCGGGTTGAACCCCGATCGAGATGGCGAGCGCGGGGTCCGGCGCGAAGGGCTTGCGCCCGGACCGCGCCTCGAACGCGGCCCTGGCGATGCGCTCGACCAGATCGACGCGAACCGATTGCAGCGCGATGGCGCGGTAACCCTGCGACAGATGCGCGCCCGGCGCACTGCGGGATAATATTGTCGCGCCGTCTGCCGGCGCATCGGCGACCGGCGTGCCGTGGCGCGCGGACAGCAAGGCGCGGCGCCAGCGCGCGGCGGCGGGTTTCAGCAGGCGAGTGTCGAAGACATCGAGCGCACCGATCGTGATGCCCGCCTTGCGCAGCCGCTTGCGCGCCGCCGGATCCAGCCCATCGACGCTGACGCGATAGTCGAGCCGTGGCAGCAGCCCGGCATGGTCGACCAGCGCCGCCGCCACCGCGCGCAGCGCCGGCCCTGCTTCGGCATCGTGCGCCATTGCCTCCAGCGCGACCAAAGCGGGCACGTGCCTGGCCATCCGGCCATTGAGCCACGCCGCGAGCCGCGCCTTGATCTTCGTGCGCAAGGCGATGTCGAGGCAATCCAGCGTACGATCGAGTGCGATGGCCGGGCGCGCGAGGGAGGGGCCGGGGCGGAGCGTCGCCACCGCCAAGCCGTCCCAGGCGATGACGGGCCGGTCACCGGTCTCGGCGTGCAGGGCGAAGGCAGCATCCTCCGCCTCGGCCAATGCGGCGCCGCGCCGCGCACGCTCGTCGCCCAGTCGGCGTTCGGCGGCGGCGAGCAAGAGGCGTTTGTCGCTCGCCCGCGCATCCGGTGCGACGGTGAAGCCGAAGCCCTTGAGATGCCCGATCGTGTGATCCTCGACCATCACCTCGCCCTGTTCGCCGATCGTGACGGGCAGGTCGCGCGGGTTGGCCCCGATCTGGCGGAGCAACATCGTCGTGCGCTTGTCGACGAAGCGCTGTGTCAAGCTGAGGTGCAGCGCATCGGACAGCCGTTCCTCGACGGCAGCGGCGCGCCCGGCCCAATGCGCCGGATCGGCCAGCCAGTCGGCGCGATTGGCGATATAGGCCCAGCTGCGCGCGGCGGCGATGCGTCCGGCGAGCGTCTCGACATCGCCTGCAATATTGTCGAGCCGGGCAATTTCCTCGGCAAACCAGGTGTGCGGGATGTGTCCGTGCCCCTCGCTCAGATACCCGAATACTTTCGCGCAGAAGCGGCTGTGCGGATCGAGCCCGACCTTGCGGAAATCAGGCACGCCGCACGCCGCCCAGAAGCGCTTGACCATTGATGGCGATCGCGCCCGGTCGCGCACCCAGTCTTCCTCGGCGAGGCGTTTGAGCACGAGCAGGTCGAGCGCCTTGGGGGCGGCGCGCAGTTCGCGGTGGTCGGGGCGGGCTTCGAGGCTGTGAATCAGCGCGTCGATGCTGGAGAAATCCGGTTCGCCATCGCGCCAGAACAGATGGTCGAGGCGCGGGAAGCGATGTTCCTGGATCGCCAACACCTCCTCCGGGGTGAACGCGCCCGGCCCCTCCTCGACCAGAGCACCGAACGTCCCGTCGCGCTGGTGCCGCCCGGCGCGCCCGGCGATCTGCGCCATCTCCGCGACGGTCAGGCGACGCTGGCGCTGGCCGTCGAACTTGTCGAGGCTGGCAAAGGCGACGTGCGCGACGTCCATGTTCAGCCCCATGCCGATCGCGTCGGTGGCGACGAGGTAATCGACCTCGCCCGCCTGAAACATCGCGACCTGCGCGTTGCGGGTGCGGGGGGAGAGTGCGCCCATCACCACCGCAGCGCCCCCGCGCAACCGTCGCAGCATCTCGGCCACAGCATAGACTTCCTCTGCGCTGAACGCGACGATGGCGGAGCGCTTGGGCAGGCGGCTGATCTTCTTCGCGCCGGCATAGCTGAGCGTCGAGAAGCGCGGGCGGTTGAGGATGTCCACGCCGGGCACCAAAGCCTTGAGCATCGGGCGCAACGCTTCGGAGCCAAGGATCATCGTTTCCTCGCGCCCTCGGGCGCGCACTATCCGGTCGGTGAATACGTGCCCGCGCTCCCGGTCCGCGCCCAATTGCGCTTCGTCCACACCGACGAACGCCAGATCCTTGTCGAGCGGCATGCTTTCGGCTGTGCACAGGAACCAGCGCGCGTCCCTCGGCACGATCTTCTCTTCGCCGGTGATCAGCGCAACTTGGTTGGC
The DNA here is from genome assembly GCF_025363195.1 of Sphingomonas sp. GTDB lineage: Bacteria > Pseudomonadota > Alphaproteobacteria > Sphingomonadales > Sphingomonadaceae > Sphingomonas. Next base: position 11,061 of record NZ_JANYEK010000034.1, read on the forward strand.
CCCTTTGATCTTGACCACGCGGTCATAGACTTCGCGCGCCAGCAGCCGCAACGGGAAGCCGATCATGCCGCTGGAATGGCCGCACATCCGCTCGACCGCGAGATGCGTCTTGCCGGTGTTGGTCGGGCCCAGCACCGCGGTGACCTTGTCGGCAGATGGGCGTTCGTCAGGTGGGCGCATGTCGGAAAACAACATCGGCATGACGAACGCTTGGCGCAACCCGTCAGTTTTCGATTTGCCCCGGCAAACGCCTCGAATCCTTAGCAGTTCCTGCAAGCCAATCGCTACGCCGCAGCATTTGAACACTTCGCCCGATGCGAGTCGC